>NZ_JBIWAE010000013.1:0-209440 GCF_044759865.1 Streptomyces sp. NPDC099050 | reverse complement strand
CCGGCAGGCCCGGCAGGCCCGGCAGGCCCGGCAGGCCCGGCAGGCCCGGCAGGCCCGGCAGGCCCGGCAGGCCCGGCAGGCCCGGCAGGCCCGGCAGGCCCGGCAGCAAGGAGTTTTCCCCCACCCCGCCCCTTCCCGAAAGCAGGGGCGAGCCCCCACACCCCCGGGTGGGACGGTGTCACCAGGGGCTCCGCCCTGGTGACGGGGGTCGTCACCCGCGTCGGGGACGGGACACCCGGGCACTGGACGACGTTCGGGGCCGGGGCCCCGTCGGGTGCGGGGCGACGGGCCTCAGGGATGCTGCCGCCGAGGACCATGGCCGCTCGGCCGTCCACCCGGGCAAGTTCCCGGCCCCGGCCGGACGCGGCCGTACGAACGGAGCTCGAAGCAACGCCTCGACCGAGCGGGACCGTACGGCCGGCGCCCCGCGCGGCAGAACCGCCCGGCATGGCCGCATGGCGGTGCGCATGCGTACGGCCCGCACCGCGGGGATCCGCTCGCTGCAGGGCCGGTCCACACGGGGCCCTTCCGTGCAGGGCCCTTCCGTGGGGAGCTGCTCCCCACGGGGCCGCTCCGTACGAGGCCGCACTACACGAGGCCACTCCACACGGAGCCGCACCACACGGAGCCGCACCACACGAGGCCGCACCACACGGAGCCGCACCACACGAGGCCGCACCACACGAGGCCGCACCGTACGGAGCCGCACCGTAGCGGACGGCTCCGTAGCGGACGGCTCCGCAGGGGCCCGGTTCGTCGCCCGGCCAGGGCGAGGGCATGGGCCGGGTCATGCCGCCTCCGTGCGGTCCGCCGTCATGGCTGCCGCGTCCAGCAGGGCGGTGCCGACGATCAGGTCCGCGCCGCCGAATTCGGGGTCCTCGAGTTCCGTGCCGTCGTCCACCGCGAAGAGGAGCCGCTCCTCGCCCTGGCGGTACGCCGTGCCCACCGCCGGGCTCGCGGCGTGGACGGCCAGCAGGGCGACCAGGTAGGGCAGGTCCGGGTCGGAGCGGCGGGCCTCCGCCAGGAGGCCGGACAGGCGGCGCGGGGCGTCGTGCGGGAGTTCGAGGAGTGTCATCGCGGCGGCGAGCTGCTCCTCGCTGAAGCGGCTGTCGTCCGGGGTGGCGATCAGGTCCGGCTCCGGCATTTCCAGACCCAGGTGCTCACGCTCCACCGGCGGGGTGAGGAGGATCTCCACCAGGTCCGCGACGCGGACCGAGACGGGGGTGCGCAGGCCCGCGCCCGACGCGAAGAAGGCGTCCGTGACCCGGATGGCCGACGCGACCGGAAGCGGCAGCGTGGGGGCCACGAGCTGTCCGTACAGGTCGATGCCGGAGCGCGGCGCGGGGGCCGCGAAGGCCTGGCGGTCCTGTTCGGCGCGGAAGAGCGGTCCGGCGTCCAGGAGCCGGGACTGGAGCTGGGTGTGGCGGCGGATGCAGTCCTTGACGATGTCGACCAGTTCGGCGGCGCGCCGTTTGTTGTCCGGCTCTTCCGCCTCGTCACGGGCCTTGCGGATGTTGGTCAGGATCGCGTTCTCGTGGCGGTAGCGGTCGGCGACGTGATCGAGGGCCTCCGCGATCATGTCGGGGACCGTCACCAGCCAGTCCACCGCCCGCACGTTGCGCCGGGTCGCGTCCAGCGTGCGGCGCAGGGTCTCGGCGTACTGGACGGTGCGGTAGCGGGCCTGTTCGGCGGCGAGTTGGGCGTCGGCGAGCCGGCCCCGGCTGATCAGCACCTCCAGCTTGACCTCGGCGGCGATCTGCGCGCTGGTGACGTCCGTGTCGAGGGCGCCGACCAGGACGTTGACGGCCTCGTCCGTCGTGCGCAGGTACACCGCGCCGCCGTATCCCGGGACTTCCTCGATGAGCTTGAAGTCGTAGTCGCGGCGGACGTACACCCCGTCCGGGCCGAACGTGCCGTAGATCGCGCGGAATCCGCGGTCCACGCTGCCGACGTTGATCAGGTTCTCCAGCACCCAGCGGGCCACCCGCTCGTGCTCGGCCGCGGGGCGCGCCGGCGCCTGGGCGGCGACGCGCGGCAGCAGGCGGGCCACTATCTGCTCGTGGTCCGCGCCGGTGTCGAAGTCCATGTTGAGCGTGACCAGGTCGATCGCGGCGAGCGCGACCTCCGCCATCGCGTAGACCCCGTACTCGCCGGCCAGATTGGCCTTGCGCACGTCGAGGTCGTGGAGCGGGGCGGTGCAGGCGAGCGCGCGCAGCCGCCGGGCCAGGCCCTCGTCGGCGGCCGGGCCCGACGCCGGGGAGGGAAGGGTCTTCGCCGGGGCGGGGAGAGTCACGGACAAAGACTAGGCGCTGACCCTGACAACATCCCAAACGGGATGGTTCGCCCGATCCTCCCGACCGGCCGCCCGCAGGGGGTCCGCGGCCTGTTCTACGCTCACCGCATGGCTTCCATGATCACGCCGGGCACCCCGGCGGCCGGACCCGTGATCGATCTCAACGCCGACCTCGGCGAAGGCTTCGGACGGTGGACACTGACCGACGACGAGGCCCTGCTGTCCGTCGTCACGAGCGCCAACGTCGCCTGCGGCTTCCACGCCGGCGACCCGTCCATCATGCGCCGCGTCTGCGAGCTGGCGGCCGCGCGCGGGGTACGGATCGGCGCGCAGGTCTCGTACCGGGACCTGGCGGGCTTCGGCCGCCGCTCCATGGACGTGCCGGCCGGTGAGCTGGCCGACGAGGTGGCCTACCAGATCGGGGCGCTCGAGGTCTTCGCGCGGGCCGCCGGGTCCCGGGTGTCCTACGTGAAACCGCACGGCGCGCTCTACAACCGCACCGTCCGCGACGAGGACCAGGCCGGCGCCGTGGTGGCCGGCGTGCTGCTCGCGGCCGGTCCCGGCGGGCTCCCGGTGCTCGGGCTGCCCGGCTCGCTGCTGCTCGACGCGGCGGAGCGGGCCGGGCTGCGTGGCGTCCCGGAGGCCTTCGCCGACCGCGCCTACACCCCGGCGGGCACCCTCGTACCGCGCGGCGAGCCGGGCGCCGTGGTCCACGACCCGGACGCGGTGGTGGCCCGCGCGGTGGACATGGCCGCCGGGCACGCCGTGACGGCCGCCGACGGCTCCCGGATCCCGGTGGCCGCGCGCTCCCTGTGCCTGCACGGGGACACCCCGGGCGCCGCGGACCTGGCCCGGCGCGTGCGCGGGGCGCTCGGCGGGGCCGGGGTCCGGGTGGAGGCCTTCGCGTGAGGGCGCTGGAGGCGGGCGCCGACGCGCTGCTGCTGGAAGTGGACTCCGCCGAGGAGGTGGCCGCGCTCCACGCGGAGCTGCTGCGCCGCCGGGACGCGGGCGAGCTGGACGGCGTACGGGAGATCGTGCCGGCGGCGCGGACCGTCCTGCTGGACGGGGTACGGGAGCCGCGCGCCCTCGCGGCCCGGATCGCCCGCTGGCGGATCCCCCCGCTCGCGCCGGCCGACGGGCCGCCCCCGGTGACGGTCGCCGTGCGCTACGACGGCCCGGACCTGGCGGAGGTGGCCGGGCTGTGGGGGGTGGCCCCCGGCGAGGTGCCCGGGATCGTCGGCGCGATCACCTTCCGGGTGGCGTTCTGCGGCTTCGCCCCGGGCTTCGGCTACCTCACGGGACTCCCCGCCCGCCTCCACCTGCCCCGGCGCGCGACGCCCCGTACGGCGGTACCGGCGGGCTCGCTGGCCCTCGCGGGCGAGTACGCGGGGGTCTACCCGCGCTCCTCCCCCGGCGGCTGGCAGCTCATCGGGTCCACCGACGCGGTGCTGTGGGACCCGGCACGCGAGCCGGCGGCGCTGTTCGTGCCCGGGGCGCGAGTGCGGTTCGCCCCGGTCGGAGCGGGGGCCGCGCTGTGAGGGGGCTGGAGGTCGTGCGGGCGGGTGCGCTGACCACCGTCCAGGATCTGGGGCGGCCCGGGTACGCCCACCTCGGCGTCCCCCGGTCGGGGGCCCTCGACTCGGGCGCGCGGGGGCTGGCGAACCGGTTGCTCGGCAATCCGCCCGGGGCGGCCGTCCTGGAGACGACCGTGGACGGCGTGGGGCTGCGGGCGGTGGGCGGCGCGGTGACGGTGGCGGTCACCGGGGCGCCGTGCGCGGTACGGGTCTGCGGGCGCCCGGCGGCCTGGGGCGCGCCTGTTCTGCTGCGCGCCGGGGCGGAGCTGGAGGTGGGCCGGGCGGAGTCGGGGGTGCGCGGCTACGTCGCGGTGCGGGGAGGTTTCGCGGTCGAGCCGGTGCTGGGCAGTCGCTCGACCGATCTGCTGTCGGGGCTCGGCCCGCCGGTCCTGGCGGCGGGGGCGCTGCTGCCGGTGGGCGCGGCCGGGCCGGATCCGGTGGCCGGGGTCGATGCTTTGGCGGCGCCGGGTCCGCCTTCGGAGCTGGTGCTGCCGCTGCGGCTGGGGCCGCGGGCCGACTGGTTCACGGCGGAATCGGTGACGGGGCGGCTGCTGCGGGCGACGTACCGGGTCTCGGCCGCGTCCAACCGCATCGGGCTGCGCACGGAGGGGCCGGCGCTGGTGCGCGCGCGGGGTGGGGCGGGGGGCGGGGAGCTTGAGCGGGAGCTGCCCAGCGAGGGGATGGTGCTGGGTGCGGTGCAGGTGCCGCCGGACGGGCAGCCGGTGGTGTTCCTCGCCGATCACCCCGTGACCGGGGGGTATCCGGTGGTGGGGGTGGTGGCGGGGGCCGCACTCGACGCGGTGGCGCAGGTGGGGCCGGGGTGTGCGGTGCGGTTCGTTCGGCTCTGACGCCGGACGGGCGGGGAAGGGGTACCGGGCTGTGCCCGGACCCCTCTGGGACCCCTCTGGGACCCCTCTGGGACCCCTCTGGGGCTCCCGCCCCGGACCCCGGTCCTCAAGCGCCGGACGGCTGAAAAACCCAAGCGCCGGCGGGGCTGGCAGGTGCAGCCCCGCCGGGGTGACGCCGGCGGGGGTGGGGGTTACACCGTTGACTCCGGGGTCATGCGGCTTCGGACGGCCGACTGGACGTCTTCTTCTTCCGCCGGGTCTGCCGCCAGGCGGCGTAGGCGCGGGGCGACTCGGGCGTCGGCCGTTTCCGCATGGCGGGCGGCCACCTCTCGGGTGGTCTCCTCGCAGTCCCAGAGGCATTCGACGGCGAAGCCGGCCGCGAAGGAGGGGTCCGTCGCCGCCAAGGCGCGCGCGGCGCGGCCGCGCAGGGCGGAGGAGGCCGTCTCGCGGTAGACGTGGCGCAGGACGGGGGCGGCGCAGGCGATGCGGAGCCGGCCCGCTCCGTCGACCAGGGTGAACAGCGGGGTGGCGTCCGGGCCGGAGCCGCGGACGGTGGAGCGGAGGGCTCCGAGGACGAGGGCGGCGTCGCCCGCTCCGCCCCGGGCGGCCAGGAGGGTCGCCGCGGCCGTTCCGAGGGCGTCGGGGCGCTGGACCCAGCGCCGGGCCCGTTCGACGGCGGCGGGGCCGCACATGCGCTCGTAGGCGGCTACGGCCGGCTCGTCGCCGGCGGCTTCGATGAGGTCCAGTACGGCCGGGTTCTCCGGCTCGGCGAGGACCAGGTGGTGCAGCGCGGTGGCGCGGGCGGCCTCGCCGGACGCGCCGGCGGCGGCCGCCAGGATCGCGGAGCGGTCCTCGGGGGTGGCCACGGCGGCGAGGCAGCGGGCGGCCGGGACGTGCAGGGGGGTGCCCCTGCGCAGTCCGTCGGCGGCCCAGTCGAAGACGGCCTGGACGCCCCAGCCGGGCTGGGGGCCGCGCGGGGTGAGCTGGCGCTGCCAGCGGTCGAAGGAGCCCTGCTGCCGGGCGGCGCGCAGCCGCTCGGCGTACTCGTTGGGCTGCGCCGCCTCCTCCCACAGGCACCAGGGCCTGGGCTCGTAGGCGTCGCGGACGGCGGCGGCGAGCAGCGCCTCGCCCTCGGGGGTGGCGGGGAAGCGGGCGAGGACGGGGGCGGCCAGTGACCGCAGTCCCTCGTCGTCGTCGCGCAGGGCGAGCTCGTCGAGGGCCCAGGCCCAGTTGGCACCCGTGGCGGCGTACCGGCGCAGCAGCATGAGCGCGTCGTCCCGGCCGTACGAGGCCAGGTGGCCCAGGACGGACAGGGCGAGGCCCGTGCGGTGGTCGTCCTCGTCGAGCAGGTCGTCGACGCTGAAGAGGTGGGCCTCGATCTCGCCCAGGGGGCCGTCGAGATCCAGGTACAAGCGTGCGTAGTACAGGGAGCGGTTCTCGACCTGCCAGTCCTGGCGCGGATCGCCGGCCACGCAGTGGTTGAGCGCCGCGAGGGCCTCGGCCCTGGGCGCCGCGAGTGCGTGCAGCGTGCCGTCGCCGCGGCCGCGCTGGAGGAGACCGAGCAGGGTGCCGCTCGGCGCTATGACTGGTTCGAACATGGGAATGGCCTCAAATCAAGCTGGGGACGCAACCGGGAATCGGAATTCACAGGGCCGCGTAACAGCATGTGAGGACGTCCGCCGTCAGGTTCCGCTCGATGTAGACCATTGCCTTCTCACTCTCGTCGGTGCTTCTCGGCCAGGGCGGCGGTCCCCCGGCAGGAGTGGGGGTCGGACACCCGTTGTGTCCTGCCCGCTCCTGCCCGTCCGTCCTGTCCGCGAATCGAATCCGACGCCATGATGACCCAGGCGGTTTGTGCGCCGCGACCACATTTAAGGCCGCCGTGACCAACCCGTGAGGTCTGGACCGGCCGAAGAACCGGCCAAGAACCGGCCAAGTACCGGCCAGGGACCGGGCAGGGACCGGGCAGGGACCGGCCAGAAGCGGACTACTTGGCTCCGAAAAGTTCCAGCAGGTCGGCCTTGGCGAACATGCGGGCCGTGTCCACCGCCGAGGGCGTTCCGGCGTCCGGGTCGGCTCCGCCGGCGAGCAGTGCGCGAATGACGGCCTCCTCGCCCTTGAAGACGGCCCCGGCGAGCGGGGTCTGGCCGCGGTCGTTGGCGCGGTCCGCCTCGGCTCCGCGGGCCAGCAGGGCCGCGACCGCTTCGGCGTGGCCGTGGTAGGCGGCGAGCATGACGAGGGTGTCGCCGCGGTCGTTGGTGAGGTTCGCCGGGACGCCCGCGTCGACGTACGCGGCGAGGGCCTCGGTCTCACCCCTGCGGGCAAGGTCGAAGATCTTGGTGGCCAGCTCGATGACGTCCTCGTCGGGAACGCCCGGAGCAACGCCCGGAGGAACGCCCGGAGAGTCCTGGGATGCCTGAGGGGCCTGAGGGGCCCGGGAGTCCTGGGAGCCGTTCTCGACGTGCTCACTCATCGGTCGTACCGCCTTTCACGGGCAGGGCTGCGCACGGCACTGCGTCCGTACGGGTGAAGCGCCAGAGTAGCGCCCGGACCTGCACATGAGAGGCGCGGGCCGAGGCAATGATCACCTTGCGGCCCGCATGCACCCAACCCGCCAGGCGCGCCAGCCGGGATGGGCCGGTCAAGTGAAAAATTGCTGGATTCACCCGTATGCACCTTTTATCGCATTGATACTTCCTGTGAGCCTGGAAGAACTGATGGTGACTGTCCCCACCCACCAGGAGAGCTGACTCATGGTCCTGTCCATCTCAGGTGTCGTCCTGCTCGGCATCATCTGCTTCCTGTTCTTCAAGAAGGACGGCATGAAGCTGACGCACGCGTTCGTGTGCGCGCTCTTCGGCTTCTTCCTCGCCGGCTCCGCCATCGCCCCCAGCATCACGGCGAGCACGGCGAGCCTCGCGAGCCTTCTCGGCGGGATCAAGCTCTAGCGCCCGGCCCCGGCACCCACCCGAAGCATCCACAACTCCAGGAGACGCCCGTGGCCCGGCGCCCACTTCCCCGCATTCTCAGCAGCGGCACCGTGTCGCTGACCCGGGGCCGCGACTTCGCTCGCACGGCCGCCGACAGCGCCACGGACGTCCTCCATCCGCTCCTCACCATCGGGCGCGGCCTGCGAGTCCTGGCCTCGGCCGGGCGGCGCAAATGGTGCGACACCCCCAAGGACAAGCGTGGTCCCGCGCTGTTCCTGGGGGCCGCCTGCGTCCTCGTGGTCGCGCTCATCCCCTATGGCCCCCTCACCGCCCTGATCACCCTCATGGCGGCGGCGGCCTGGCAGGGACGCGACCGCACCCCGGTGAAGACCGGACCCAGCGATGCCGAGACCGAACGGCTCGGCTCCCTCTACGAAGCACTCGTGCCGTACTTCTCCATCCCGGAGGACCCGAGCCCCCTCTACGCCCACGGCGGGGAGTGGGACAAGGCCTTCAGCGGCTACGAGTTCGACGAGGCGGGCCGCGTCACCCGGCTCCACATCCGCTACCCGGCCTACTTCACCGATGGCGAGGCCGCGTCACGGGCCCGGATCGAGGCACTGCTGCACGCCAAGTCCGGGCGCGGACGGGAGTATCTCTTCGACTGGGACGAGGAGGGCAACCAGCTCGACCTGAGCGTGCTGGCGGCGCTGCCCACGGGCATCGCCGCCCAGCCTTTCGTCACCTCCCCGGGTGAGACCGTGCTCGGCTTCACCGACCCCGGCAGCGTGCAGCGCACCCTGCCCGTCCTCGACGGGGACGGGCCCCGGGACGTGCCGCCGGTCATCTGGCGCACCGGATCCCGCTCCGCCGAACCCCATCTGCTCGCCGTGGGCCAGCCCGGCAGCGGGACGTCCACGCTGCTGCGCTCCATCGCCCTGCAGGCCCTGCGGCACGGCGGTGACGTACTGATCGTGGAGGGCGGCGGCACCGGCGAGTACTCCTGCCTCTCCGGCCGCGCCGGCGTCCTCGCCGTGGAATGCGGGCCGACCGGGGCGCTGGCCACCCTGGAATGGGCCGCCCGCGAGACCGAGCGGCGCCTGATCGCCACCCACCGGGCCCGCGAAGCCGGCCGGCCCGCGCCCGAGGACACCCGGCGTCCGCTGTGGATCCTGCTCGACCGGCCCAGCGTGCTGGCCCACCTGGCCGCCGCCGAGGGCGCCCCCGACCCGATCGCGCAGCTCCAGGTGCCGCTGCGGCACGGGCGCGCCGCGCACGTCACCGTGGTGGTGGCCGAGCAGTTCGACCACCTGGAGCTGCTGGGCGACTACGTCTGGCAGCACACGCGGGCCCGGGTGGTGCTCGGAGCCGCCACGATCCAGCAGATCGCCGATGTGCTGGGACTGCCCCCGCACACCACGCCGACGGCCGTACTGCCGCCGGGGCGCGGGTACGCCCGGCTCGGCGCCGGTCCCGTGCACCGGCTCCAGGTCCCGGCCACGCCGGACCCGTACGACGAGGCCACCCACCCGGGACACCGCCAGGCGGTACTGGACCTGCTGCCCGAGCGGCAGGCGCCGCCCAAGCCGGCCCCGGACCACGTCACGCTGGGCAAGCCGCTGCACATCGTGCAGCCGCCCGCCCAGGCGCAGGGCCCGGCGATCGACGCCTCGGAGATCCCCGAGGTCCCGGCGGACGCCCCGTAGACCCTTCTGTTCCCGCTTCCGCTCCTACGCGACGAAGGTGCGCGGCGGCTCCGCCCCGCCGCCGCCCGCTCCGGTGGCCACCAGCCGGGCCGCGGCGGCCAGCCGGGCCGCCGCCTCCTCGGCCACCGGGCCGCCGACGGTGAAGGGGAGCCGGACGTATCCCTCGAAGGCCCCGTCGACACCGAACCGGGGTCCCGAGGGGACCCGTACGCCCACCCGCTCCCCCACCTCGGCCAGCCGGGAGCCGGAGAGCCCGCCCGCGCGGGCCCACAGGGTCAGGCCGCCGAGCGGGACCCGGAACTCCCACTCCGGCAGCTCCCTGCGGACCGCCGCCACCAGCGCGTCCCGGTTCTCCCGGGCCTGGTCGCGGCGGATCTCCACGGCCCGCTCCCAGCCGCCGGTGCGCATCAGCCAGTCCACCGCGAGCTGTTCCAGCACGGGCGTGCCCAGGTCGGCGTAAGCGCGCGCGGCCACCAGGCTGCGGATGACGTCGGGCGCCGCGCGGACCCAGCCGATGCGCATGCCGGCCCAGAAGGCCTTGCTGGCGGAGCCGACCGTGATGACGGTGGAGCCGGCCGGGTCGAAGGAACAGACCGGGCGGGGCATCTCCAGCGCCGGGTCGAGCTGGAGCTCGACCATGGTCTCGTCGGCGACGAGGACGGTGCCGGCCGAGCGGGCGGCCTCCACCATCGCGCGGCGCTGCTCGTCGGAGGCCAGGGCCCCGGTCGGATTGTGGAAGTCGGCGACCACGTAGGCGAGGCGGGGGGCCGAGTCCCGCAGGACCTGGCGCCAGACGTCCATGTCCCAGCCGGTCAGCCCCTCACCCATGGCGACGGGCACGAGGCGGACCCCGGCGGCGCGCATGAGCTGGAGGATGTTGGCGTAGGACGGGGATTCGACGGCGATCCGCTCGCCGCGCCCCGCGAAGAGGCTGCAGATGGCGTCGATGGCCCCCATCGCGCCCGTGGTGACCATGATCTGCTCGGGCATGGTCGGGATGCCGCGCTCGGTGTAGCGGTCGGCGAGCATGCGGCGCAGCGCGGGCAGGCCGGCCGGGTAGTCCCCATGGGTGTGGGCGTACGGCGGGAGTTCCTCCAGGGCGCCCTGGACGGCCTTGGTGAGCCAGGGCTCGGGGGCCGGGAGGGCGGCGCAGCCGAGGTCGATCATCGAGCCGAGGGACTCGGGGGGCAGCGGCTCCAGGCCGCGGGCCGGCATGGGGTTGCCGGCGGGCACGGAGGTCCAGCTGCCCGCGCCCCGGCGGGATTCCAGGAACCCCTCGCCGCGCAGGGCCTCGTAGGCGGCGGCGACGGTGGTGCGGCTGACGGAGAGGGACACCGCCAGCTCCCGCTCGGCGGGGAGGCGGGCGGCGACGGGGATGCGGCCCTCCAGGACGAGCAGGCGGATCCCGTCCGCGAGCGTGCGGTACGCGGGCAGCTTGCGCCCGCCGGGCGGGGCGGTCCGGCCCTGCTGGGAGGTGATGAGCCGGCCGAGCTGTGCGGCACCGACGGCCGAGGTCCACTGCGCCATGTCGTCCGGTCCACCTTCGTCGAATTGGCCCCTGCCGGCCCGCGGGGGCCGGCATTGGATTGGTTCTGCGGGGTCCAGGGTGCCACGGAGCGCCCCGCGCGAAGCAGGGAGGCCCCGGGATCGGGCCCGCCTGCAGCGTCCGGAGGATGCCCCTCGACCTCCTCCCCGCGGCATCCCGGACCTGACACGGCGCGCCCGCTCCTCGCCGGCGGCGGTCCACCCCGGCCCGGTGGCCCGGTAGCACTCCGCCCCGGGCCACCGGACCGCCTGCGTGTGCTCCGGCCTCGATTCCCGGGCGCTGCGGGCCTGAGCCGGCGGGCCGTTCACCGGGCGGCCACCGGGCCGCTCCCGCGCAGGCGGGAGCAGGGGGCATACTGCCGCGGTGACACACGGACGCCTCCCCCACCCTTACCTCGACCACCCCGGTCCGATCCCCTTCGCGCACCGCGGCGGGTCCTCGGACGGGCTGGAGAACACCGCCGCGGCCTTCCGGCGGGCCGCCGCCGCGGGCTACCGGTACTTCGAGACCGACGTGCACGCCAGCGCCGACGGGAAACTGGTCGCCTTCCACGACGCCACCCTGGACCGGATCACCGACGGGCGGGGCCGCATCCGGGAGCTGCCGTGGAGCCGGATCCGCGAGGTCCGGGCCGGCGGGAGCGAGCCCCTCGCGCTCTTCGAGGACCTGCTGGAGGAGTTCCCGGACGCCCGGTGGAACGTGGACATCAAGGACGAGTCCGCCGTGCACCCGCTGGTCGGCCTGATCGCGCGGACCGGGGTCTGGGACCGGGTGTGCGTGGGCTCCTTCTCCGAGCGCCGGGTCGCCCGGGCCCAGAAGATCGCCGGCCCCCGGCTGGCGACCTCCTACGGGGTCGCGGGGGTGGTCGGGCTGCGGCTGCGGTCGCTCGCGATCCCCGCGGCGCTGCGCGCGGGCGCGGTGGCGGCGCAGGTTCCGGAGACCCAGGCGGGCATCCGCGTGGTGGACCGCAGGTTCGTGCGGGCGGCCCACGAGCGGGGGCTCCAGGTGCACGTGTGGACCGTGAACGAACCGGAACGCATGGAGGCCCTCCTGGACCTCGGCGTCGATGGCATCATGACCGACCGGATCGACATCTTGCGCACGGTGCTGGACCGGCGCGGAGCCTGGGCCTGACCGGCCCGAACGGCTGCGCGCCCGGTGGCGGCGGCCGAAGCGGTACGGGGACCAGCGAGGGGGCACCGATGAGTGCGCGGACGACGGAAGACGCGGAACCGGGGGCCGGGGACGGCGGACCGGAGGCCGCCGGGGCCGAGGCCGCGGCGGCGGCGCGCAAGCGCGAACAGCACGGCTGGTACTTCTACGACTTCGCCAGCTCGGTCTACTCGACGAGCGTGCTCACGGTGTTCCTCGGGCCGTACCTGACGGCGGTGGCCAAGGCGGCCGCCGACTCCGACGGATACGTCCACCCGCTGGGCATCCCGGTGCGGGCGGGCTCGTACTTCGCGTACACCGTGTCGGCCTCGGTGATCGTGGCCGTCCTGATCATGCCGCTGGTGGGCGCCCTGGCCGACCGGACCGGCCGCAAGAAGCCGCTGCTGGCGGCGGCCGCGTACACGGGCGCGACGGCCACCGCCGGGATGTTCTTCCTGGGCGGCGACCGGTACCTGCTGGGCGGGCTGCTGCTGATCGTCGCGAACGCCTCGCTGTCGTGCTCCGTGGTGGTCTACAACTCCTATCTGCCGCAGATCTCCACCCCCGGGGAGCGGGACAGCGTCTCCTCGCGCGGCTGGGCCTTCGGGTACACCTCGGGCGCCTTCGTGCTCGTACTGAACCTGGTGCTCTACCAGGGCCACGACTCCTTCGGGCTCTCCGAGGGCGAGGCCGTACGGATCTGCCTGGCCTCGGCGGGGCTGTGGTGGGGCGCCTTCACGATCGTCCCGCTGCGCCGGCTCCGGGACCGGGCCGTGGTCCGGGAGCCCGGGGAGGGTCCGCCGGTCAGCGGCTGGAAGCAGCTCGTGGCCACGCTGAAGGACATGCGGCGCTACCCGCTGACCCTGTCGTTCCTGCTGGCGTACCTGATCTACAACGACGGCGTGCAGACCGTGATCTCCCAGGCCTCCGTCTACGGCTCCGAGGAGCTGGAGCTGGATCAGTCCACGCTGATCGTGGCCGTTCTGCTGGTGCAGATCCTGGCGGTGGCGGGTGCGCTGGGGATGGGCCGGCTGGCCGTCCGGTACGGCGCCAAGCGGACGATTCTCGGATCGCTGGTGGCCTGGGGCGTGACGCTGGCCGCCGGGTACTTCCTGCCGGCCCGGACCCCGGTGTGGTTCTTCGCACTCGCCGCGATGATCGGACTGGTGCTGGGCGGCAGTCAGGCGCTGTCGCGTTCGCTGTTCTCGCACATGGTCCCGGCGGGCAAGGAGGCCGAGTACTTCTCGGCGTACGAGATGAGCGACCGGGGGCTGAGCTGGGTGGGCCCCCTGGTTTTCGGGCTGACGTACCAGGTCACGGGCAGTTACCGGGACGCGATCATCTCGTTGGTGGTCTTCTTCGCACTGGGTTTCGTGCTGCTCGCCCGAGTGCCGGTGCGGCGCGCCGTGAAGGCGGCGGGGAATCCTGTACCCGAGCGGATCTGACCAGGGATCCGACGGATGCGAGGGGCTACGGGCGCGCGAATTCGGAACGAATTTCGACGTTCAAGCTAAGGGCCGGTAGTGTACGCCTTTGGCCTGCCAGGCGGACCGTTACTGCGTGCTTATGAAGTGAAGACGTTGGGTGACATCTGCTGCCAGATGTGACAAAACGGGCACTGGTGGGTACAACAAGGGGCGGTACGACGGGCGACGCATGACCCGGAGCGGGAATCTATACCGCCGACCGGACGTTGACCGGATGACGACGACAGCGACACCTGTCCTGTGGGCGACAAGCCCGGGAGGCACGATTCATGAGTGAGCGAGCTCTCCGCGGTACGCGGCTCGTGGTTACCAGCTACGAGACGGACCGCGGCATCGATCTGGCCCCGCGCCAGGCGGTGGAGTACGCATGCCAGAACGGACATCGATTTGAGATGCCGTTCTCGGTTGAGGCAGAAATTCCGCCGGAGTGGGAGTGCAAGGCGTGTGGCGCCATGGCACTCCTGGTTGACGGGGATGGGCCCGAAGAGAAGAAGGGCAAGCCTGCGCGAACGCACTGGGACATGCTCATGGAGCGGCGCACCCGCGAGGAGCTGGAGGAAGTGCTGGCCGAGAGGCTGGCGGTCCTTCGTTCCGGCGCCATGAACATTGCCGTGCATCCGCGGGACAGCCGCAAGTCCGCCTGACAGCCGGACGCCACAGCGGCGCAGTAAGACAGCACGAAGCGGAGGGGCCCACCACACAGCGTGTGGTGGGCCCCTCCGCTTCGTGCTGTCCGGTCTGGCTGTCGGCCGGTCAGGAGGTCAGGCTGACGACTCAGGGGGTCAGCGGCGGCCGGTGGCCGTTGTCGGTGCGCTGCGGAGCGTCCTCGCGGATGACCTCGCCGTGGATGACCTCACCCGGGACGACCTTGCCGTCCGGGTAGTGGATCCGGGCCTGCTGGAAGGCGTCGCCGAAGGAACCGGCCGGTGCGGAGGCCATCTTCCGCTCCAGGGAGCCGGCGGCCCGGCGGCCGATCCAGGCGCGGACGGGCGGGAGCAGGAGCAGCAGACCGGCGGCGTCGGAGATCAGGCCCGGCATCATCAGGAGCAGACCGGCCAGCATGGTCAGGCCGTTGCCCGTGCCGGGCTTGCCGGGCTGCGGCGGCGTCGGCTGACGGCCCTCCTGGGCCTGCTGGAAGGTCTCCGCCAGGTTCTTGAAGGCGCGTCGCCCGGCCCGCTTGATGACCACCGCACCCAGCACCAGGCCGCCCGCGAGCAGCAGGGCGACACCGCCGGCGCCGACCACTCCGGCGACCTGGCCGAGCAGCCAGATCTCCAGGATCAGCCAGGCCGCGATGGCCAGGGGGAGGTACGTACGGGCGGGCGAACGCCGCCGGGGGGCCGTAGAGGTCGGAACTCCGGTCGTCATATCCCCAGTGTGCCTGGGCCGGCGTAAAGACGTCCTCAGCCGGAGGTACCGGACATCCCCTAGGGGGCGCGCCTACTTGCCCCGGGGCTTGCCCGTCAGCTTGTCCGTCAGCTTGTCCGAGAGCTTGCCCGCGTGCTCCTTCAGGCCCCACTGGGTGACCCTCCAGAGGGCCTCCACCACGATGTCCTTGCTCATCTTGCTGTCGCCGAACTCGCGCTCGACGAAGGTGATGGGCACCTCGACCACGCGGAAGCCCTTCCGCACGGCCCGGCGGGCCAGGTCGACCTGGAAGCAGTAGCCCGCCGAGGCCACGTCGGCCAGGCCCAGGCCTTCGAGGGTCTCCCGGCGGAAGGCGCGGTAGCCGCCGGTCACGTCGCGGATCGGGACGCCCAGCATCAGCCGGGAGTACGTGGACCCGCCCCGGGAGAGGAACTCGCGGCTCTTGGGCCAGTTGACGACCCGGCCGCCCGGCACCCAGCGGGAGCCCAGCACCAGGTCGGCGCCCTCCAGGGCGGTGAGCAGCCGGGGCAGCTCCTCGGGCTGGTGGGAGCCGTCGGCGTCCATCTCGATGATGACGCCGTAGCCGTTCTCCAGGCCCCACCCGAAGCCGGCCAGGTAGGCGGCCCCGAGGCCCTCCTTGCCCTTGCGGTGCAGGACGTGGACCTGGTCGTCCGCGGCCGCCAGCTCGTCGGCGAGCTTTCCGGTGCCGTCCGGGCTGTTGTCGTCGGCCACCAGGACGTGGGCCCCGGGTACAGCCGCGCGGACGCGGCCGACGATCAGCCCGATGTTCTCCGCCTCGTTGTAGGTCGGAATGATCACCAAGGCCGTGCCGAGCGGTCCGTAGCTTCGCTGTCCGCCGTCGCTCACTGATTCCCCTTTTGCGTTCTCGTACATCCAGTACGTCGTGTCGCAGAGGATGATTTTAGAACAGCGATCGGGGCCCGCGGTCCTTCGGGCCGGACCGGCTCCCGCTGGCTGCGGGCCGCCTGACCGTTGTCTACTGGACCGCGGGGCCCCGATCTGAGGCCACCGGCCCCCAATTCTCCTGCGGAGCAGGGGGGACGCCCTTGCGGCGAAACCTTCCCTCGCCCCCGAGGCGCGGGCGCGGCTGAGCGATCGGCTCCGTCCGGTTCGGACGTCCGGTGGTGGACCCGGCCGAACCTATCCGGGTCCGGCCGCCCTCGCCGAACCACGGCCACCCGCATCACCCCTGTGGCCGTACGAATACCTCCCGGCCGCCGACCACGGTGGCCAGGCAGACCGGCAGCTCGCCGCCGGGGGTCAGGTCCGGCAGTCCGGGGGTCCCGGAGCGGGGGTCCGTGGACCAGCGGGCGACCCGGTCGTCGGGGGCCTGGACGACCAGTTCGGCCGTGTCCCACACCGCGTAGTCGGCCGGGGCGCCGGGGACGAGGATGCCCGCGTCGTCGCGGCCCAGGGCCCGCCAGCCGCCGCGCGTGTGGGCGGCGAAGGCAGCCCGTGCGGAGATGCGGTGGGCGGGGGTGTGGTGGAAGGCGGCCGCCCGGACGGTGCCCCAGGGGTCGAGCGGGGTGACCGGGGCGTCGGAGCCGAAGGCCAGCGGGACGCCGGCCTTGAGCATGGCCGCGTACGGGTTGAGGGTGCGGGCGCGCTCGGCGCCGAGCCGGTCGGCGTACATGCCCCGCTCACCGCCCCACAGCGCGTCGAAGGCGGGCTGCACGGAGGCCGTGAGGCCAAGCTCCGCGAAGGCGGCGATGGTGGCCGGGGTCATCATCTCGGCGTGCTCCACGCGGTGCCGGGCGGCGCGGACGCGGTCCAGGCCGACCTTGTCGGCGGCGGCCCGGACCCCGGTGACCACGGCGGTGATCGCGGCGTCCCCGATGGCGTGGAAGCCCGCCTGGAGGCCCGCCTCGGTGCAGGCGGCGACGTGTTCGGCGACGGCCCGCGCGTCGAGGTAGTCCGTGCCGGTGTGCTCCGCGTCGGCGTACGGGTCGTGCAGACAGGCGGTGTGCGAGCCGAGGGCGCCGTCGACGAAGAGGTCGCCGGCCGCCCCGACGGCGCCGAGTTCCTTGACCAGGGCGAGGTCCCGGTCGGCCCAGTAGCCGAAGACCCGCGGGCCCGGGTGGGTCCGCGCCAGCTCCATGAGGGCGGTGAAGTCCTCCGGGGAGGAGATCTCCGGGCCGCCGCACTCGTGGACGGAGCCGATCCCGAGGGAGGCCGCCCGGTCGAGGGCGGCCCGCTGGGCCTCGGCGCGCTGGGCCGGGGTGAGGGCCCCGAGCGCGGCGCGGCGTACGGCGTGGTGGGCGTCGCGGGTCAGCGGTTCGTCGGCGGCCGCACTCACCTCGGGGACGAGCCGGAGCATGGCCGTGGTCACCACGGCGGAATGCGCGTCGATGCGGCTGAGGTAGAGCGGGCGGCCGCCGGTGGCCTCGTCGAGCTCCTGCCTGCGCGGGGCGCGGCGTTCGGGCCAGCGGGCGGCGTCCCAGCCGTGGCCCAGGAGCACCCGGTCGCCGGGGCGGGCCCCGGCGTACGCGCGCACGCGCTGGAGGGCTTCGGCGAGGGAGGCGGCCGTGGACAGGTCCAGGCCGGTCAGGGCGAGGCCCGCGGAGGTGGTGTGCACGTGGGCGTCGGTGAAGGCGGGGGTGACGAGCGCCCCGCCGAGGTCGACGACCTCGTCCACGCCCTGCGCGAAGGCGTCGGCGGCGCCCTCGGAGCCGACCCAGGCGATGTGGCCGCGCTCGACGACCATCGCGGTGGCGAAGGGATCGGCGGGGCTGTGGACCTCTCCGCCGCGGAGGAGGACCGTGCGGGGGCCTCCGGCTGTGGGGGCGGGGGCGGGCCTTCCGGCGGCGTTGGCGGAGTAGGCGATGGTGCGGTCTGTCATGCCGACAGTCTGGCGGGTGCGGTGCGCTCCGCGGACCGCGGCCCCTCCGCGGCGGGCCCGGGGGCCCGGGGGCCCGGGGGGATCCCCTACCCGCCCTTCGCCCGTTCCCCGGGGCCGGACCCCGGACCCCGCTCCTCGAATGCCGGAGGGGCTGGAGTCGGGCGGCGGGGGTGGAGTTGGCCGGCGGGGGTGGAGTTGCTCAGACCCGGGGCGGGCGGGCCTCGTACGGGGTGGAGAGGACCACCGTCGTGCGGGTGGAGACGTGGGCCAGGGCGCGGAGGCGGCCCAAGAGGTCCTCCAGCTCCAGCGGGGTGGCCACGCGGACCTTGAGGATGTAGTTCTCGTCGCCCGCGACGCTGTGGCAGGCCTCGATCTCGGGGACACCCGCCAGCCGCTCCGCGATGTCGTCCGGATCGCTCGGGTCGAAGGGCTTGACCGAGATGAAGGCCGTGAGGGGAAGGCCGACGGCCTCGGGGTCGACGACCGCCGCGTAACCGCGGATGACCCCGCGCTGCTCCAGCCGGCGTACTCGCTGATGGACCGCCGACGTGGACAGTCCGGTGGCCTTGCCCAAGTCCGTGTAGCTCATCCGCCCGTCCCGTACGAGCAGATCCACGATCTGGCGGTCCAGCTCCTCCATTGCGCTCATAGCCGCACAACTTACGGCCCCGAACCGTTCAGGCCCAGCCGTGTCCACGGATTGAGGTGGCACCTGCGGCGGGCATGTGACCAAGGCCACAGGGGTACGCGGGCGTACGGCGGCCGGATGTGGTTACTCGTGCCGCGCGACGGGAAGTGCTTGGGGTGGCCGTGGCCGAAGAACCTGCCCGCCCGGCCCACCCAAGGGGGAGTACATCCATGCTGAACACCAAGCGCGCCGGTCGCACCGAACCGGAGCCCCTGGAAATCGTCGAGAGCGGTTACGCCGACGACGACGACTACCTCGAATACGCCGAGGGCTTCGAGATCCACCACGCGACCTGCCCCGACTGCGGCCAGTCGATCGCCCTCGTCGCGGACGAGGAGTTCCTGCCGGAGCACGCCCTCTGCCCGAGCCCGTGGAACCCCTTCGGGCTCACGGTGTGCGCGGGCACCGGGCGGCCCGCCTCCGACGCGCTGCCCACCCTCGACTTCGGTGACGGCGAGGCCACGGAGCTGGAGCCCGTCGTCCACCTGGCGCTGCCGCAGGGCCTGGACTGGCGGACGCAGCCCTTCTCGCACGTCGGCGGCCCCGGCTCGCGGCCCGTGCGGGTGCCGGCGCCCGCGGTGATGCCGCAGATGCGCCAGCACGCGCAGGCCGCCTGAGCACGGGCCGAGCGGTACCGGGGCGGCTACCAGTACGTTCCCTGCACCATGGCGGTGAGGCTGGCATGGTGCAGGATCAGGCTGTCGGGATCCGCCGGGATCTCCACCTCACCGAAGTGCGCCTGCCGGTAGGCGATGCGCAGCATCACGATCCCGTGCCGCAGGGCGGCGTAGAGCGTGTGGAACTCCATGTCCCGCGGCGCGTGCCCGGTGAGTTCGGCGTACCGGCGTTCGATGTCCTCGCGGCGCAGGAAGTCCGGCAGGCCCGGCTGGCCGAAACCGACCGTCAGGTCCTGGAAGAACCGGTGCAGGTAGACGGTCCAGCCGAGGTCGACCTCGCGCGGGGCGCAGGCCGCCATCTCCCAGTCGAGGACGGCCACGGGTTCGAAGCCGTCGGCCTCGAAGATGACGTTGCCGATGCGCGCGTCGCCCCAGTTGAGGACGGCCGGGCCGCCCTCGTCGGCCGGCCAGAGCTCTTCGAGGCGGGCGAACGCCCGCTCCAGGAGGGGTGATCGGGGCTTTCCCTCAACCACCCAGTCGTAGTAGGCGCGTTGGGACTCGACGTGGCGGCGCAGCGGGCTGCCGTCGCCCTCCGGGAGGAGGAACCGGGCCTCCTCGGGCGGGAACTGGTCGTGCAGCCGGGCGAGCAGCGCGATGCTCGACTCCTGGAGCGCGGCGCGTTGCGCGTCGGTCGCGGCGTGCAGCCAGTTCCCCTCGTAGGTGTAGGGCATCACGTCGGGCGGTACGCGCCCTTCGGCGCGGGCCATCACGAAGAACGGGGCTCCGAGCGGGCCGGGGTCCTCTTCCAGCCACTGCACGCGCGGGACCGGCAGGTCGGTGTGGGCGGCGACCAGGCTCATGACCCGGTGCTGGCGGGGCATGTCGTACGTCGGGAAGACGGTGTAGGCGGCCGGGTCGGCGGCGAGGCGCAGGGCGCAGGCGTGGAGGGGGGCGTCGGGGTGCTCTATGTCGAAGAGCAGGGTCTCGCTGGACATGCCGTTGGAGCCCGGGACGGAGATGTTGGTGACCTTGGCGCCGGGGAGCTCGGCGTCGAGCCAGGCGGCGAGGCGCCGGCCCAGCTCCTCGGGTTCGCGGGTGGAGGTACGGGGGCGCGGTGCCGGTCCTGCCATGGGAAACCCGTTCTCTGGATTGGCCGTTGAGGTGTGAGGCGTCGGGCGTGCGGTGCCGGGCGTGAGGTGCCGGGCCGGGGCTACGGGGCGACCGAGCCGTAGTCGGCGAAGCCGCTGGGGTCGTGGCGGCCGAAGCTGCCGTGCTCGAAGATGCCGTAGCCGCTGCGGCCTTCGAGGGTGAAGCGGGCCGAGTGGTCGGTGACCCCGAAGGCGGCCATGGGGTGGGCCGCGGGGTCGGAGAGGTCGTAGGTGCGACGGTCGGTCCAGGCGCGGCCCTGCCAGGTGCCGTGCTGCCAGTCGGAGGCGGGCGGGTAGCCGGCCCCGACGGCGAGCGGGGAGGAGTTCAGGATCTCCACGCCGAGTTCCAGCGGTTTGCGGCCGGCCGGGTCGGTGAGGTGGACGACGGCGCTCACGGGGTGACGGCCGCCCGGGCGGTAGCGGATGTCGGTGTGCGGCCAGCCGAGCTGGACGTCGTGGCGGCCGCTGTCTTCGGGGAACACCTGGACGGCCTCGCTGAGCGCCCGGTGGCCGTCGGCGTCCTCCTGGGTGATGACCATCAGGAAGCGGTCCTCGAACCGGACCGGGATCCAGAGCCAGTGGAACCCTTCGGGGCGGTGCTCCTCGGCGGCGCGGCCGCCCTCTTCGCCGGGGATGGGGCGCACGCCCCAGCTCCGGTCGCGGGTGCCGGTCCAGTCGGCGTCGAGGGCGAACTCCTCCCCCTTGGCGCGGATGGTGCCGGTGACGCTGCCGGCCTGGACGAAGCGGCGGCCTTCGAGGATGAGGCGGTCGCCCCGGCGCTGGGTGTGGTGCGGCTCCCAGACGGCGGGGAACCCGGCGGTCCAGGTGATGTCGTACGAGAGCCCGTCGGGGTCCTCCGGGTCGGCGGCGCAGGAGAGGGTGAGCCGGCGGAGGGGTTCGTCGACGGTGATGCGGAGCGGGCCGACGGAGAGGTTCATGCGGTCGTCGGTGAGGGCGTCGGAGGCGCGGACCGCGAGGAGTTCGTCGCCGAGGCGGAGGGTGGCATAGGCGTCTATGACCCCGGCGTTGGGGTAGACCCCGAGGCCGAGGATCAGGACGGCGCGGCCCGCGTGGTCGAAGACGTGGAAGATGCAGCGGTCGTAGGCGTTGCGGTCGCCGGTGACGAGGTGCTTCATCGACAACGGGGCCTGGTGGATGGGGTATTCGTCGAGCGGTACGGGCCGGTCGGCGGGCATGGCGAACCTCCGTGGACGGGTGCGGGGGGGTGACACCTGGGCGGAGATGACGGTACGTCAGATCACGGTCCGGGGAACAGGGTTGTGGCACGAACTGGCAGGGAGACACATCGTGCGGAGGCCCGGGCGGGGCGCGGGCCTCGGACACCGTGCCTCCGCTCCGGGACCGCACGGACCCGGAGCCACCCCTGGCCCGCCGGGGCCGCCCCGCTCCGCCGGGGCCACCCCGGGCCCGCCTTGCGGGTCGGGGGTCACCGGCCCCGGACCGCGGGGCCCGGGTTCCGAGGCAGGGACGCGGGGCGTGAGGCCCGGGCCGTGAGGCGCAGGGCCCGGGGCGCGGGCGGGGCGCGGGGCCGCACCGCGGGGCCCGGGGCACAGGCCGTAAGGCACGGGGCCAGGGCCGTAGCGCGCAGCGCGGGCCGCCCGGCACCGGGCGCAGCACGGGCCGCCCGGCTCCAGGCGCAGCGCGGGCCGTCAGGGTCGGGGCGGGGGTGGGGGTGGGTGGTTCGCCGGGGTGGGGGCGTGTTGGGTGGGGTTCGGCTCGACGGTTGTTCGGCCTCGGCGAGTGGCCCGGGGCCGTAGCGGGGTCAGGCGGTGTCCAGGCCGTCTACGAGGCGGTTGAGGAATCGGGTGAAGGTGGCTTCGGGCGTGAGGGGGCGTCCCGGGGCGGCGAGGGCTTCGGCGAGTTCCGGGTGACGGCCGTCCGCTGCCACAGCGGCGAGGTAGCGGGCTTCGGCCGCGAGGCGGTCGGGGGAACGCAGGGCCGCAGCCGCCGCGATCTCATGGGTGACGTGCCCGGCCACGAACGCGGTGAGCTGCGCGAAGACCTCCAGCTTCGCCGCACCGTCCAGTCCGGTGGGCCGCAGGGCGGCCAGCGCCCGCTCCAGGAAGGCCAGGGTGTGGGGGCCCGGGACGCGGCGGGCGGCCAGCGCGGCGGGCAGCCAGGGGTGTCGCAGCATGTGGGCGCGCTGGAGGTGCGCAATGGCCTTCAGCTCGGCGCGCCAGTCGCCGGCGGGCGCGCCCGCGGTCGGCAGTTCGCCGCTGACGTGGTCGACCATCAGCTCCAGCAGCGTCTCCTTGTCGGGGGCGTAGCTGTAGAGCGACATGGCGCCGGCGCCGACCTCGGCCGCGACCCTCCGGATGGTGACCGCTTCGAGCCCCTCCGCGTCCGCCAGGGCGACGGCCGCCGCCGTGATCGCCTCTCGACTGAAGGAGGGCTTGCGGCCCCTGCGGGGCTTTGCGGAGCCCAGCCAGAGCTGCTCGGGGTCGACGCCCGGCGCGCCGGTCTCTCCCGTACGGGGCACGGTCCGCACCCCCTCCCTTGATCGAGCCGGCCCTTGCGGGTCCCATCCAAGCATGGGCTATTCTCGTACAGCGTACGGATAGCGAGGAGGGGAACGAGTGAGGTTAACGATGAGGCGAACGATGGCAGCGCACCCGCACGGTCCTGCGACGAGGACGTCCTGGACACCGCCTTCCGGCAAGCCGCCACTGAGCTCACGGATCATGAGGGCGACCTGGAAGGGCCTGCCGGCCCGGCGGCACGCCGTCGGGTGGGAGCCGGGGCTGCCGGTGCCGGCCGCCGATGGCAGCCCGCTGATCACGGACCACTACTTCCCGCGCGCCGAGGGCGACTTCCCCACCCTCCTGGTCCGCTCTCCGTACGGCAGGGCTCTGCCCTGGTCCCCCATGTACGGCGTGCTCTTCGCCGAGCAGGGCTTCCACGTGGTGCTGCAGAGCTGTCGCGGCACCGGTGGTTCCGGCGGCGCGTTCGACCTGTGGCGCAACGAGGCCGCCGACGGCCGGGCCGCCGTGTCCTGGCTGCGCGGGCAGCCCTGGTTCAACGGAACGCTGGGGACCGTCGGCCCCAGCTACCTGGGATACGCGCAGTGGGCCCTCGCCGCGGACCCGCCGCCGGAGCTGAAGGCGATGGTGGTGCAGGTGGGGCTGCACGATCCGCACGCCCTGTTCCACGCGGACGGAGCGCTCCGCCTGGAGAACGCGCTCGCGGTCGGCGTCGGCATGACGTATCAGCACCGGGGGTTGGCACCGTTCGTGAAGGCGACCCTGCGCCTGCGGCGGCGCCTGCGCGAGGTCACCACCGCGCAGCCGCTGCGCGGGGCGCACGCGTCCGCCCTCGGGGGCGACGCGCCCTGGCTGGACGAGGTGATGGCGCACCCGGACGCCGAGGACCCGTACTGGGACGGCGCGTCGCTGGCGGCGGTGGCGCGGCGGCTGAAGGTGCCGACCGGCCTGATCACCGGATGGCACGACGTGCTGGGCGACCAGACGTTCGAGCAGTACCGCCGGCTCCGTGAGGCCGGGTGCGAGACCTCCTTGCTCGTCGGCCCCTGGACCCATACGTCGGCGCTGCAGCAGGGGTGGCCCGAGGTGTTCGCCGAGACGCTCGGCTGGCTGCGCGCACACCTGTGCGCCGACCCCTCGGCCCTGCGTCCCACGAGGGTGCGCGTGCACGTCGGCGGCGAAGACGACTGGCGGGACGTCGAGGACTGGCCGCCGGCCGCGGTCGCCGGCCCGTGGTTCCCCACCGCGCAGGGGCACCTGATCCGGCAGGCTCCCGCGGAGTCGGAGCCCCTGATCTCGTTCCGCTACGACCCGGCCGACCCCACCCCGTCCCTCGGCGGCCCGCTGCTCTCCCGTACGGCCGGCCCCCGCGACAACAGCGCCCTGGAGGCCCGGGACGACGTACTGACCTTCACCGGTCCGCCGCTGACCGAGCCCCTGGACGTCCTCGGCCCGGTTTCCGCACGGCTGAGCGTCTCCACGGACACCGGCCACGCCGACGTCTTCACCCGCCTCTGCGACGTGGACGCACAGGGCCGCTCGGTGAACGTCTGCGACGGGCTGGGCCGGCTTCGGACGGACGGGCGGGAGCCCTCGCGGATCAGCGTGCCGATGGGCTCCACCGCCCACCGCTTCGCAGTCGGCCACCGCGTCCGCTGGCAGATCAGCGGGGGCGCCCATCCGCGCTACGCCCGCAGTCCCGGGACCGGGGAGTCGCCGTTGGACGCCACCTCCTTCGCACCGGTACGCATCACCCTGCACGCGGACTCGGCACTGACGCTCGCCGCACTTCCCCTCGGTTCCGGGCCCGGCGTCAGCGCGGCCTCGTGATCGGACCGGATGGGACCAGGGACCGGGGACCGGGGACCGGATCGGACCGGATCGGACCGGATCGGATCGGACCGGACCGGACCGGATCGCAACGGTCGGGTCCCGGCGGGGCGCGACCGGGCAGGGTTGGCATCGAAAGGAGGCCTCGTGATCTCGGCACTCAACCGGCTCGTCGATCTCGTCGAGGAGCACCTCGCGGAGGAAGCGGAGGAACTCGACGTCCACGGACTGGCCGCGGAGCTCGGCACGACCGGGTACCACCTGCGCCGGATGTTCTCGTCCCTGACCGGCATGCCGCTGTCGGAGTACGTGCGCCGGCGCCGCATGACCGTCGCCGCCGCCGACGTCGTGCGGGGCGAAGCCGATCTGCTGAGCATCGCCGTCCGCTACGGATACGGCTCGACCGAGGCGTTCGGACGCGCGTTCCGCGCGGTCCACGGCGCCGGCCCCAGCGACGTGCGCCGCGACGGAGGCCCCCTGCGCACACAACCACGGCTCAGGATCCGCCTGACCGTCGAAGGGAGCACCCCCATGGACACCCGCCTCCTCGACCGCCCCGCGTTCCGGCTGGTCGGACACGCCGTCCGGGTTCCGCTCGTCCACCAGGGCGTCAACCCGCACATCCAGCGGCACATCACCGCGCTGCCGCGGGAGGAGCACCTCCGGCTGAAGGCCCTCGGCGACACCGCACCGGCGGGCCTGTTGCAGGTCTCCGACGACGTCGACCCCGACGGCACGGAGGGGAGCGAACTGACCTACCTGCACGGAGTCGCCCTGTCCCGGGAGACCGCGGCTCCCGACGGCCTGGACGCCATCGAGGTGCCGGCCGGCACGTGGGCAGTGTTCCGCACCGCCGGACCCCATCCGCAGGCCCTGCAGACGGCCTGGGCCGCGACCGCGACCGACTGGTTCCCCTCCAACCCGTGGCGGCTGCGGCCCGGTCCCTCGATCGTCACGGTCCTCGAACGCGCCGACGATTTCAGCACCGCGACCTGCGAGCTGTGGCTGCCCGTCGAACCGGCGTGACGGATCGCGGTCCCGGCGCCGGAGGGAGCCCGAGGGGATGGGTCGAACGGATGGGCGGGGTTACCCGTGGGTCCGGTGGCGCGTTGGCCCGGTATGACCACGATGGAGACTTCCACGCCGAAGGTGGGGCGCCGGCGGCGGGCGCCTGCCGCAGGGTACGAAGAATCGGTTCGGCAGGCCCCCGACCCGCCCATCTACCGTGCACTGCTCACCCGGTGGGAGGAGGACGGCCGGACCGTGCCGGGACAGCGCGACCCGGAGTGGTCCCGGATCGCCTCCTCCCCCATCTGGCCGACCGGCCCCCTCTTCGGCGGCTGACCGCTCACGGAGCGAGCAGGCCCGCCGCCCCGGGCCGGTGGGTCAGCGGGATTCCGGGCCCGCCAGGTGGCGGGCGATCACCATGCGCTGGATCTGGTTCGTGCCCTCCACGATCTGGAGGACCTTCGCTTCGCGCATCAGCCGCTCGACCGGGAAGTCGGCCGTGTAGCCGTAGCCGCCCAGGACCTGGACCGCGTCCGTCGTGACGGCCATCGCCGCGTCGGTGCAGAAGAGCTTGGCCATCGCCGCCTGGCGGGAGAAGGGCTTGCCCGCGTCCCGCAGCCGCGCCGCCGCCAGGTACAGCGCGCGGCCCGCCTCGATCTTCGTCGCCATGTCGGCCAGCATGAACCGCAGGCCCTGGAAGTCCGCGATGGGGTGTCCGAACTGCTTGCGGTCCAGCGCGTAGGCCAGGGCCTCGTCCAGGGCGGCCTGGGCCACGCCGATCGCACAGGCGGCGATGCCGAGGCGGCCCGCGTCCAGCGCGGCCAGGGCGATGGTGAAGCCCTGGCCCTCCTCGCCGATGCGGCGCGAGTCGGGGACCCGTACCCCGTCGAAGTGCAGCTGGGCGGTGGGCGAGCCCTTCATGCCCATCTTCTTCTCGGGGACCGCCGCCGTGAGGCCCTGCGCGTCGCCCGGGACCAGGAAGGCCGTGATGCCCTTCGGGCCGTCCACGCCCGTGCGGGCCAGCACCGTGTAGAAGTCGGCGACGCCGCCGTGCGTGATCCAGGCCTTGGTACCGCTGATCAGCCAGTCCTCGCCGTCGCGGACCGCCTTGGTGGTCAGGGAGGCCGCGTCGGAGCCCGAGGACGGCTCGGAGAGGCAGTACGCGCCGAGCAGTCCGCCGCCGAGCATGGCGGGCAGGTGGACGCCCTGCTGCTCCTTGGTTCCGTAGCCGGCCAGGCCGTGACAGGCCAGCGAGTGCACGCTGACGCCGAGCCCGACGGTCAGGCGGGCCGCGGCCAGCTCCTCCAGCACCTGGAGGTAGACCTCGTACGGCTGGTCGCCGCCGCCGAACTCGCCGGCGTACGGGAGCCCGAGCAGTCCGGCCTCGGAGAGCAGCGCGAAGACCTCACGGGGGAAGCGGCCGGTGTCCTCCTCCTCGGCGGCCCGGGGGCGGATCTCCCGCTGCGCGATCTCGCGCACGAGCGCGAGCAGGTCTCGGGACTCCTCGGTGGGCAGCGATCGGTCCACCTGCGGCGCGCGGTCGGTCATGGCGGCGCTCTCCTCACGTTCAAGCACGGGGCGGCGCGTGAGGGTGGTACGCGTCGCCGGGTCTCGGGGCTCACAACCGATGGTGCCCTCCCGGATCGCGGGAAGGTCCTGTTCAAGGGGCTGCGGCGGTTGAGTATGCCCGATCAGGGGCTTCCCGTCACGGGCAGCAGATCCTCCTCGGGGACGGGCGGGGCCGGGCACTCCGGGACGAACTCCTCGATCACCGTCAGCGTCGCGCGCAGCGTGCGCACCAGCAGGGCTCCGACCTCGGCCCGGTCGGGGTGACCCGGGTCGCCGGGAGCCCCGGGCCCGCGGCCCTCCCGGGCCTGCGCGGGGACCTTGGCGGGGGCTCGCGCCGCGGCCTCCGCCGGGCCGATCCAGTCGAGGGTGCTGCCCTCGACGCCCGCGAGCCAGCCGACCAGTGCGAGCCGGGCGACCGGCGGGATCTCGCGGCGGCCGTACGCGCCTTCGGCGATGGTCGCGATGAGTTCCTCGCGGACGGCGTCGCGGATGGCGAGGACCTCGGAGTCCGAGCCGACGCCGCCGGTGACGATGGTCCGGTAGGCGGCCTGGTGGTGCTCGGCGTAGTACAGGTAGCCGTCGATGGTGGTCCGCACCCGCTGCGCGTTGGGCAGTTCGCTCTCGCCCGCGGCGCGGGCCACGAGCTCGGCCACCGAGTCCTCGACGATGGCCAGGTAATAGCCGCGCTTGCTCTTGAAGTAGTAGTAGATGAGCCCCTTGGCCACGCCCGCGTGCTTGGCGATGTCGTCCATGGAGAGCGCGTCGTACGAGGTGTCGGCGAACAACTTGCGCCCGATCGCTATGAGTTCGGCCCGCCGAACCTGCGAACGTCCGGTGGTTCCCCGCTGTTGACTATTATTCAAATTCAGCCCTAGCCTCGAACTGCCACAGGATGCCCGCAGTATGGCAGACCCCCTGGCACCCCCCTTTGCACTCCCCCTGCGCACCGGACGACGTACGGGAGGACCACATCATGGGCACCAGCAGGACCAACACGACCAGGAACGCGCCAGAGGGCCGGGCCGACTGGAAGAAGACCGCCGCCGTCGCGATGCCCGCGATCGTCGCGGTCGGGGCGATGGCCATGGTCATGGCGCAGGGCGCGCTCGCCGCCTCCTTCGCCGTCTCGGGGACCAGTTTCCAGGTCTCCTCCTCCAAGCTGAGCAGCAAGGGCCTGTCCTCCTACGTGCACACCGACCGATCCGTCGACGGCAAGGGACATCCCGTCGCCCTGCTCGGCATCGGCGAGGCCACCCTCACCGACATCTGCCAGGCCGCCGAAGTGGACACCCCGGTGGGCAAGGTGGTCTTCAAACTGACCGCCGGCGGCCCGGCCGGGAACGTCACCGCCAGCAATCTCGTCATCGACGGCGAGGACCTGGCCGGCGACGCCGTCTTCGGGACCGCCCAGATCGGCCGCGACGCCTCCACCCTCGACCAGGTCGGCGGGATCAAGGGCGAGGCCGGAAAGTTCGGCCTCCAGGCCGGGGACATCGAGGTCGTGGACGTGAAGTCGCACGCCTGGTCGGCGACCGGCGGCAACTTCCACCTCAAGGGCCTGAAGCTGAACGTCAGCCTGGACGGCAAGAAGTGCTTCTAGGCCTGCGCGGGCCCGCGGGGCCGGGCAGCGGGTGGCTGGAACGCCGCCTCCCGCTGCCCGGCCCCCGGCGGCGGCTGCGCACCTGGCGCCGCACCCGCCCCTTCTGGGGCGGGCTGCTGGTGATCCTGGGCGGGACCGAGCTACTGCTGGTACCGCTCTCCCCGCTCACCGTGCTGGTCAGCCTGGGCCTCGGCGGGATCGCGGCCATCGGGATCGGCCTCGCGCTGATCGCCGCCGGCCTGTTCCTATGGCTGCTGCCGCAGGCCCGGGCCTACGTCTCGGTCCACGCGCTGCTGCTCTCGGTGCTGTCCTTCGTGGCGACCAATCTCGGGGGCTTCCTCGTCGGGATGCTGCTCGGCATCGCGGGCAGCGCGCTGGCCTTCGGCTGGACCCCGGTGCCCGATCCGGAGGCGGGCGAGGAGGGCCCGTACATCCCGAGCCTGGACGGCAGCGGGCCGCGCACGCTGGCCGCCGCGCTGCCGGTGGTGCTGCTCGCCTCGCTGGTGGCGGGCACCGGGGAGGCGAGGGCCGCCACGGCCGGTCCGCCGATGGCCGCGCGCACTCCCCCGACCGTGACCACCTCGCTCTTCGCTCCCCAGGGGTTCGCCTTCGCGGGGGTCACGTACGTGCCCACGGCGGACGGCCCGCTGAAGGTGCTGGTGCTGCGCATGCGGGCCGCCACGCTCACCGACTACGAGCTGCGCACCCGCGACGGCGGCGAGGAGTACGGGCTCGCCGCGAAGAGGCTCGACCTGAGCGGCGAGGTGACCTTGTACCTGACGAGGTTCAGCGGGTGCATCGAGGGGCTGCTGTGCGTGACCTTCAGCCCGGACGGGCTGCCCGCTCCCCCGGTCATCCCGCCGTTCGTCTTCATGACCCGGGTCAGCGCGGAGCAGGCGCTCGTCACCTCCGACGTGATCCGGACCGACGATCTGCGGCTGGTGGCCTCGTGATCCCCGTACAGGCCGCGCCGCTGTGGGCGTACGGCATCGGCGCCACCTTCGCGGTGGCCGCCGCGCGCCAGCTCCAGTGGTGGGAGCGGTCGGTCCGGGGCGAGGGCGTCCGTACGAGGAGCCGCGCGGCCAATCCGTACCTGGCGCTCACCCTGCTCTACGCGGCCCTGCTGCCCGCCCCCACGGGGGCGTACCTGCTCTGGCAGAACCCGGCCTGGTCGACGATGCACGCGGCCCGCGACCACGACGGGGTGTGGGCCGGCTTCGCCCTCTTCTACGGGGCCTCGGTGGTGGCCGGCGCGCTGCTCGGGTTCCTGACGGCGCGGCTGTTCCTGCTGGTCGGGGCCGGGTACTGGGGGTACCTCCAGGCGGTGGCCGGGTACTTCCTGCTGTTCTTCACCCTGATCCACGGGTGGGACGGCAGGGGGTACGAGCGGCTCCTGAGCGCCGATCCGCGGGCGTTGGCCGACTGGTCCGGGGAGGGTGTCGTGAACGGCGTGCTGGCCTTCGCGACCTCGGGCACCTTCCTGGCCGTGCTGGTCTTCGGGACGGCCGTCATCGGCACGATGCTGCTCGCCGAGATCGGCTGGCTGGTGGAGGGCTGGCGGCTGCCGGGAGCCGCGGCGGACCTCAAGGTGCCGAGGGTGATCGCGGTGGCGATCGCCGGGGCGGGGGTCTACGGGCTGCCGTTCGCGGGGGCGGTGGGCGCGAGCGTCCTCGTCCGGCTGCTGGGGTGGTGGGCCGGGGCCGGGGCGTTCGCCCTGCTGGCCGGGGTGGTGCTGCTGCCGGCGCGGTCGCCCGTACGGGCGCTGTACGGGCTGGTGGGCATTCCGGACCGGCACTGGCGGGTGGAGCCGGAGGCCGGGGCGGAGGGGGAGGCCGAGCCGGAGGCCGGGGCGGAGGCGGAGGCCGGGGCCGGCCGCCGGGGCGGAGGTTAGAAGAACCAGCCGACCTGGGTGACGAACATGGCCACGACCACGACCAGGGTCCAGCCGAGCACGTGCTCCAGCCAGGAGGAGGAATCGTCCTCGGGTCCGCCGGTGCGGACCAGGTTGCGGGCGCGGGCGGTCAGGGCGGCGCTGTGTGCGGTCATGCCTCCAATGTGACAGCGGGGGCGGCCCTCGCGGTAGAGACGACGGTCACGGGTGGCATGTCTCACGCCCCCGGCCGCGCGATGCGGACCGGGGGCGTGCAGGGGGTGCGCTCACGCGCCGGATCGGGTGGTGCGGTCGCGGCCCGCCATGCCCGCCATGGCCAGGGCCAGGCACAGGGCGATACCGCCGGCGAGGACGTTGCTCCACACCGTGCGGGTGGTGCTGACGTCGCCGGAGATGACGAAGGGCGCGACGATCGTCCAGGCGGCGAGACCGACCGCCGTCCAGGCCATGGCATGGGTGCGCTCGTAAGCGGAGCCGAGTCCGCTCATGCACAGGCAGTACGCCAGGCCCGCGATCAGGTTGTTGATCGCCAGCGAGCCGAGCCCGCTGAATCCGGCGATCCACGGTGAGGCGGCGATGTAGAGGCCCGTCATCAGGGCCAGCGCCTCGACGATCTGGGCACTCGGAGTGCTGGTGACCCGCTCGAACCGCGAGCGCATCTCAGCGAGGTCGGGGTGGTGTTCGATTCTCGGTTGGGTGGTCATGGCGGGCTGCCTCCTATGAGAAGCTCCTCTTGCCCTTGTGTCCTTTATCTTGCGCTTACACGCCTTTCGGGGCAACGCGAGCTCTCAGAGCACGCCGACCGCCCGCAGCGCGAGGACCTGGGCGGGGCTCGGCCGGATCGGACCGTAGAGGTAGCAGACGCCTCCGGTGCCGGAGACGACCTTGCCGGCCGCGTTGTACCGCTTGGTCCGCAGCCAGTTGTTCTCGCTTTGGCTACTACACCCCGTCTCACCTGCCGAGCAGTACTCGCGGGAACCGCACAGGGCTCTCACCAGGTGAGATTCAGCTGGATTGAGTAAGACCGAATGAGATTGGCCGAGGGATCTGACGCTCCCCCACCACTCCCCGCCCCCCAAATACTCCCCAGCCGCCCCCCGGCCGACCGCCCCCAGCCAGGCATTCAGCGCCCACCCGCAGAGCCGCCGCGCCGTCGACGGTCCGCCTCCAGAACGCTCACACACTCGCGGCACGCGCGAACCGCCACATCAGGTTCACCCCGCGGGTGCAGCGTCTCAAGTTCCGCCGTCACGACCTCACCCAGCCCGGGATGACGAAAGCAGACCCCCAGGGCCCATTCGTACTGCGCAAGGATCTCGTCCTCCTCCATGCCGGTTCCCCCGTTCACGCGCGATGTCACGCCTTAGGCGGCCGGTCGACGCAGATGACCGGCCAGCATTGATCACAAAAAGCGCAATGTATTGCGCAGACAAAACGATCTTGATGTTCAAGTGTTCAAGGGGTGCAACCTGCAACACCTCCATGGATCCAGCAAGCCCGGTACGAGCTGGGCAACCGAATCCGCGATGCCCGGATCCATGCGGACCTCACGCAAGAGAAGCTCGCCGAACTCGCCGGCGTCGACCGGCGGTCCGTTCAGAACGCCGAAGCCGGAGCTGTTGACCCCAAGTTCAGCTTGATCCTCAGGTTGGCCCGCGCCCTACGCCTCCCGGCGCGGGACCTCATGCCGTAACGCTGAGCGCACGACCGGTTTCGGCCACATGCTCGATACTCATCCTGCCCGGCATATGCCGTTCAGGGAAGGTGTTGTCTGCATATATGCATACGCAGAGTTCGCACCCCGTGCGCATCCGTCACGAACCAGCCGCCTCCGGCCAGGACTTACAGCGGACTCACTCCTGTCCTGTGCCCCGGATTCATGAGCGCAAATCGGCCAAACTGCAGTTCGCGCCGATCTCATGTGACTGACGGACAGTTCCCGCCCCTCCCGCTGCCGCCGCGGCCGGAGAGGCGGGGGTCTAGGGGCGCCGCGGCAGGTAGCGGGCCACGCGGGACCGGCGCGGCTGCCGCGGCGGGCACGGGCCAGCGTAGACGAAGTCGTTGGGGCGAACCGCGCTTGCGCTGTGCCGCACGATCTCGCGCGCCTCGCCAATGATGGCCTGCTGGCACTCGCAGCAGATCCGGCCGGCGGTCACGAGGCGGACCCGTGCTGGGGACAGGCGCGGGGGAACCAGCGGCTGCGCTGTCCGGCTCGGGAGACAGGGCGCTCGCCGAGGTCGACGGCATCCCCGTTGTCGAGATGGATCCCGCAGTACACGCAGGCGGTCCCGCGGACCTGCTGCTCGGACAGGTCGCTGAGGGGTGGCACTTCCCGTACATCGTTCACGGCGGCTCCAGGTGAGGGGGCGTGAGCACGACCGTATGGGGAGCGAACAGGAACGAGGGGCAGGAATCCTGCCCCTCGCCCACATGCTCGGACTCAGGCCGCGAGCAGCCCGACCTTCACCGCCAGCTCCGACGCCTTCTGCCGGCGCTCCGGCGACCTCGCTTCGGTCTCCTCGAGGATGATCCGCCGGGCGTAGCCGTTGTAGCGGATCGTCTCGGGGGCTGCGGCGTGAGCGCGGTCGAGGGTGTCGAGGGCCACCTCAGGCTGTCCGTCGAGCTGGTAGCCGCGGGCCTCCTCAATGCGGTGGCGCGCCAGTCGGGGCCGGGAAGGGATCGCTGTTCGGTCCGCGCGTACCGCCTGCCGCACCGATTCCCCACCCGCTCGCAGTTCGACGGCGATGGTCACGGCGTGGGCGCCCATGATGGCCGGGCCGAAGCTCGTGATGGGGTGGAAGTAGCCGGGGTCCAGCTTCTTCGCGGCCTTGCTGGCCTTGTCCCACCACGACCAGGCGGTCGCGGTGTCGCCGCGGCGGGCAGCCGTGTAGCCGGCCTCGTGCTGGAGTGCTCCCGAGATGGCAAGGACCGGCTCGGGCCCAGCGTTGAGGTGGGGCTCGAGGTAGCGGAGCGCTTCATGGACGACCATGTCGGCAGCTTCGAAGTGGGCCGGCCCGCTGTCCCGGTGGGCTTGTGCGGCGAGCCAGGCGGCGACTCCGATGGCGTGCGGGTCCTCGCTGTCCTGAGCGGCGACCATGCCACGCTCGGCAACCCGCCACAGCAGGGCCGAGTCGGGCTGGTAGGCGCAGAAGAACTGGGCCAGGAAGTACACCTCGGCAAGCGTGGCCTGTGCTGCCCTCCTGGCGACTGCGGTGTCGGCTTGGCGCACGGAGAGCTGGGCGTCCCGGATCAGGGCCGGGAGGAGGGCGCCGATGACTTCGCGGTGGTTGGGGGCCGTGTGTCTTGCGCTCCATGCCTTGGCGAGCCGATGCAGCAGGTGCTGGGCGCTGGGTGCTTGCCGGTCAGCAACGAGCGGGAAGGTGTCGATGGCGGCCTTCACGGCGGGAAGGCTGGAGTGGCCGGGGCCGATGAACAGCTCGATGGCCATGGACTGGTCGCCTGTGAGGTCGGCGAGGTCACGCACGCGGAGGGCTTCCGCGATGCGCAGGATCGTCGGCAGCTTGGGCACCTGGATCTGACCTGTCTCAATCTGCTTGAGCCACGACGGCGACTTGCCGAGGAGGCCAGCGAGGACTGGGCGGCTCATGCCGCGGCGGGTGCGGAGGATTTGTACGCGCTGCCCGAACCTGATGGGTTCGGGAGTAGCATCAACTGGCATAGCGGCCTTGCCCCTTTCCTGCAGCTCGACACTGTCAGCGTAGGGGGTGAGGCCGGTTCTGCGTCCAGGCGTTGATCAGAAGAGACGGCCCATCTGCGGGTGCCGCCCGATATCCTGTGCGACATGTCCCCCGCCCCTTCCGCCCCTGGTCCTGTGCGCCCTCTCGCGGAGATCAACGCGGAGATCCGGGCGCTCGTCGCCGCGGGCGGGGCGGCTACGGCGCGGTACGAGGAGCTCCTCGAGGAGTGGTCCGCGGCGATCCGGGACGCGGTCGAACCGGCGGCCTGACAGCAGTCCGCCCCGCCGGGCACGCAGCCGGCGGGGCGGAGTGAGGCCCAGCAGCATCCCCGCTAGCTAGAGCCGATGTGATGGCCTCATTGTCTCAGGGGGTACTGACAACGGGCCGGACGTGAAGACGCCCGCCCCCGCGTATGTCAGGGACGGGCGTTAGATCCTTCGGCGGGATTCGAACCCGCGACCACTCTCCAAGACCCCGAGGGGCGGTGCACCGAGCACTCTGCCGCTGAGCTACGAAGGACTCCGGCCAGTGTTGCACGCGGCGCCGACAGCGGCCAGGGCGGTCAGACGCCCGGCTTCTCGTTCCAGTAGCCGTTGTCCCCACGCCCCTCGATGTAGACGATGGCGTGGTTCAGGGCGGCGCCCGGGTCGAGGGCGGCGTGGAGGATCGAGCTGAACTCCTGATGGGCGGCAGCGTCGGCCTCGTTCAGGCCGCGCTTGCACTTGCGGTCCCAGTAGTCGCTCTCCATCCTGATTCGGTCCAAGAGCTCGGCGCGCGTGAGCTTTGTCAAGTCCTCGCGGGTCAGCCGCTTGAAGGCTGGCATGTCTACGTCCCTTCTGTGGTCAGGTGGCAGCGCATAACGACTGACTACTTGCTGGCGAGCTGAGCTTCGAGGTCTGCGATCCGCTGCTCGTAGGACGCGAGCAGCTGGGCGAGCGCGGTCTCAGCCTTGTACTGGACCGGACCGTCTGCCGTCAGATCCGAGATCAGGGCCTGGAGCTCGTACTCGCGGGCGCCGTTGATGTCAGCCACGCTGGTCTCCTTCGGGTTGGAGCCGTTCGGCGAGACCGGCGGCGAGGGTGTACGCGGGGTGGTTGTCGAGCTGTCGCCGGCGCCGGTTGTACCGCTGGGTGGTGCGGGAGTCGCTGTGGCCGGCCGCGTCCTGGACGTCTTGGAGCGGGACTTTGGCGTCGAGGCTGTCGGTGATGAAGGCGTGCCGCAGCATGTGGGGCTTCATGGTGGCGGCCTGCGGGATGCCGGCGTGCTTGGCGAGGACGCGGAGGTGTGTCCAGACCTGGGGCTGGGTCCAGCGGGCGCCGGTTTCGGTCTGGAAGAGTGGGCCTTCGCGGCGATCGCCGAGGTAGGTGATGAGCGCGTCGTAGGCGAGCGGGGGCAGGGGTACGCGCTTGCGCTTCCCGCCCTTGAGCCGCAGGGGCAGCGTGTGGTGGCCGCGGTCGTAGCCGAGCTGGTCGGCGTTGAGGGCGAGGACTTCGTCGATGCGGGGGCCGAGGAGGTAGAGGAGTGCGACGAGGGCGTAGCTGCGGGGTGCCCAGTCGCGGGCGGTGGCGATGAGCTTCTCAGTCTCGGCGGGCAGCATGCCCTCGGTCGGCGAGTAGTCGGCGTCGATGCGGGGTCGGTCGACGCTGGCGAACGGGTCTGCGGGGATGGCTTCAACGCGGACGGCGTAGGTGTAGAAGGATCCGGCGGCGGCGAGGGCTTGGGCGACGGCGGATGGGGAGAGCAGGCTGCCTTGCTTGCGGCCGGGACGCAGCGCGAGGTGGTTGGCGTAGGCGTCAGCGAGCGGCAGTTTCGCATCCAGCGGGTGGATGCCGCCGCTGCGGGCGTAGGCCTCCCAGCGGAGAAAGTTCCGGGCGTAGGCGGTGCGGGTGTGGCGAGACCTCTGCCGGGCGCACCAAGCTCCGGCGACCGTTGGCAGGGGGTCTCGATCGCCGTATAGCTCGACGAGCTGTACGCGGAGCTTCCGGGCTTCGTCGGGCCAGTCGTCGCGGGGGTCGTGCCGGTGGGTGGAGACCTCGGCCGACTGGCGCGGGACGAGGGCCGTCATGCCGCCATGCGCTCTCGAAGCTCCACCAGGAGAAGCGGGTTGACGATCGTGACGATGGCTTTGATGTCGCGGAAGTCGGCGGCGGCCCAGAGGACGTCGCGGGCGGCCCGGTACTTCGCGGCCAGCCGTGTCCGACTCTCCTCGGGTAGCTGCGCTGCCCGGTCGGGGTGGCTGTTGTGCGCATTGTCCGAGATCTTCACGAGGGTGGCGTCGCTGTTCGTCATGATGCGACGGATCTTCTCTTCGTAGGGCACGCCCTTCTGGTTGGTCACTGCCTCGACGGCGCTGATGACGCGTTCTGGGATTCCGGCGTCGCGCAGTCGCTCGGCAGTCCAGTCGGTGTCCTCGATGATGTCGTGCAGCAGCCCGGCCATAACGAGCTGATCGCCGAACGGGGCGAGACCCGCGGCGACTGCACGAACGTGCTCGATGTACGGCACGCCGATCTTGTCGACCTGTCCGGCGTGCGCGCAGTCGGCCATGAGGTCGACATCACTGACGGATTTCACAGAGTCTCCTTGTAGTGGATAACTGTCATTATTCACTAGCGGGTTGGGCTGTGTCAGCCGTTCAGCGAAGGCCATGCCAGGGCATAAAGAAGCCCCACCGCTTGTGCGATGGGGCGAACATCCGTATGGCATCTTATCGAGGTCGCACGGCAGTTGATGGTATGACGAAAGCCCCCTCCCGAAGGAGGGGGCGGGTCAGACTCCAGTTCGGTTGTACTCGGTGATCCGCTCGGGGGGCGCCGGGGGTTCGATGCCGGCCTGCCGCATCTGGGCCGTGAGGTCATTCACGTGGAAGACGAACGCGCGGACCAGTGACCGGAGCGAGCGGACTTCCTCGCGGGTCTCCGCCAGGTCGGCGTTCTGCTCCGCGCGGATCTCACGGAACGCCTGCAGGTCCGCAGCCCGTTGCGCTGGCTCGCTCTGTACAACCGCGGCAACCTCTGTTGCCCGCGCGGTGGCCGCCACCGCTGCTCGTGACGAGCGTGCTGTGAGCACGACCCCTATCAAGGTCAGCACGGCTCCGCTGACCGTTGCTACCGCCGCCCACACGTTCATCCGCCCTCAGCTCTCCGGGCGCGAGGAGTCTTGGGCACGGAGTGCTCGGGCACCGTCGCGGCCCACATGATCACCCCCACGTGAGAGGTGAGGTACCAGACCGCGACCCAGGCGCCGCGGGAGTAGTCGCCTGAGATGACGGCGACAAGGTAAGAGATCGCCCACACGGCCGGCGGAACCATGGCGGCGACGTATCCGAACCGGTCCCGGCCTACCTGAAGGAAGGCCGAGGCGGTGGTGATGATCCCGGCGATGACCCACAGCCAGGCCCAGCAGTGAAGCGGGGCAGTGCGCGTGAGCAGGCCGAGGCCGGTTGTTGAAGGTGGATCGACGATCATGCCTGCACCCCAGCAGATCTTGCCGATGCCCAGGATGAGGAGGAAGTGGCCGCGGCGGCCCAGCTGCTTGCGGAGCCGCCGGACCGTGCGGCACCTCACTAGACGCTCCGGGGCGAGCCGGCCGTGACCAGACTGTCCTGCATCTTGCCGCTCACGCCGGCCGGTTTCCAGAAGCCGAAGTGGGCGAGGACAGCGCTGCCGAAGCTGACGGCGGCGAGGATGGCCGCGGTGCCGAGGTCGAAGCCCGGCCCGGGGTTGGCTATCTCAACGACGAGCCCGTTGGCGGTGCTGAGCGCGAGCAGCAGCACGGCCTTGGTGCCGGCGGAGGTGACGCGGGTGGTGACCAGGCCGACAAGGACCGGCAGGATCACGGAGACGAGGAGGCCGAGCCAGTAGGCACGGTCGAGGGACACGGTCATGGTCATGCCGCCTTTACGGTGAGCTGGACTTGGAGGGTGCCGTCAGCGAGGGCCTCCCGGACCTCGTCGGGCGTCATCTTGGCGTCGCTGATCGCCGCCATGAGCTGGGCCTGGAACACGTCCTGCCAGACCAGCCACCAGAACGCCGCCTTCTTGGTGCCGTCCCGGGTGCCGTCGGGCTGCACGTTGGGGAGCTGGTAGTTCCAGGTGGCGGCAGCCGCAGCAGCCGCGATCTTCTGGATGTCGTCAGGGGTCACGATGTCCTCCTGCTGAGGGGGTGAGGTCGAGACGCCGGCGAGGCGTGCGGTGATGCGCTGCCGCATGCCTGGCATGGCGAAGGTGGGGTCGGACTTGTCGTCGGACCACTCCTTGTGGCCGATCACGCTCTTCGCCGACCAGCCGTGCGCCCGGCACACCGCAGCCGACGCCCGCTCGATCGTGTCGAGCTGCGCGGCGGTCCACGGGTCCTTGCCGTCGCCGAGGTTCTCGCACTCCCAGCCGTAGAAACTGGCGTTGCCGTCGATGCCGTCCGTGTTTCCGACGTTGGGGACGGGCGGGCGCTCGCTGTAGCTCTCGTCCTGCACGGCCTTCAGCACGTCGGGGTCGCCGCCGCCGGCATGGTTGCAACGGCCGTGGCCGATCAGGTGGAAGGTGCCGTCCTTGGTGATGACTCCCTGGCAGAGCGGCCCGGGGAGCCCTGAGTATCCGTCTCTGCAGATCCGGACGGTGGCATCGGATCCGGAGCTCACCGTGTGGTGAACGATCACGCCGTGGACGGGTCCCCAGGCGCCCTTGTGGTTGCGGTTGTGGGTGCGCCAACCGTCGTGCTCCTGGACCCGGACGCCTTCAGCGAGGAGCGCGGCCAGGAACCGGTCTGCGGGCAGAGGATCAGCCATCAGGTCTCCTATGTCGAGTGGTTCGCTGTCGTCCAGCGAGAGGTTCAGAGGTGGCTACCAGCCGGGTGGGAGCCGCTTCCGGGGCCGCTTCGGATCGTCCGGGGCGATGAAGGGGAACTCGGGCTCAGTCGGCGCCGGGCATGAGCAGTCGCCGTCCTTGCCCGGTCCGGCGCACCAGGACTCGTGGACGTAGGCAGCCGCCTCGGGCGACAGGGCGTGGTCGGCGCACGCGTACACGGCCACCGTGGTGTCGCCCTTATCCGAGGCTCGACGGCGCCACTGCACGACCGCGTCAGCTCCGCACTCACAGGCCGCCCTCATGCGTGGATCCATTCGACGTACATCATCGATGCGGACTCGCCGGCGTAGGCGGTCGATAGAGCGCCGCCACTGTTCTGTCCGCCGGCGACCTCGACGTAGTCGCCGACGGCCAGGTCGAGCAGGTGGCTAGCCTCGAAGATTCCGGCCAGGGTTCCGGCGGCGCCTAGGTTCGCGGCGCCTTGGATGTAGGTGCCGTTCAGGTGGATACGGGCGCCTCTGGATCCTGTGCTGTTGGTGGCAAAGGCCGCCCTGCCGGTGATGCGGTAGGTGCCCGCAAGCTGGCACACGTAGCGGCTCGTATTGGACGTGGTGGAGTGCCCGTTATAGGTGTCCTTGATCTCCGTGTCGAAGGTGATCACGCCCCACGCCCCGTGTGCGACGGACTGCACTACCGTCTGCTGGAGAATCGCGAGCGGCGGACTCTCCACTTTGTCGAGGAGCTCGGCCTCGATCGTTTGGCCAGCGTAGACAGCCATGAACACCTCCTTCTAAAGAGCCGCTATTGCGGGCTGAGCGAGACGGAGATCCGCCCCGGATGCATGGGACTTGGTGATGCCGTTGGTGCTGCGAGTGACGGTCATTCGCTGCGGAGTCGGCACCTGAAAGTCACCCCACGCCACTGTCACCGGCAACGTGTTGGAGTTCGCGCTGGACAGGATGGAGCGGGTGCCGATTTCCGCATCGGCGCTGATATCCGTGTCCGTGGCTGTCAGCTGCCACGCCCCTGGATCTGGGTGGGTGACCGGCCAGACGCGGGCCTGCAGGGTGGTGCCGGCGACCTCGAATCTGATCCAGAAGCGGCGGTCGACCGCGTGGGTGTACGGGGTGGTGAACGTGCCTGCGAGGCTCGTCTCGGTACCGCTGACTCGCTTCCGGAGCGTCAGCAGGACTGTCTGCGTGGTACTGAATTCCACCCTGGCGAGGTACATGTTGTTGCTGTCCGTCCACCGGGCTGCGAGGGAGCAGAAATGCCCGCCGCCCGTCGCGAGTTTGTCGGTCGCGACCGTTGCCATGATGTCCGCGTTCGCGCCGGGCGAGTCGAGCGTTACGTACCGGGCGACGTTGATGCTGGTGAGGGACACCAGGCCGTATCCGATGACCGCGTTCTGTACAGCCGCGGCGTACCGATAGAACGTGGCTGTCCGCTGGCCGGAGTCACGCATCGTCCGGGACAGATCACCGTTAGGGAAGAACGCCTCACGCTGCGCCCGGGAGATTTCCAGCTGAACGCCCGCGGTCCTAAGGTTTTCGTTGCAGATGTTCGTCGGGTCGGAACCGGCGATCTCCGACGGAGCGTCGGTGACTCGGAATCCGGCTGACAGAAGGGCCTTCCGGATTCGGGCGCCCAGCTCCTCGTCCAGGCCGCCGAGCGCCGTCTCCGCATACCCGTCGACCCCCGCGTACCCGTGGAAACTGATGGTGCGGCTGCTGGCTGCCACGAGCGCGACGGCGAGCGGCTCGTCGAAAAGGGTGCTCGTGATGTGGAGGGCCGTGTTGCCGCTGGTCTTCAGTCCCTTGAAGTCGGAGTACGCCATGGTGGTGCCGCCGCCGGACACCTCGTAGGCCATCTCGCTCGTGCCGGCCTCGATGCCGCCGCCGTGGATCGCGATCGCCGCATAGGTCGCCCCGGTCGGGGTGACGGCCGTGCGGCTGTAGTCCACCCCTTCCGTCTCGGCTGCCGCGAGGTCGGCATAGCTGGTATAAACCATGTCAATCCCCCTGCACGCTGTAGTCGGAGGCACTGCCGCCCGTGGCGGTCCAGGCCTGCCCGGCATCGGACGTTCCCCAGCCGGACGAGACAGTGCGCTGGAAGCGGTCCTGCCGGCTGCCGTTGATCTGCGTCACGGTCATGACCTCGCCGCCAACCCGAACGTCGATGGGCATCTCCAGAGAGTCCGTAGTCCACGGCCGGCCCGCAGTAGTCGTGAGGGATAGAACGGTGTCGTCAGCGTCCACACTCGACGACAGGACCGTGCCCGAGGTATCCGCCCGCCCGCGGACCGGATCATCCATCACGCCCACGATCCACGGGCCGGCCGGAGAGCACGTCAGCGTGATCGTCCACTCGAGGCTACGGATCTCCTCCTCCGCCCCCTCCACCATCAGGTCCAGGGGCCCCGGAGGCAGGAAGGCCGGTAGGTCGGTGATGCGGATGATGTCGCCGGACCGCAGGGCGGACACAGTCGGCACGAGGGTCGGGAACTTGTGCAGCAGGATCCGCACCCGCGGATAGCGGGCCTCGTCGTGGGTGCCTCGGTGGAGCAGCCAGTAAGCAATGTCATCGCACTGGCTGTCCGTGTTCAAATTCAGGGTCTGGGAGTCGTCGTAGGTCCCCACACCATTCGGTGGCGCTGAGACCGACAGCGCGCCACTCGTCAGGATGGCGCGTGCAGACGATCCGCCGGTCCGCGCCACCGTGATGTCGTTGCGGACCGTCGTGTCATCGTCGACCGGCTCCAGAGGCGCCACCAGCTGCGAGTACGTGAGGGTGGCCTTCGGGGCCTGGTTGTAGAGAGTCGACCGGCTGCGGTAGCAGAGGCCCGCCCGTTCCCGGTCCTCGTAGAGGATCCCTCCGTCAGCGTCCTCGCACTCGTACAGGAGAGCCCGGAGTGCACTCGGCCGCTGCGGGCCCATCTCTGAGGACGAGCCAGCGCTGGAGGGGGCGATGACGATGGGCAGCACCTCCTCGGTTCCGAGGCGGAGCATCCGATCAGCGGCGGTCTCCCCCCGGTAGCCGTTGTCGGCGGTCCCCCAGACGCTCGTGTCAGAGGAGGGGAACACCCCCACGTGTCCGATCTTCATGCCGGCCAAGAGCGCGCCAAAGCCCGTCTGGATGTCGATCACGTTCCCGGGCGCGCCGGCAATGGTGAAGTTCCATTGGACGCCAGCGGCGTCGACATCGACGAAGCCGAAATGGAAGTCCGTATTCGCCCCGTTGAGCTGGGCGGTGCAGTCAAACCGGAACCATTTCCCTGGCGCGTACACCGCCGAGTTAGCGAAGACTTCGGTTGTGATGATCGACCCGCCCAGGGCGTACAAGTCCGCGACCACCGTGGTGCTCGTAAATCGCATGACGAGGCCCCGGGCGGTTCCCGTTGTGGAGAAGGCCAGCCACGACATCGACGAGGCCGGCATGGTGTCGATCTGATACAGCAGCGACACCATGTATCCGTCGGTGGGGCTGGTGTAGGTGGGCACCAAGCCATGCATGAAGGCCGCGTCCCCCACCACAGGCAGCGGCGACGACCCCGGGCACGTGTCGTCCTGGGCAAACGCAAGATCACCGACCGAAAGCGGCGGACAGCCGGGAATCGGCGAGGACGCCTGAAGCGCGTCCCGGCCATCCTCCATAGGCCAGTACGCGATCGGCCCCATACTCGGCAGCCGGCGGCGCAGCGTGGACGCCAACGCCTTGTCACCCTGCCCTAGGCGCCGCAGTATTCCGGCCGCCTCAACGGGGGTAGTGACGTCGAGCCCCCCGGAACTCCAGCGAGGGGACCATGCCGAAGCCTCAAGGACGGCACGGATCCGACGCGAGGTGAGCTCGCCGCCGTTCGCGGTCGTCCAGGTACGGCCGGCATCGTCGGCAAAGCTCGTTGTGCCGCTAGCCTGCGCACTGAAATCGGGGTCCGCTACAACGGAGCCGCTGATGCCGCTTCGAATCTCAATCGCGTGGTACTGGCGGGATACGGGCGCGTAGGTGTTGCTGGCGATGTCCCCCACCTCGACACCAGACGTCGAGTTGAAGATCGACGTTGTGCCCCCTGTGGTCGCAACCGACGTCCCGAGCTGTGTCCACTGGCCGGCCAGAGTGGGCGCGGTATAGAAGGCGACCGTGTAGCCACCGCCGCCATTGTTGACGTCCAGAGTCGCCCGGACAGCTCCGCGCTCTCCGGGGCCGAAAGCAACCGGCAGCGTGGACAGAGCGAAGATGAAGGCTGTTCCGTCGGCAGACCAGCGGAACTCGATCGCACCGTCGTCGCGTATCGCCATAAGCCACGAACGCTGGTTGGTAGTGCTGTTGTACTTTCCGAACACGGACCATCCGAACACCCCGGTACTGCAAGCCCACACGCTGGGGGTCAGATCAGCCCGGACATCAAGGTCCCCAGTGATATCCAAAGCGGCAGTGTCGGCAGTGGTGGCGCGCCCACGCACGCCGCTGGGGATGACGAGCGCCACGTTCGCGCCGCCGTGACTGATCCGAACGGGAGTGTTACGGCCAAGCTGCCCGAAGTAGGGGCTGTTGGGGTTACGGCTGGAGTACTTACCATCAGGGTTGAACAGGCTGAACACCGCCGTGGCGGGATCTGTGCGCGCGCCCTCGGACCGCCGGCCCCATCGGTAGCGGATGCCGCCACCCTCGCGAAGAGCGTCACTCGTGACGGTCGTCCACACCCCACCTATCTGGAGCTCCACGCCCGGATCGGGAAAGACCATTACGCCGACCCCCTTCCGATGACTGACTGAACGTTTCCTCCGCGCAGGCCGATCTCGTACTGCAGCGGGTCGATCAGGGCTTCGGCGACCTGACGGCCGTCGAGCATGACCTGCACAACGATCGGGCCCGAGATGCCGCCGCCTCCGGCCATGCCCGCCGCGATCCGCTTCGAGTCAGGGTTCGACCGGACCCGAGAGCCGGGAGCCAGGTTGACCAGCTCAGGTCCCTGCTCACCAACGAGCGTCATCCGTGACCGCGGCCCGCCACCCGCAGCGCCGATAATCCCGCCGTGGGCCTGCGCCTGACCGCCCGGGTGGTTCGACGTGAAGTTTTGGTAGATGGTGCGGATATACACGGTCTTGTCGTGCACCGCGTTGACCGCTGCGTTGGCCCGCCGCATCTTTTCGAGGAGATCAGAGATCTCCGCACGGACGGCCACCTTCTTCGTCGCCGGCGCTGCTGCCAGCCGAGCCCGCGCGTCAACGAGCTTTGCCTGCAGGTCGCTGATGTCGCCGGTCAGGTATGCCGTCTTGTCCGGCGTGGCGAGAATCTGGGCCGCCAGCGCCGCCGCCTGCTCCCTGGTCAGCCCCATCGCGTCAGCGTTAGCAATCAGCTGCTGACGGCCTCGCTCGTAGATCCCGCTGATGGATGACCACGACTCGCCGTTCTCCCGGGCCGCCGCCGCGGCCTCGTCGGTCTTGTCCGCGAGAGCGCTGAGAGAGCTTGCCGCTGCACGGGCCTTCTCACTGTTGAGGTCCAGGACCCCGCCGACCATGTGGAGTTGGTCCTTGTTGTCCGCTGCGGCCTTCGCTGCCGCATCGATCGCAGCCTCGAAGCCGATCATTCCGTCCAGGGCGCTCCGGTTGACGTCGTTGAGGGCCTGGATGGATTGCCGCAACCCGTCAGCTGACTGCTTCTGCAGGTTGAGCTTGCCTTGGACAGACACAGCCTGCTCGCCGAACAAACCCATCGAGCGGGCAGCCATCTCCTGATCAGCGGCAAGGGCCGATACTGCCGCCTGGTACTGCGGGAACATCTCCGCTACCTGCGCCGCCGTCATCCCCGACGCCGTGAGGGCTTCCTGGAAGCGACCGAACTGGGCCGCAGCTTCATCTGCGTGACCCCCCTTGGCGAGGGAGGCGAAAGCGTCGTCGAATGCTTTGAAGTCGTCCTTGAGAGCGGCCAGGCTCTTGGTGCCGTTCGCGAGCTGGTCAATTTTCGGGGAGATCTTGTCGAAGAGGGCGCCCATGGGTATGAGGCTCGTGAACTTCTTCAGCGTGTCGAAGGACGCAGTCGAGGCATGCATCAGCTTGACCTTCGCCACGAATCCGTCCATGTCACCGAACGTCTTCTTCAGCTCGCCAGTGAACTTCCCGGCAGCACCGAGATTCTTCAGCGACGTCGTGAGCCGGTCCACATCCGGCGGTGCGCCCTTCGCTTCGTCCGCGAGCGCGTTGATGCCAACGACCACGGCCGTCAGGACAGCCAGGACGATGGACGCCCGCTGCATTGCGGTAAGGCTCGCAGTCACGCCGGCGATGGCCGTAGACACACCCCCGAATCGTGCCGCCCGAATGAAGCCGGTCGCGCCCGTGGCGGCCGCGCCCAGCGCCGGCCCCAACCCCATCGACACCAGTTGCAGCGCCTTCATGGCGAAAGCCACCTGCAGGAGCACGCTCAGCAGCTCGGTCGGTACAGCATTCACCAGCTGGGCGAGCGCGTTGACGATGGTCAGGACGCCAACACCCGTATCAGCCGCCGCCACCACGATCTTGCCGAGCGCCCGCGTCAGGTTGCCGAGAGTCTCGGCTACGACCGGCCCGCTCTCACGCACGTAGGCGAGGAACTGGCGGAAGCCGTCGGACTGGATGCCGCGGTTCATGGCCTGCCCGAAGGAGACCATGCCGTCGATCGCTGCCCGTAGCGTCCGCCGGCTGAAGTCGCTCATTTTGACCATGAAGTCGTCGAAGCCTTTCGACTGCACTCCGACGGCCAGGATGTTCATGAGGCGGCCCATCTCGGCCGACGTGCCCTTGACCAGCGGCGTCAGCTTCGGGAACAGCGCCCCGAGCACGGCGAAGCCCTTCGTGGCGACAGGAAGGGTGTCCCCTGCAAGGCTGTCGGTCCAGCCCTTGTACTGGTCCTGCATCACGCCGAGCGACGCCGCAGCTTTACGGACCTCTGGGGACGCCTTGGAGACTTCCTTCAGCCAGGCCTTCTCGGCTTCGGCCGCCTCCTTCGAGGTACGGCCGCTGTCCTCCATCGCCTTCTTGTGGGCCTTCTGTGCCTCGCCTAGCTTGCCCATGGTGAGGATCTGCGGGGCTATGGCTGCGCCGAAGGCGGCCATCGCCACGCCAGCTGCGCCGAGAGCGGGCACCAGTGGGGCAACCACAGCCGCGATCGGGACCAGGGCCGGAGCCAGACCGATAGCCGCCATCATCAGCTTCTTCGAGCCATCGGCGGCGCCACCCGACGACGAGCCCAACCCCCCGAGGCTTCCCCGCAAGCCGGCCATGCCGCCGCCCACACGCCGGAGGCTGCCGTCCAGGCCGTCCATGTTCGTGGTCAGCGCGTTCGTGCGGGTCGACAGCGTTTCCAGGCGGCCATCCGCGCTACCTGCTCGCGTCGACAGGGTTCGCAGTGCCGACGAAGCCGACGTTGAGGATGTGCGGAGTTCCTGCAGGGCCGTCGATGTGGCGGCTGCCCGGCCTCGCAGGGTACGTAGGGCATTTGACGCGCTCTGGGCTGCCGTCTGAAGCACTACGAGAGCAGCGGCAGCCGCCGTTGCTCGTCCTGCGAGGGCCCCCAGGGCGGTACCGGCGTGGGTAGCATTTGTGCGGAGGTTCTGCATTGCCCGGGCTGCTGCCACGACCTGCGCGGCGTCCCCCGTGAAGCGGGCTTCGAGTCGTACCGGGCTTTCCGCCTTCAGGCTTCGGATTGCAGCCCGGACGCTGGCAAGGCCTCCTTGAGTACGGTCATCGAGGCGCACGCTCAAGCGCACGGGGCCCGTTTCCTTCAGTTCCCGCAGCATCGTTTTGATCTGTGTCACTGCGGCCGTGGCGTTGCTGTCGAGGCGCACACGCAGCTGGATCGGCGCGGAGTCCCGCAGATCTCGCAGTGTCGTTTTGATCCGCGCCATGGCCGTCTGCGCTTCGCTGTCCAGCCGCACCTTGAGACGTATAGGCGCCGAGTCTCTGAGGTCCCGAACCGTCTCTTGGATGCGACGCAGGGCCGCATCTGCATCACTGTCCATGCGGACCTTGAGGCGAATCGGAGCCGTACTACGCAGCTCTCGTACCGCCTCCTTTAGGCGCGTGAGTGCCGTATCCGTGGTGTCGTCGAGTCTGGCCCGCAGGGTCAAGTCGCGGCTCAGCGATGCGCGGAGCTGTTCCACTGAAGTGTTGGTAGAGCGGGCGGCCGCTTTCAGTCGGTTCAGGGACTGGGTGACCGTCGCCAGTCCCGCTGTGGTCTGGTTGGAGACGCGGACGTTGATCTCGATGTCATTGGCCATCGTCTGCGCCTCCTTCCGGCGTACCTCGGCGTTCGATCTCTAGGAGCTGGAGTAGTTCGGTGTCTTCCTCGTACAAGGCGCTGGGCAGGCAGTTGAACTGCCTGCACAACCCGAGGACGATGCGGGCCCGGGTCAGCTCACGAGGCTCGCGGACAGGGTGTCCATCGGAATCGACTCCACCAGGGACGGATCGCCACCTGTCGAGCTCGGCTCCAAAGGGGCCGACACTCCGTTGAGCGTGTCGAGCCACGCCCCGAGGACGGCGACCATGAGGTCCCGGTCCTGCTCGAGGACGGCCTCGGCCGTAGTGGGTACCGGGGCGCCGTCCTCTCCCTCGAGGTTCCAGGCGATCAGCTTGTCCGCCATCTTCTTCAGCTGGTCGCCAATGTGACGGACACCGGGATCTTCCTCGCCGCCCAGGCCAGTGATGTCGAGCCATTCGCCGAGCTTCAGCCGTCGGAGTGTGACCTCGCAGCCGTGGTACTCATGGCCCTCATCGAAGGTGACATTGATACGCGGGATCTGGTGCCTGTAGCCCATGTGAGCCCCCTTGTTGTAGTGGATGTGGTCCTAGCTCCAGGCCGGAACGGTGCCGTCCGCAAGGACACCAGGCGCCGACCAGGTCAGCTCGCCGGAGTCGGAGCGGTTGAGCTGGTAGTCGGTGAAGAGGAGCTCCGGGGCGAGCGTCTGACCGGAGATGGTTGCCGTGGTGGTACGGGCCACGGAGGTCGAGGGCACCGTCTTGAACACGACGTGGCTTGCGCCGGCGGCGTCGTTGAAGACGCCGTTGAGGGTGAAGCTCGCATCCGCGACGAGCAGCAGTCGCTCCATCGCGCTCTTGTCGATGCCGGTCACGTCCTGGACGGCACGCGGGGTGGCGATCGCGAGGTTGGTGATGTCGTTCTTGATTGCCTGGGGGCTGCCCGCGCTGTCGTCGACCGACAGGGTGGTCCAGCCGAGGCCTGATTCCTTTGCCATGGTTTATCCCTTTCTATCCTTGTTCGGCTACGTGCTGGCGAGCTGAGACTCCTCGACCCACCGGGCGTCGTTCTGCGGGTCCCATGCAAGGCAGCCGAACATCTTCCGAAGGCCATTGCTGCAGGTCCACTCGGCGACGAACCGCGTTGTGTGGGTGATGGCCACGCCTTCAGCCCGGATGGTCACCGAGTGGGTAGTTCGGCCGCCATCCACCAGGGCAAGCAACCGCTCGCTGGGCCCGACCAGCGTCAGTTGGAAGCCCTGAGGCCCGGCGAACCGCTTGACGTGCTGGCCGTCGTCCTCGTCGTAGAGGACGCGAGGTGTCGCGCAACGAACTTCGTCGCAGTCGTCGGTGTAGTCCACGCCGTCGATTACCACCCGCACGTCCATGGCTAGCCCCTCTGCTTGGCGTCGATGAGGCGCTGCTGGTTCTCGGACATCTCCTCGACCCAGTGCTCCGGGCGGGTGTGCTGGCGGGCCTGCCCGAAGGACTGGCGCCAGTCGCCGTCCTGGACCAGGTACAGCTCGGGTCGGCCGATGGGTGTCCGGTGCTGGCCGGCCCGGAAGCAGGCCTGGCCCGGCTCGAACACCAACCACGTCTCGCCCGCCGCCAGCGACTGCTCGCGGTAGCGGCGACCACTGGTCTTCGCCGCGTGGAGGAGGTCCGGGGCCAAGCTCTCCACGCGGACCTGCCAGCCGCTCAGCCAGTTCGGGCATTCGACCTCGGCGCACGTCGCGTGCCGGAAGTGCGACGAGACCGGGGCCGAGATCCGGAAGGTTCGAAACGTGTGGGCGGGGAGGGCAGGCGCGATGCGGTTCAGTTGCATGTCATCCCCTAGAAGTTGGTGGCGGTGTCGTTGCGGCAGACGGAGACGGCGAACACGGCTTCGGTGAAGGTGCCGGTGGAGACGGCCCGTAGGTAGCGCTCGACGGTCTGGCCGGCCGTGGTGGCGATCCGCTGCGTGGTAATGCCGGTCGCCGCCGTGAAGCCGCCGCCAGTCACGTCTGCCCAGGCGTCGCCGACCCCGTTGTCGCTGGACTCCTGGAGCTTGACCGTGACGCTGGTGCCGGTGAAGGCGAAGACGTGCAGGTAGGCCTGCAACCCGTGTGCCGTCGACCCGGTGCCGAAGTCGACACCTGTGCCGCTGGTGGCGGTGGTGTCTGTCCGTTGGCCAGCTGTGAGCTGAGTGCACCACTCAAGGCCGTAGCCGTTGGCCTGCGCTTGCACAGCGAAGGTGAAAGCTCCGTCGTCCCCGCGGGTCGCCGCGTAGTCGATCTGCTTGGCGATCAGGTTCGCCGCAGGCGACCCAAGGACGGTCCCTCGGCAGTACGTGATCTGGACGTCTGTGGTGGGCAGGGCGGAGAACCTATCGTGGGCCTTGTCAGTCGCCGGGTTGAAGTACGACACCCAGTCGATGCCACCGTCTCGGACGCCACCGATGCGCTCGAAGGCCAATTTATCGATGCCGGTGACCTCGAGCGCGGCCGGGCCTCCCCCGATACGGCCGAGGGAGTTGATGTCTCCGCTGACGTTGTAGCCCGACACGTACAGGTTGTCGCCCAGGCCGCTTTGCTTGCTCATGCCACCTGCTCCCAAAGGTCGTTGACGATGACGGGCAGGGTGATCGTCATCACCCGGAGGATTGCGCCGGACTGCTGGATGTAGCCGGCGCGGACGAGGAGGGGCTGCCCGTGGGCGCCTAGGACGTCGATTTGACGGACGAGCCCGCCGAGGGTGAAGTCGCCGATGTAGGCGGCGCACAGGTCATCGATGGCGGCCAACATGTTCGGGTCGATCGCGTCAGCAGGCTCGGCCTGGCTCGAGGTGTAGACCCGCACGTTGAAGACCAGCAGGGCCGTCGTCGAGGACAGACCAGACGAGCGGACGGCCTGAACAGTGTCCGTCCACACCGCGGCGGTCAGCCCGTGTGCGGGCGCATTGGCCGGCTCGTGGCCGTTGACCTGCTCGAACTGCCCGGACGCCATGGCGTGGGAGACGACTCCGTCGAGGATGCCGGTGATGTTAAGGGTCATCGGGTCACCTCACCCTCGGCAGGTACCGCTGCAGGAGCCGCTCGGCCATCTCCGGTGCGCGGAGGGCAAGCAGGGCCTTGGTCCGACGCCAGTGGAAGTAGCCAGGGAAGCCGGGCCGCTCCCGGTTGCGGGTGCCGACACCCTCAAGCCACGGGCCGTAGACGACACCCGAGTCATGGACTCGGGACACGTCAGCGCTGGCCCTTTCCGTCATGACGTTGGACTCGTAGTAGCCGGTCGGGTGGCGGAAGTCCTGCCCGTTCAGGTTGAGGACGTGCTCTTCGGCGAACTCGGCTATCTGCTCGCGTGCGTCGTTGGCGTAGGCCGCGAACTCGCGGGCCGCCCGGTCGTCGAACAGAGGGCCGCTGACGGTGATATCGACGTCGGCCATCAGACCCCCCTCAGCCTTGCTTTGCGCCCGTAGCCGTCGTAGACCTGAGCGCGGAGGGCGGCGAGGCCACGCAGGTCGCGGGTGCGTTCGCCGCCCGACTCGCTGGCCCGAAGGACGACCGAGTACGAGGCCTGCTCCAGGCCGAGCATGTTGAGGACTTCCGCGATGGCCAGGGTCTGGAGAGGGCCGGGCGGATCCCAGCGGTAGACGGGGGCCGCGGTGGTGTGGGTGGCGGCCGTCGTGCCGAGGGCGCCGCGGCGGACGGTGAGGGTGCGGGAGGCATAGACGTCGGCGCTGGCGGTGTGTGCGGCAAGGACGCTGCCGTCCCAGCCGCGCTTGACGATCAAGTTCGTCCCGGCGATGTCGACGATGAGCATGCGTTCGGCGTCAATGAGGATGGTCTCGTTGACGGCGAAGCCGGCGGCGGAGGCGACGGGCACCGTGACCGTGCTGGCCTTGGCGTCGAGGTTGGCGCCGAGGTTCTGGCCGGTGTCGAGCATCGTCCGGCCGGTGACGGTCATCCGCTCGGAGTCGACCCTGAGGACGCTGCCGACGCCGACGGTGGCCGAGGTGGCGCCGTCCACGGTCACACCGGTCTCGGACGTGTCGAGAGCCTCGGCGAGGGTGCCGACTTCGGACTCATCGTTGCGGTAGCCGTACAGGCCGGTGATGGTGATGTCCCGCTGATGGGTCTGCCCGCCGCCGAAGGCCGCGCTGCTGCCGAGGTTCAGCTCGAGGCGGTTGTACGGCGGCCCGTATTGGGCCGGCTCGAGGAGAACGTCTGCCGTCGAGATGGTGGTTCCGCCGGAGGAGACGGCGCTGACGGAGACCAGCTCGGAGGCGTCCAGCCACAGCCGCCACGGCGCCGCATGCTGGGAGTTCGGCCAGTCGAAACTGCGGGTGGCGATCTCCGGGTAGAACCGACGGTGACACAGCGCGTCGATATTCCGGCTGGCTGCCTCGAGGCCCCGGTCGATCTGCGCCGCGTTGCGGGCGGTTTCCTTGCTGTCGGCGGCCCGCATGACGTCTTCGCGGGTGGCGTACCAGGTGCCCATGTCAGCTCACCACGTACCAGTTGCCGCCGGAGGGTATGACCGTGACGGTCTCCCACTGCGTGGTGAGGACTTTGGTGGCGGCGCCGTCGATGGTCTCGGAGCCGGCGCCGTCGATGGTGACGGTGTTGACCGACGCATCCACCTTCTTGATCGTGTACTGGTTCGGAGTGGACGCGGCGGAAATCAGGGTGATGGTGATCGCCCCGGCGGTGGCGTCGACCAGCAGCACTTCGTCGATGACGCGGACCGTTGTGCTCGCCGTCACGGTGCGGACCGGGTAGGGCACCTGCCCGTTGATCAGCTTGATGCCGCACGGATTGCCGACGGTCACGCCCGACTCGGTAAACAGGCCGGTCAGGCGCACGATCCCGCGGGCTGCCAGCATGGCCGCCGCGCTGCTGCCCGCGATGTTGGGGGTCCCGGATTCGGTGCTGAGCTGGTTGATGTCGATGATCGGGCCGATGCCGCTCGACCCGGCGCCCATGATGTACAGCTCGTTCGTGCACGCCTCGATGCTGGCTGAGAGCACCAGCATTGCGTGGACGGAGCCGACCGACCCGGCGTAGGTGCCGACCGCGACCAGGCCTGCCCAGCAGTAGAGGGCCATGTACCGGTCGACGACCGCGTGTTCGGTGATGAACATCGCGTAGGTGTAGCCGCCGCCGACGCTGATGTTTTTGGCGATGACGTTGGCGTTGTTCCCCGGCGCTGGCAGTAGGAGACCGACGGACAGGCCGGTCCCGAAGGTGCCCGGGGAGCTGTAGTCGGTGGACGGGCTGGCCACAGTGCCGAGCGTGCCGACGCCCAAGTTCTCCACGTGCGCGTTCGCGCAGCCGTAGAGGTTCGCGGCGCCGTAGGTCAACCCGAAACTGCTGTGCGTCGTCATGATCGTCATGTTGCGGATGACCGGCATGATGTTGCTGTACAGAGCGGCAACGCCGTAGCCGAATCCCTCAGTGGGCCCGGACAGAACGGCCGGGTTGCCGTCGGCGTTGATGTTGGTGGTCTGCGCGCCGGTCGAGGCGAACACCCCGGCGGAGATCCAAGCGCTACCGGAGATCTGCGGGACGGTCTGCTGCCAGTGCCGGACTGCCGCAGCGCCGTCGCTTTCGCCGCGGAACTCGAGGATCGGCTTGTTGGCGGCGGTGGAGTACACGCCGAAGACGATCTGTCCGTTGCCGCTCTTGGTGTTGTTGAGCGGTCCGGCGATGAGGTGCGGCTTCGGCGGGGTGTAGACCTGCGCGTAGGTGTTGCCGGCGGCGAGGTAGGCCTCGGCCGCGTCGGTTGCGTCCTGGATGGCGTCGGTGTTGTCGGTGCCCCAGACGACCAGGGCGCCGCTGACGGTCGTCGCAGCGTTGGCGGCGAGGGTGACCTGGGTGTTGCTCTGCCGACTGAGAATCGTGGTGACCAGGCTGGTCACGCCGTTCGCCGCGGCGCCCTTGACAATCACATATTTACCGACCGGGCTCGAGGCGGCAGTGAACGGACCGGAGGCGCAGGTGAGCACAGCGCTGCTCGAGGTCATGGCGCCGTCAGTGGCGGTTCGGACGTCGCCGACCGCACCGTAGGTGGCGATGTCAAAGACCCACGGCGCCGCAGCAGAGAACCGGTCGTCATCGCCCGCCGCAACCGTGCCGGCCGTTGTCCCGACGTCTAGGATCGCCGCGCCGCCAAGCCCGAGCTCGGCGCGGCCCACCACTGCTGAGTTGAGTGTGCTCACTGGTCACCTCCTTCCGTTGCTGCCGGGTGGGTGGGTCAGGCGTCAGATGTGTCGGCCGTCGGGTCGCCAGCCGTCGTAGGGGCAGAAGAGGCCGCCGTCTGGGCCTTCTTCGAGCGGCTCGCCGTCGTTCGGGCAGGCGATGGGGCGCTGCTCTCGCTCGGCTCGCTGCTCAGCTCGGATGTCTTTGACGATGCTGAGGAGCTGCTCCCAGGAGATGACGCACCTCCGTCGTCGGGGGCCGGTGCCGTGCTCGCGGGGGGCTCAACGGCACCGGCTGTCTCGGGGGGCTCGTCGCCCCAGGCCGCGCTGATGCCGTGCGGGCCGTCGGCGTTGGTTGCCCCGCCATGACGGGTGATCTTCGGCATTGCGCCTTCCTCCATGTAGTCCGTGGCCTGGCAGTGCGGGCAGCGCGGAGCACCCACCGAGTAGGTGGTCGTACACTCCGCGCACACCCACACCGCCATGTCAGGCCGCCGTCACGGTCGCGCCGTCGTCGAGCGCCACGTAGGTCAGCACCCACGTGATCGCCCCATCCGTGCCAGCACTGACGTGCTCGACACTTCCGGCCGTCAGCGCGATCGGCTGCTTGATCGTCGGCGCCGCACCGGGGCCCGTGAGGATGGAGTCCCCCGTCAGGCCCTGGAACCCGAGGAGGTTGCCCGCGGGGGTGTCGGTCGTGCCGATGTCGGTGGCCGCGCACAGATCCTTCGTTGTGCCCGTCGTCGGGTTGTGCTGCAGCTTGTAGCTGTTGGCGACCGTGATGGCCGTCGTGACCTCGCCGATGAGCGACGTGATCAGCACCTTGCCGCCGGCAACGGTGAAGAGCGCCTTCGTCTCTGCGGCGAGGGTGCCGGTGGCCTTCTCGACGCGCGTGCCGAGGACGATGGAGCGGACCTGGCTTCCTTGGATGATGGTCGTCATGGTCAGTCCCCTCAGACCACGTTGCGCGGCAGGTTGGCGGGCTTCCGCTGCTGTGCGAGGTCGTGGACGATCGCGATGCAGATGCCGCCGGAGACGGTGACCTCGACGCAGTTGAAGCCGTCGGACAGCTGGGCGGCGTCGACGGTGAAGACCATGCAGTCATTCGTGGCGTCGGTACCCAGGTCGAGGGTGTCGTCCTGCTCGGCCATCGCCGTCCAGGTGCCACCGACCCCGGGGCCCTTGTGCGGGTACACGTTGCAGTCGAGCGCCTGCTCAGACGCCCCGTCGACGGATTCCTTGATGGTGGCGATCTGCGTGCCGGCGTCGAGGAACGTCACGAAGCTGACTGCGGTTGCGTTGGTGAGCGGGATGTGGACGCCGCTTGCTGCCGCGACCACGTTGTAGACCCTTCCGAGTCCCTTCACAGTGCCCTCCTTGAGGGGGTTGATTGCCTCTGCGGATGTGACCCCGGCGGGGGGTTGATTGCCCTCCGGGGCTGGCGGATCAGGCTCGGGTCGCCACCTTGACGAACGGCGAAAGGGTGTTGGAGCCCTTGCGCGGGGTGATGGCGTTCTTGATCCAGGGGGTGCCGTCGACACGCTCGATGAGGCGCATGGCGGTCTTGTCGTTGCCGAACTTGTACTCGGTGCTGGTGGTCATCTGCATGGCCTGCCGGTCACCGACGAGGTAGTAGCCGAGGTCGACGAAGTTGATGTCGCCGACGGTGCCGACGGTGGACACCTTCTCGGTGAAGACGACCGGGCGGCCGAGGATCGTCATCGGCGGGGCGCCGGCGCCGTCTCCGTTGCCCATCCATACGGCGGAGCCGCCGGTGCCGACGGACAGGGCCATGGTGGCGAGCTCGGGGAACGTGTCGATGTGGGCGATCCACACGGCGCGCGCGATGGAGCTGGGGAGCATCCGGGCGTAGGACTTGACGATGTTCTCCCACACGATCGTGCCCGCGGTCTGACCGGCCTCTTTGGCGACGGACACTGCGGCGGTCGCGTTGAGGAAGCCGGTCGGCTGGCCGACTCCGTTGCCCTCGATGAACGCGACGTCTTCGAACCAGGCGAGGGCCTCGGGGTACGACTCGTTCATGAACTGCTGCAGGGAGACGATCGAGTCCTGGAACAGTTCGTTGGGGATCTCCGAGTACAGGGTGAGCTTCTTCGCGGTCAGCTCGATCCGCCCGAAGGACGGCGCGCTGTCCGTGAGGCTTCCCGACTCCTCAGTCCAGTAGCCGAGGATGCCGCCCTGCACGCTGGACGCGTTCGACGTGGAGTCGATCGTCGGGTACGGGACGGTCAGCGTCTCCATCGGTACGACGCGGGCCCGGGAGCGGACCAGGGACTGCTCGAGGGAGACGCGCAGCAGCTCGGAGCGGAGGCTCTCGGGGATCAGGAACCCGCCGTCGGCCGGCACGGTGGACCCGAACGAGTTCTGGATCTTCTGAAGCTCGGAGCGGGCGGCGAACGCTTCCTGCGAGTTCGCGCCGGCCCAGGTCGCCGAGAGGTAGTCGGTCCAGTTCCCGAACTGCTTGTCGAGCTTCGCTCCGGGGGCCTTGGCGTTGTAGTGCTTCGACCGGGCGGCGGGCTGGCCGTCGGGGGTCAGGTTGAGGCGGTTGATGTTCTCGATCTGGTCCGTGCGCAGGTAGTCGCCGACCGCCTTCTGAGCTTCCTCGCGGACCTGCTGTGCGATCGAGTCGTCCGAGCGGGACTGGTTCTTGGCGTAGTTCGTCACGAACTCAGACAGGGACTCGGCGTCCTTGACGATGGTGCGGAGCGACGCGGTGTCGCCGAGCGCCTCAGCCAGTTCATCGGCGTTGCGCGGCGTGGGAAGTGCAGTGGTCACGGGTGCCTCCTTCAGGCGTGAGCGGTCGCCGCGCTGGACGACGGGTTGTCGAGCAGATGAGCGACGTGCGCAGCCCACGAGTCGGGGGCTGGGGTGAAGAGGTGTGCGGTCAAGGCAGCCCAGCCATCCGGCTCAGGCTCGGCGGCGGGTTCCGGCAGCTCTGCGGCGTGGGGCAGTAGGTCGATGACCTCTGGCCCCTGCTCGCCCTGCACGGTCATCTCCATGACGGGCGCTGCGGGCGACTTGGGCACGATGCAGTCCGTACCGCCCTCGCCGACAGCGCGTATGCCTTGGACGAGGCCGCCTGTCTGCGCCTCGGGCTCGGCCTCGTTGATGGCTGGCGCTGGTGCCTGGTCGCGGCCGGCGTAGTTGAAGACGCTGAGGTCCCAGCGTGCGGTCACGGTCTCTTCGGCCGGCTCGCCCTTGCGGGGCAGGGCTTCGACCTCGTCGGCCAGGCCGCTCGCCACTGCCTCTTCGGCGTTGAACCAGGTCTCGGCCTTCATCCGCTCGCGCCACTCGTTGGGCGTGCCGCCGGCGCGCTCGGCGTAGATGGTGGCGATGTTGTCGGACTGGCGGTCGAGGAGCTCTGCCATCTGCTGCATGTCCTGGGCGTTGCCCATGCAGAGTCCGGAGCCTTCGTGGATCATCATCTGCGAGCCCGACAGCATGACGATCCGGTCGCCGGCCTGGGCGATGACGCTGGCGATGGATGCGGCGAGGGCGGAGACCCGGACGGTGATGTTCGCCGGGTGGCTGCGAAGCGCGTTGTAGATCGCGATCCCCTCGAAGATCTCCCCGCCGGGAGAGCTGAGGTTCACTGTGATCTCGCTGGCGTTGACCTGGGCGAGTTCCCGCTGGAAGTTGGCGGCGTTGACGCCCCAGAAGCCGATTTCGTCGAAGATGTCGACGACGACAGGGCCGCCGGCCTGGTTGGTGATGCGGTACCAGTCCCGGCGCTCCGCGATTGACGCCTTCAGGTCCACCCCAGGCCTGACAACGTTGTCAGCCTCTGTCGATCCACGGAGTGCGCCAGCGAGGAGCTCCCGGGTGGCGCCCTGCGACAGGGTCGACATGTTGAACAGACGGCGCGGGAGAGGCCCCAGCCTGCGCACAGCGGACTCCGCAACTCCCCACGAGCTACGACTCATGATGCACCATCCCCCTCAGGAGGCGTCCAGCCCATCAGAACGAGGAGCTTGTGGGTCTCACCCGGAACGACGAGCCGCGGGTTCTCGACCTCGGTCGAGAGGTCATGCAGGACCACGTCGAGGACAGCGGTCGGTACCTCGTCGAGCGCAACCCGAAGGGTCACTCCCGCCAGGGCCCGCTCGATGTTCTGGCCGTCGAGCTGCACTTCGGTCCCACCCGGCAGGCCGCTCCCGCTGATTCGCAGCGAGCCCGGGCGGCGCCCGTCCTTGCTCATTCGTCGTCCCCCTTGTCGGCCTTGCCGCGCTTGACGACCTTGCAGCGACAGTCGTTGCCGAACTCGGCGCCGGCGCAGTGGATGTAGCCGGACCCGCCCGGGTAGTCCCGGTAGGCGGCGGCCCGGTTGCGGTACGTCTGGCCCTGGTTGTCGCGGCAGGGCTCGCACGTGTTGTCGTCGTCCTCGGAGACGGCCACCCACTTCTGTGCTGCCTGCACGTCGGGGACGCCGAGGAGCGCGGCCATCTCGGGGCCGAGCGGCAGCGCGTTGGCCGGGGCCTCAGGCTCCTCTGGCGCGGCCGGATCCTTGGGTGCGGCAGGCGGGTCGGGCATGGTGAAGCCCAGCATTGGCAGGATCGTTGGCGCCAGAAGCGGGGCCCCTGTCACCAGCTTGATGAGCAGCTCACGGTCTTGGTCGGCGCCCGGCTGACCAAACGCCATCACCGGAAGGCCGACGGCCTCGAGGGCTTCGGGCCCGTACACGCCGGCGTCGACGAGTTCGCGCACTGCCGCGGCCTTGGCGGCCAGCTCCTTGGCTGCCAGCTCGCGGTCCTCGGGCACGGGGCTTTCGAAGTCGAACTCGAGGCCGCGTGCAGCCGGGCCGAAGAGCGGCAGGAGCTGGTTGTTGAGCGCGTCCTTGACGGCCTCAAGGTCCGGGACTACGAGCCAGCGCGCGAACATGACCTCGCCGGCTTCGGCGTTGGCGCGGTTGACGTCGTCGACGGTGCCGAGCATGGGCTTGGGGAACCCGAAGGCCTCGCGGATGATCTCTTGTCCGACGTGCCGCAGTTCGACGAACTGCATGTCGCGTTGGCTGTACTTGCGGTCCTTCCACACCCCGTGCTCGAGGATCGCTACGCGGTGGGCGTTGGCAACACCGCGGTGCTGTTCATTCCAGCGTTCGCGAAGCTGGTCGAAGTCCGGGTCGGACAGCGCGTTGGGGACTTCGATGATGCCGCCCGGCTCGGCCGAGTTGAGGAAGAAGTTGCGGTTCCACTCGGCGGAGTACCGCACCGCATCGAGATCGGTGAGCAGCGCCTGCACGGGCCCGATACCGCGGTACGGGTCCGTGGGGTGCGGAGTCCGGATGAAGATGACGTCCTCGACGCGCAGGGCCACCTGCTCACCGCTGGGGCCCGTGTACATGTAGCCGCTGATGAACTTCTCAGGGTCCGGCACCGGCCGCATTCGGTCCGGGCGGACCGGCCACAGCTCCAGGGGTATCGACGACCGTTCGTCGCGGGCGATGATCCACCACTGCTCGCCGGTCAGCTGCTTGTGCTGGGCGCCAGCCTCGACGAGCACGCTCTGTGTGTAGAAGGCGTTGGGCCGGTTCCACAGGTCGAGTGCGGCATGCGAGACGACCTCGACTCGGTCCTCATCCTTGCCGGATGCGGACTTGCGCAGCAGCTTCCAGTCGACCTGCGCTTCGGCTTTGGCTGTTCGGTTGACGATGGCGAAGAGGGTGCTGACGGAGCCCATGCTTTCCAGCTCCGCCGTGGTACCGCGGCGGCCGAAGCCGCCCAGGGCGTAGGACTGGGCGCGGGAGGCGAAGGGGACAGGCGTGTTGGTGCGGGCCGCCACGCTGTCGCGGATGGCGCCGAGCATTGTCCTGCCCATGGCCACCTCCTAGCGCTACGCCTCGGGGCCGCCGTAGTGACGCCACTCGAGGAGCCAAGCCCCCAGCCCGGCAGCAACCCAGCCCGCCGGTTCATAGGCCATGCCTATGCCAATTGCCACAAGCATAGTTCCAGTCAATGACAAAGCGGAAGGTAGGACTTTATTCAGGAGCCCCAAGACCGTCATGCGCTTCACAGCCACCTCACCCGAGTCCGGCCCGCCGAGTAGAAGGCGAGCAGCAGTGCGTCGGCATTGTCGGGGCTCCGACCAAGCCGTTTGATGATTTCGTCCTTCGGCTCAACCCTGATCCGCCCCTTGGGGTCGACGTCCCAGCGCGGCTCGAGGAGTTGGGCGATGGTGGTGTCGGCGTTGTCCATGCGGGCGAGGTCCCAGCCGGCGTCGGCGGAGAGACCGCGGCCGATCTCCCACCACATCTCGGCGCGCAAGTTGATGAACTTGGCGCTGTCCGATGCGGCGGTGGCGACGTTGACGCCCATGATGGCGGCCTTGTGCTCGCCGCGGTTGGCAGCGTTCCGGAGTTCACCAATGACACCAAAGCCCACACCGATGCTGTCGATCTTCACGGCGGTGGCGCCGGTCTCCCGGATCGCCTGCAAGATCAGAGGGGCGATCTTCTCCGGCCGGTCCGTATGCGCCCGCCACTCCCTGCCAGCCCGCCGCCCTCGGCGCTCCCGGATGACGGTCTCGTCACCGCCACCACCAACGTCAACGCCAAGCTCGACCGGTAGCAGGGCATCAGCAGGCACGGGCGCGTTGGGTTCGGCCCGGCACTTCGCGATGTCGCTCGCCCGCACCACCTGGTTGGGCGAGTCCGCGGTGAACTCGCCCAGCACCTTCGACTTGTAGACGGGGTTGTCCTCGCCCCACTCGGCCGCCTTCTCGGCTACCCACTCGGCGCCGACGAGGGAGAGTGCCATCTCCTCCGGGACTTCCTCGCCGGTGAGGTTCGGGGAGTCGAAGGCGCTGATGCTGATCTGGTGCCAGCTCGAGCCGGGCGTGCACACCTTCCGGAAGTGGCTGGCCGGGTTGTCGGGGTTGCCGATGGCGAGGATCCGGCAGTCGGGTCCGGTGGCGAGGGCGTCGGCGGCGATCCACAGCTGCTCGGGGATCCCGCAGGCCTCATCGAGGACGACGAGGACGTAGCGGGCGTGGATGCCCTGGAAGCCGGACTCGTCGTGATCGGCGGGCTTGCGTCCGTAGCCGACGAGCTCATCGTCGATCAGCCACTCGGTCTGGTTGACCCGGCCAGCGAGCTCGCCGGCGCGGTGGTGCTTACGGATGTACCGCCACAGGATCGCCCGGACTTGGGAAAACGTCGGGGCGGTGGAGACGACGAAAGCCGTGCCAGGCGGGTGCGTGTCCAGCCACCAGCAGACGACGAGGGCCGCAGTCCAGGACTTGCCGACGCCATGCCCGGAGCGGACGGCGACCCGGCGGTGGTCCCGGACTGCGGCAAGGATCTCCCGCTGCTTCGACCACACCGTCTGCCGCAGGCGTTCCCGCACCCAGCCGACCGGGTCGCCCTGGTAGCGGGCCGCGCGCTCGGCGAGGTTCCGGCGATCCAATCCGGCCTTGAGGCGGTCGCGGACCACCTTCAGCTGCTTCGAGTCCCCCGCTTTCACCAGGGCTTCGACCTGGGCGCGGAGGGTGGCGAGGTCAGGTGGTGCTGTCACTGCGGGGACCGGACAGCTGGTCGAGGATGTTCGCTATCTCAGCGCCGATCTGCTGGGCCTCGACGGATACGCGCACCGGCTCGTCGGCGCCTTCAAGCTTGCGCTCCGACTCGTTGATCCTCAGCAGGAGGCCGACCGCATTCAGCGCCGGACCGGGGTCCTTGAGGGGTTCCTCGTTCAAGGAGACGACGCGTCCGTTGGAGACCATGATGTGTTCCCGCTCGAGGATCTCCCAGGTCGCTTCGGTCAGGAGGCGGAGCTGCTCGCGTTTGATCGCCCGGAATTCGTCGCCGGCATCCTGGGCTGTCTCGCGGAGGACTTGCTGTACGGCTTTGCAGGCGGCGGCTCTGCCGGAGTAGCCGAGCTCTTCGGCGATGCGGGGGTAGGTCCAGCCTTGGGCGCGGAGTCGGGCGGCTGCGGCCCGCTTCTCGGCGTCGGTGATGCTCTTCGTGAACCGGTTGCGGCCGTTTCGGAGACTGTCGCTTCCCATGATTGGCCTCCCTCCTGACGCCATGGTGGCATGGAGGGCAGGTAATTGGCCCGCCTCCCGGGTAGGGAATGGCGGGCCAGGGATGGGCCAATCGGTGGCTAGAGCCGCCGCTTGAGGTCCGCGAGGCGCTGGAGAGTCAGGCGCGCTTCATCCACGTAACTGGCGCGAGCAGTCTCCCAGGTGACGATGAGGTGGCTTGCCCCCGACTCAGTGAGTCCGCCTGCGGACGCTTCAACGAGCAGCCGCACGGCATCGTCGCGTGTCATCTCTCCAGCCTCGACGGCGCGTCCGTAGAACTCGATGTCGTCAGTGAGGGCCATGTGGCCATCCTCTCAGTCGTCGTTGTCGTCGGGGTAGTCCTGCTCGAATCGGTCCCAGCGGCGGTCTTCCTGGGCGAGCTGCCAGCCGGTGAGTTCCCAGGCCGGGAGGGGCTCTGGGTTCGCGTCGGGGGCGAGGTTGTTCACGATGCCTCCTAGGCGGCGAGTGCGAGGCGGGCGGCGACGGCCTTGTAGGCGGGCTTGCGGGGCCGGTAGATGACGGCGATGCGGGCGACCTCGGCGGGGGTGAAGCGGGTGCAGGTGCGGGCGCGACCGTGGGTGTAGCTGATGCCGGGGGTGCCGGTGACGTTCGCCTTGGCGGCGTTCTTCCGGAGGCTGCTGGCGACGGTGCGAGCTTCGCGGGGGCCGAGGCCGGCGGCGATGCAGTGGGTGGCGAGGGTGCCGGTGCCGCGGCGGTTGATGCGGGCGGCGGCGCGCTGGGTGCGGGTGCGGTCGCGGAGGGTCTGGCGGGCGGTGCGGGCCTTGGCGTTCATCGGGGTCCCCTCGTTCGATGCTGTCTATTTTCTAGACACGAGAAGCATCGCAGGATCGGGCCGCCATGTCTACGGATTAGACGAAATGCGTCTAGGAATCAGACGCGGAACCTGGGACCATGGGCTCATGACCGACTGGGAGAAGCAGCTGCAACGGAAGGCCGCGACCGTAGACCGCGCCAAGACAGACCTCGACGAGGACATCGCCGCCGCACGCCTCGACGGCAAGAGCTTCCGCGAGATCGGACGCTGGGCCGGCGTCAACCACGAGCGCGCCCGCACCATCGCCATCCGCATCAACGGCGACTCCCGCACCCGCGCCGAACGAGAGGGGCAGGCCACATGAGGAGCGCACAGGAGATCGCCGACCTGTGGGAGCGCCTCGACGACAACATTCGTAAGCACGGATGGGACTCCACCGTGGACGGCGCCGCTCGGGCACTCTCGTGGGTCCTTCAGCTCCACCCGGACAGTGATGACTCGATGCTGAGGCGGGCGATGGAACGGACGGATGTCGAGCGCCGCCGGGACTGGATCGCGCAGGGCGGCGATCCGACCGAGTGGCCGGGCACCGACAAGCCTGAGGGGGCGTCGTGACCACCGACCTGGTGCAGTTCCTCCGCGCCCGCCTCGACGAGGACAACGAGGCGGCCCGCAAGGCTGCGGCGCTGTGCGGCTGCCACCCGGCCGCTCCGTCCTGGACGTTCCGCGACGGGGACGACGAGGAAGACGGGCGGATCATCACTGTGGGCGATCCGCACCCCATCCTCTTGGGGAAGCGGCGCCGCCTAGCCCAACGTTGGAATCAGTCATACGACGGCCTGTTCGCCGCGCAACACATCGTCCGCCACGATCCGGCGCGCGTCCTCGCCGAGGTCGACGCCAAGCGGCGCATCCTCCTCCTGCACAACATCCCCGCCGTCGTGTCCCCCAAGATGGCCGCCTTCGGCCTGCGCAAGGGTGAGTCACCGGAAGACGACCGCCGGTGCGCCGGATGTGGCCTGGACTCCATGGACGACCCGATCACCCCAGACGTCAGCGAGTGCCCGATCCTCCGTGCGCTCGCCCTTCCCTACGCCGACCATCCCGACTACCGCGAGGAGTGGAAGCCGTGACCGCCCGGGATGACCTGCTGCGGGAGATGACGCACAACCACCTGTACATGACCGACGAGCGGGCCGAAGAGCTGGTCGCCGCCTACGCCCACGAGCTGGCGGAGCAGATCCGTGCGCACGACTACGACCCCGGCGAGGTCGGTCCGGTGCACCTGGCATTCCAGGAAGCGGCCGAGTTGATCGACCCCTTCAGGAGCTAACCCGCCCCAACCAGCAGCACTGAGACCCCTGTGCGCGGCATGATGCCTGCATGGGGGTCTCCGCCGTTTCGTACATGATCCGCGCCGGTTCCGAGCAGGCGTGCCGCCTCGAGCTGGACCGGATCTGTGAACTGCTGGGGGCGGTACCGACGATCCTGCCCACCGACCGGCATGGCGCCGGCTGGATCGCGCGCGCCGTACCCATGCCGGAGGCCCCCGCGGGTGGCGAGGGCCTGGTCGAGCGGTAGGTCAGGCGAGTCGTGCGGCGGCCTGCAGCATCCGGATCGGCGCCGCGGATCCGCTCTGTCGGGAGTTCCAGTACGGGATGCTGACGACGTTCCGGTCCTCGACGCGGATGGCCTGCAGGAGCAGCGTCCGCGCTTCCCCCTCCTCCCGGTCACTGCCGGCTTCGAGGTGGATGGCGTGCAGCGGGCAGATGGCGCCGGTGCTGTCGGTGGCGGTGTGTCGGCTCCAGCGTCCGGTGGCGAGTCGGTGGGCGGCCCGCTCGAGGAGGCGGGCGATCGGCTGCCCGTTGGCGACGAGGATGGGCGGGCTGATCTCGACGTCGGGGATCTCGATGTGGGCGGTGCGGACGTCGTACTGCACGCCGGCGCCACCGAGCCGGTCGTTCATGGCCAGGCCACTTAGGGTGAGGCGCTCTTCGAGGGTGAGGGCGGGTGTCGCCGTCCGGGTGGGGGCGGCGGCCGGTGCGAGGGTGGCCATTAGAACCACGAGGTCCGCTTGCGTCGTCCGGCCTTAAGGTCGGCGTCGGCGCGATCTTTCGCCTCGTCGGCCAGGTACTCCATCTCCTTCAGGCTCATCTCGTAGATCTCCTCGCGGAGCGGACCGGCGACTCGGGGGCCGAGGTCGGAGACGTGCGGGATGCCGCGCGGCTGGGTGTCGTAGATGATGCCGCCGCCCTGCCCGAAGAGACTGCTGACGCTCTTGGTGGGGTCCCCGTCGAAGTACCAGTTGCCGATCAGGGGGTGCCGCTTGGTGCAGGTGTGCGCGCTCCACATCTGGCGGTGGTTCCAGAGGCCCGAGTTTCCGGCGTAGTTGGGGGTCTCGATGATGTAGATGGTCTTGCCTTTGCTGAGCCAGCGGCTGAGGTCCTTCTCGTCTCCGCGGCGGCGGGTGGTCCAGGTCTTAGGCATGACGACTCCTTCAGTGAATATGGGATGGTTTGCGGGCCGAACTTGGCCCTAGTTTGCGGCGGTTTGAACCCCGGACAGGCAGGTGGACACGGGGCGGACGGGTCCGGGTTGTGTCCGGGGCCCGTCCGCCCTCTGGCCAGGGGGTATACCGGGATGAACTGGGTGCTGTCCGGGGTCGGTCAGGCCCCGTTGAGGAACTTCAGCGCTTCCTCGATGTCCGCCCGGCGGTAGCCGTTCACGCGGCCTTCCTTGTGCGGAACGGAGACCTTGACCGTGCCGCCGGCGCCGCCGGCCCGGAGCAGGGCGCCGAGGCCGTCCCCGGTCATGGAGCCGCCGATGATCTCGGCCATCTCGTCCGTCTGCGCCTCAGACCGGCTGAGCTGGTCCATGGCGGCCAGGGCGCCGCGAAGGGCGTCCATCTGCAGGCGCTGCTCGCCGGTCAGGTGTGTGACGGACCGGCCGGGCACGCCGTCGTTCTTCGGGCCGCCGGCCGCCGACGAAAGGCCGGTGGCGTTGAGGAGGTACTTCTCGATCGGGTCATCCCACTCGCCAGTCAGGCGACCGGCGAGCTTCCGCATGATGGCGGCCTGCTTCATGAGCTTGGTGATCTCACCGCGCTCGTCCTCGTCGAGGTCGAAGCTGCGTGCCAGGTCGATGACCCCGGCGAAGGGGTTGGCCATCCAGCCCAGGCCGGGGCGGGGCGGGTCGAACTTGGAGGCGTCGGGGCCGCCGGCTCCTGCGAGCCCGGAGCCGAGGATGGTGTTGGACTGGGTGGCGGAGTCGACCTTCATGGCCCACTTGGTGAGGCAGTTCATGGCCAGGCGACTGGGCACGACGTCGACCTGGGGCAGCTGGGTGGTGAGGACCAGGATGATTCCGGCGCCGGCGCAGACGGCGGCGAGCTGCATGAGCTTCTCGGTCAGCTCGTCGCGGTCTTCGTGGCTGCCGGATGCTGTGAAGGTGGCGAGCTCGTCGATGACCACGAGCTCGATGCCACCCAGCTCCATGATCGTCTGGACTGTCATCTTCGACTTCCCCAGCTTGCCGAGGATCCGGTTGCGGCGGTCCATGTCGGCGAGCAGGGCGTTGACGAGGGCGAGGAGTCGCTTCGGGTTGGGCTTGAAGTAGGTGGCGGCGACCCCGGACCGGGCGTAGGCGTCGAACTCGCCGTTCTCCTTCCCTGCGGCGAGTCGCAGGTTGATGCGGACGTCCATGGCGGCGCCGGCCATGAGGTTGGCCATGCCGACGCCCTTGCCTGAGCGGGTGGTTCCTCCGATCAGGAAGTGCGAGTTGTAGATGGGCAGGCAGACGACGTGGCCGCGCTTGCTCCAGCCGACCGGCACGCCCTCGGACCAGGCGTCGATCGGGCCGGGGTTGCTCAGGAGCGGGGACGGTCGGGTGGCTTCGAAGGGGTCGGCGCCGCTCATCCACAGCGAGGCCCGGCCGGCCTTCCCAGCGACCTTGCTGATGTCGACCATGGTGACGTCGCGGCCTAGGGCGGCGGCGATGGCTTCGGTCTTCTTCTGGAGTTCGGTGACGGTGGTGGCGCCGCCGAGGTCGAAGGTGATGGTGCGGGTGCCGTCGCCGGCCATCGGGGTGGAGCTGATGACGGTGATGGGGTGGGCGAAGCCGGCCGCGCGCAGGGCGGCTCGGAGTTCCTCCTCGTCGAGGGGGGCGATGGAGTCGGGGGTGGGTGCGTCGTTGCCGGGGGCCAGCGTGAGGGCGGCCGTACTGCTGGGGATGATGGTCTCGTCGCCGATGCCGTGACGGATGCCGTAGAGGTAGGTGCCGAGAGCGGTGAGGGCGATGCCCCACAGCCCGCCGGACAGGGTGCTGGCGGTGGCCGCGGTGGCTGCGGTTGTTGCCCACATGCCGGTCTTGGTCGAGTGGATGATCCGGTGGCGGCGGGAGTCGGCGCGAAGTCCGGCAACTACCGCCTTGAGGGCCTGCTGCTCGCCGACGTCTTCGGTGGCGATGAGGGCCCGCCGTGCGGTGCCGATCATGTGGTCGTAGTCGTCGCGGTGGTCGTCGAGCCAGCGCTGCGCGAGCCGGGCGTAGCCGCGGCCGACGAGCGGCGCGTAGCCGTGGTTCTCCTTCACGTGCTCGGCGGCGCGGGCCCACACGGGCGCCTTCACCGCAGCCGCGGTCTTCTCGATGGCGCCCTCGAGCGGGGCGGCCGGCTGGTCGGGTACGACGGCCAGGTGCGGGTGTACGGCGGCGGTGCTCACTGCTCCTCCTTCACGTTGTTGACGGCGTCACGGATCCGCTTGGCGTAGCGGCTGGAGCGGCCCAGGAGCTTCTGGACGGCTGGGGTGGAGAACTGGTCTGGTGCGGCATCGCGCAGCCTGCGAGCGGCCTCGACGTCCGCCTCATCGAGGGGCTCCGTGACGTCCTTATAGCGCCCGTTTGAATCGGGCTCCTCGCCAATGCTCCCAAGGCCTCCGAGGCCCTGAGCCGGGCCGCTGGACGGCTTCCTGGGGCGCCCCTTCGCAGGGCTAGCGCCACCCTCACCGCCGGGCCCGAAGATGTCTGCGAGGAGTTCCTCAACCGCAAGGTGCTGGGCGGCCCCAAGGTGCTCGGCAAGGGTCTGGTCGACGTACTCGCGAGAAGCCAACTTGGCGGCAAGGAACTCGATGGTCCGGCCCTGCGGCAGGCCATGTTCGATCGCCCATGCCTCGGCCCATAGATCGGACTGCTTGGTGTTGGCGGGGGCGTTGAGGGCGAGGATTTCGTATCGGGCCCACACCGCGGGATGGGCGACGGCGCGACGCGCTTCGTCCCATGCGTGATCCCGACTGACGGATCCGAGGGGCGCCGCGGCGAGAATCTGCTCGTACTTCTCCCAGGCCTCGGGGAACAGGCTCTGTCGGTTCTGGTCCTGGATGGCCAGCTCCGCGTCGGCTGCGGCCTTGTCCGCGGAGACCTTCGCTTCGTGGGCCGCCCGCTTGTCAGCCTCAACCTTCTGGCGGGTCTCGGCCTCCAACTTCTTGGCCTCGAGGTCCGCTGCGGCCTTCACCTTGATGGCTTCCAGCTCAGCCTCAGCCTGCTTCGCCTGCGACTCGGCCAGCTTCCGCTCGGCCCGCGTCGCGTTGGTCTCCTTGGCCCGGGCCCCGAACTGGTGGACTGCCCATAGTCCCGGGCCGGCCAGCGAAGCGAAGCCTCCTGCGAGGCCGAAGATGGCGCCGATGTCGGGGTGGAGGAAGCCGTCAGCGATGTTGATCCCGGCGGCGATGGAGGCAAAGAGGAACGTCAGGGCGAGGAAGGGCCACGCCACCCGACGGTTCACGATCGCAGCGTGAGCCAGGCGCATGACCGCCCAGGCCGCCACCTCAAGCATGATCGGGACCGCTGCGTTCCACGGCCGATCGGGGTCCCAGAAGGCGCGAAGCTGGAGCGGGACGGCGACGAGGAAGCAGAGGGCGGCGAACTTCTTGACGCCGTCGGCCGCGTGGCGATCGAGCTTCTTGGCCTCGATCTGGCGGCGGTGCTCGGCCTGCTCAGAGGCGAGGGTGTCCGCGTCGGTCTTGGCCTTGGCCGCCTTCTGCTCCGCGCTCTCGGCGTCGTCGGCATCGCGGGCCCGCCGGGCGGCTCGCTCGATCTCCTCGGCCTTGGCGAGCGCGGCGGCGATCTTCGGCGCGTCCAGGGCGTCCCGCCGGCGGCGGTCTGCCTCGCGGTCGTCCCAGGAGCGGTAGTCGGCGCTCACGGTCGTGGTCCCTTCGTGGTGGTGGGGTTAGGCGGCGGTGTCGAAGCGGGGGCGGGGCGCTCGGGCCTTGTGTTCGTCGAGGTACACGTCGGCGGCGATGGCTGCCGCGGCGAGAACGGCGAGGAGGATCCGGCTGCCGGCCGTCGGCGTCATGCCGAAGATCCAGGCGAGGGTCACGAAGAAGGCGAAGATCCGGGCCCGTCGGGCCGCGGCCGTCAGGCTGGTGATCACGGCCCCTCCACGTCGATGTAGCGGAAGATCCGCATGGCGGTCTCCTGGCGGTACTTGCCCGAGCTGATGGCGAGCAGGTCGGCCGGGCCTTGGTCGCCGGCGTTGAGGGCGGCGGCCACGTCCTTGACCTCCTGCTCGGTGGGGCGGACGCCTACGGACTTGGCCGGGCGGCGGAAGAGGGGCATGGCAAAGCTCCTTGGCTGACGGGGTGGGGTGGTGCTGGCCGGATCTCCAGGCCAGTCGTGCGAGACGACTGGCGTGGGCTACTGGCTAGCGGCGGTTGTCGCGGTCAGCGAGGTGCGCACGGGCGAGAGCCGCGGTAGCGTTCTCGGGGTCCTCGGCGACGACCTTCTTGTACTGGCGGTACGCCTCGCCGTAGTTGTGGTCCTCGGACGCGGCTGCGGACTGGTCGGCGTGGTGCTGGGTACGAGGGCTGAAGCGGGCCATTTAGATCTCCTTGTCTGGCCGGGGCTGTCCCGGTTCCCCTCACCGCCCGCACCTGTCGGGCGGATCGGGCAACCGGTCAGCGGAGCTTGAACTCGACGTGCTCGTGGTCCGGGTCGGCGCAGTCGAGGCCGTCGTCGCACAGCTGCACGTACCGGCCGAGCAGGGTGTAGGACACGGCGTTGGCGACGGCCATCCCGACCCGACCGTGCCGGGCGCCAGCCTTGACGATCGCCCCGGAGGCCTGGTTGGCGGCGTTGTGGGCCTTCTTGCCGAGCTTGGACATCAGGTCTCCTAGCGGATCGCGTTGGCGAGGGCGGGCCACAGGCGGTCGTCGCGGCCCCAGGTCATGTCGACGATGTTCAGCGTGGTGCCGTGTTGGCGGAGTTCGCGGAGTGCGTGGCGTCCGACGCCCTGCCACTCGCGGGCCTTCCAGTCGCGCGGAAGCCGGTAGCCGAGGGTCGTGAACGGCTGGCCGTCCTGCTCAGTGAGCACCACGTGCGGGGTACGGGAGCCTCGGATGACGGTGAAGCCCTGCCGCTCCAGGCCGAGGAGCCTGCTGAGGAGAGGACTGCGGTCGTGGACGATGCCCTCGACAAAAGCGCGCTGCCGGGATCCGCGGCCGTTGTCGGTCGCCGGCTGGGAGCAGGTGGTGACGAAACCGGCCCGGTTCGCGGCGGCCAGGACGGGGATGAGGTGCCGGACGTCGACATCCTCCTCGTAGCCGAAGTCGGCCCCGTATCCGGGCCAGGAGGGGACGGTTCCCTCCAGCCAGCCGGCCATGTTCTGGCCGAGGTCGGCGATGCTGCGAGCGTCCCGCCACACGGAACCCATCAGGCGGCCTGGGCGGTGTCGCCGTCGAGCTCGTCGACGAGACGGCTGGTCCCGGGGTTGGCCATGTCGTACTCGATGGCGGCCCATCGGGCGGCGGTACGCGCGGCCTTGGTGGTGGCCCGGTCGTAGGCGTCGATGATGCGCTGGCGGTCCTCGTGCTGGGCCCATGCGGTTTCGATCTCGTCGGGCTGCTCAAGGCTGGGGGCGGTGGCGTTCATGACGGTGGTCCTTCCGGTGGTCAGGCGGGATGGGGTTCAGGCGGTGGGTCGGGGCATGGCCCGGCACGTCTCGGCATGGTCGTTGGCGTCGTTACGGGCCTCGTCGCGCTCGGTCGACAGGTAGTCGTGTTCGAAGATGTTGGGGCCGCCCTGCTTGTCGCATCCCAGGCAGGACCAGCGGAAGCCGTCCGTCTCGTACTGGGTGTCGCCGACGTAGGGGCGGCCCTTCCACGAGTACCGAGTCATGAAGCGGTGGGCGCGGAGCTCGACGACGGCCCCGCCGATTGTGAGGAACTGCATGATCGGGTCGGTGTCGGCGGGGGTCGTGGCGGTTTCGGGCATGGCTGTGCTCCTCGGTTGGTCGTGCCGGGAGGGTGCTAGCGGCGGTGCGGGGCGCGGCCGGTGTGGCTGCGGACGGCGGCGACGGCGTTGGTCGAGTCCGTCTTGCGGGCGTCGGCGTCCTGTCGGGCGGCCTTGTAGTCAGAGCCGCAGGTCTGGGCGGTGGCCGGCTGGTCGATGATGCTGTGGCCCGACTGGGCGGAGGCGGCCATCACTTCGCCGCCCCAGTCAGTTCGTCGATGACCCGCAGCAGGGCCTCAACCGTGTACTCGAGGGCTCCGAGGGTCCGCCAGATTTCGCTATCGCTGGCGGCGCCGGTCATGGCCCGCGAAGCCGCCAAGGCCTCGCGGGCCGTCTTGGTGGTGGCTTCGTGGCTGATCCGGAAGTCCGTCATCACGTCATCGCCGGGCGGCGGACGTGGGACGAGGCGGCGTGCGCGGCCAGCTCGGCGGCAACGAGGCGGAGCAGACCGGGCAGGTCGCCGATCGCGATCCCGGGCAGCAGCGGCTCGACCTCGGCGACCGCCTCCTCGATCAGGTAGTCGACCTGCTCGGCGGCAACGACAGCGCGGGTGCGGGCGGTGGCCAGCTTCTGCTCGGCCTTGTTGAGGAGCTCGTGTCGGGCCGGGGACTGGGCCGCGAAGAGCAGCGAGTCGCGACGGGCCTCGGCCCTGCGGGCGGCCTCCCGCTGCTGGGCGGCGGCGTTACTGCTGGCTCGGCGGATGAACATGCGGGCGATCCGGTCGTCGACCAGCGTGGCCGCGGGGAGCGTGGTGTCGGCCGCGAGGTCCGCGGCGGCCTGCAGCAGGTTCGGCAGGGTCAGGTCGAGCAGCTGGCCGAGCTGGTACTTGTGCTCCAGGGAGGCGAGACGCTCGGTGCGGGTCGCGGGGATCACGACGGTAAGCTTCTGCTGTGCCATCAGGGGTCCTCTCAAAGATCCTGGTGGTAGGGCTGGTCTGCGATGTAGGAGTCGCCGGCCAGCCCGTTTTTAGTTGTACGGCTGGACGCTCGCGGGCAAGCCCGGTAGGAGTGAGCGACCATTCCAAGCGCCGCTTGGAACCGCTGAGTACGACAGTAGGCCCCCGGCGAACCCTCGTCAAGCAACTGCTTGAAGTGGTCGGAAATCGCCCCTACTCTCAGGTCATGACCGAAGCCCTCGACACTGCGACCACGGCCCTGATCCGCGCGCTCGACGATATTCACGACGATGTCGAGCGGTACAAAGCTGCCGAGGCGCTGAAGGTGCGCGTCGATCTTGAGGTCAAGTCGGTCAAGGCTGAGGTCGCCAAGTCCCTGTACACCGGGCGATCGTGGGCGGCCGTCGGCAAGCTGCTCGGCGTAACCGGATCCCGGGCCGAGCAGATCTCCCGCGCCGCCAGATAGGCGTCTCGTCTGCATGCTTCGAGTCAACGACGTGTGAGCGTGGCCGACGAGCGGCTCCCGTACAGCCCGCGTACAGGAGACGATCAGTCGCCGTATAGATCGCCGGACCCCCGACGCCGGGAGGCGCGATTGTGGACGTCACCACCTGGACCGGCGCGCTGGCCTGCCACCTACAGGCCGCCCACCGGATGACGCGGGACGAGTTCGCCGGACGCCTCGGCGTGCACCCGCAGACCGTGGCCAGCTGGCACCTGAAGCCGGGCACCATTCCCCGCGCCGAAATGCAAGCCGCTCTCGACACCGTCTACGAGAGGGCCCTGCCTCCTGTGCGCACTCGCTTCGCCCGCCTCGCCCAGCCGCCCGCCGACACCGCGGCGCAGGCTCTGCGCGTCGCCATCGCTGTCGTTCAGCGCCGCGGCGAGGTGCTGCTCGTCTGCCGGCGCGATGGTGGCGCGGCGGCCTGGCAGTTTCCAGCTGGGATCGTGAAGCCGGGCGCGGTGCCGGAGACAGTGGCCGTACAGGAGACGCTCGGCGAGACCGGTGTTCACTGCGCGGTACGGCAGCACCTCGGCAGTCGGCTCCACCCTGTGACCGGGGCCCAGTGTGAATACCACCTGGCGGAGCACCTCGACGGCGAGCCCGCCAACCTGGATCCGGTGGAGAACTCGGCGGCCAAGTGGGTACCGATCTCCGCGCTGACCCGCTTCATCCCGACCGACCGCATCTACCCGCCGATCCTCACCGCACTGGAGGCGCACGCATGACCGAGACGACTGAGCAGGGCATCTCCGCCGCGATCATCGTGGACGGTGGCCGTGTGCTCATGATCCGCCGCAGGATCAGCGAGGGTGAGCTGATGTGGCAGTTCCCTGCCGGCGGCATCGAGACCGGCGAGACCCCCGAGCAGGCCGCGGTGCGGGAGACGCTCGAGGAGACGGGCCTGACCGTCGAAGCCGTCAAGCTGCTCGGCGAGCGGGTGCACCCGAAGACCGGCCGGCTGATGTCGTACACGGCGTGCTCGCTGCTCGAGGGAGTGGCCATCATCGGGGACGCCGAGGAGATTGCTGAGGTGGAGTGGGTGTCCCATGGGGAGATCGCCGAGCGCGTGCCCTACGGCCTGTTCGAGCCGGTGCAGGAGTACCTCGACGGCGCCCTGGCCGGCTGACCTGTACGCGCAGGAGCCCCCGCCTCTCTCGAGGTCGGGGGCTTCGCTGTGTCATGGGTTGGGTGTGGGTTGCAGGATGCGGTTGAGGTCGGGCTTGCCGTTCTCGTCGGTCCAGCCTTTGTCGTCGAAGATCTTGCTCATGAAGATCATGCTGTAGTCCTTCTCGGTCATCCGCTCGCAGGCCTTCGGCTTGTCGTCGCGCTGCGCGCCAGCGGGCAGTGCTTTGACGGCTGCCATGCACTGCTCGGCAGCTTCGTCGTAGCTGGGTCCGCCGCAGCCGGCGAGCAGGGCGGCGGTGGTGGCGAGGATGACGGTGGTGGTGCGGGTACGCATGGAGCCCCCAGGGTTGTGGTGGGGGCATCATGCCGGGCTGCTGGGCGGCGCGGTGGGTCAGTGCCAGATGTGGATGCTGGCCTTGGGGTGTGCGGCGCACGCGTCTCGTAGCGCGGTGAGGTAGGCGACGGCGCCTTCGTAGTCGCCCCACCCGTTGGACGGCTCGAGCGTGCGGTAGTGGTCGGGGTCGGCTTGCAGCTTGTCGACGGCCGCAGTCAACGCAGGGAGGCTGTCGCCGGCGTTCTTGTCCTTCAGCTCGCCGAGGCTGTGCCCGAGGGCCTGACCCCACATGCGGGCCACGTTCGACGTGTAGTTGCCGACCTCGGCGACGCAGACTTCGAGGGGCTCGGCTCCTCCGCTGTCGACGTTGAGGTAGAGGCTGATGTCGTAGCTCACGACTGGGGCTCCTCGCGGTAGAGCGGCTGGTCCCGCAGGTGCGGGCCGAGGATGTCGAGGGCCCGCTCGAGGGGCGTGGGCTGGAGCAGCGAGGTGGCTATGGGCATGAGCCCCTGCCACTTGTGCGCCGTGATGTCGCCGAGGTACCGCTCCTCCAGCTGCTCGGCGGCGAACCGGTCGAAGCCTTCCGCGAGGAGCTTGCTGAACGACTTGCCGGACGTCTCGCGCCGCGGCGGCTCCGGCCGCTCCAGGGCGGCCAGTTCGTCGGCGGTGATCCCGTAGCCGGCGGCGAGCGCGAGCAACGTCTCACAGTCGTTGGCGTGGTCGACGAGCGCTCCCATGTCATCGCCGCCGCAGCCGGTACAGGCGTAGGGCTCGTAGGTACCGCCGGCGTAGGCGTGGATCTCCAGGAGCTTCCGGTCGGCGGCGCACCGACGGAGGGCGGCAGCCGGATCCTGACCAACGATGTGCGCCGCGTATTCGGGCTGGTAGACGTGGGCGATGGTGTTGCCGTTGCCTTCGTCCCTGATCTCGTGGACGAAGTCGTCGTGGTACCAGTTGCTGCCCCACGCGGACGCTGCACGGGCTCGAGCCTCCGCGTGGTCGATCTGCTGGCTGATCCAGCCGTGCAGGTCAGGCATCGGGCTGCTCCTTCTGCTCAAGGATCTCGGTGGCGGCTTCGGGGTTGGGGCATTCGAGGCGGGCGCAGGTGATGTAGCCGCCGGAGCCGAGGAACAGGGACTCGCCTCGGCAGGCGGGGCAGTGGCCTTGGACGTTGGGGAACGCGTCAGGCATCGGGGGTCTCCTTCGGCGGTTCGAGGGTGGCGGGGATCGCTGGTGTGGTCCGTCCTTCGCGCCCGCCGAGGATGGCGAGAAGGTCGTACTGCTGATCTGCGGGCAGGTTTGTGCGGGCCCAGATGCGGGCGTCGTCGAGGCGGTGCTGGAAGGTGACCGCGCGCTGGCGGGCGGTGTGAAGCTCGGCCTCGTGCACGGCGGCGACCGCGTCGACGACGGCTTCCCGTCCGGCGGGTGGCAGCCACATCCCGAGGGCGTTGATGGTCTGCTTGGCGGCGTCGATGGCCCGGTCGCGGAGAGTGGGCTGGTCGGTCACTTGAGTCCCCTCGTGATCTGGTGGCGGATGCGGCTGGCCTTGGCGATGAGTCGTTGGGAGCGCCAGACGGAGCGGGTCTTCTGGGCCCGGCGGTACAGGCGGTCGATGCGGGCCTCGAGGCGGGGCCGGCTGCTGATGGCGTGCTCGATCCGCCACAGCCGCAGGAACGCAGTGGTGGGTTGGCGGCCGGCGAGGTGGCCGTCGTAGTCGGGGAGCCGGTGCGGGCAGTCGGCGGCTATCGCGGCACGGAGCTGGTCGGGGGTCACGGGGTGGGGTCCTCACCGGTCATCCGGCGCATCCATTCGCGGGCCGGGGCGAGGGCCTTGCCCCGCAGCTCGCTCATGTACGCGAGCAGGTCGGCCGGGGCGATCGTGCCGCCGTCGTCCACGGCCTCCTGCACGTAGCCGGTGAGCTCGGTCCAAGCGGAGGCGTAGTCCGCGACGGGGAGATCGAAGTCCGTCCACTTGATCTCGGTGGCGCCCCCATGCCCGTGTACGGCTTCGGCGTCGGCGATCCGGTCCCAGTGGACGGTCGACGGCCGTTCGCCCGTCCAGCGCAGCGACGCGGTCCCGTCGGGCCAGAGCACGCCGTTGGCGACGATGCCGGTTCCGGAGACGCCGGAGATGTCTTGGTGGCGGAGGAGGTAGAAGCGGCGCGGCTGGTCGGTCACAGCAGGTCTCCTTTGATCTTCACGGTCTTGGTGGTCCGGTAGGCACGCGGCTCGTCGGCGACGTTGGCGTAGGGGTTGCCTTGCCGGCCTCGGTTGGTGGGCGGCGGTTCGGCGGTGTCGCACGGTTCGACGTCCCAGCCGGGCCACAGCTCGAGCTGGCCGGTCACGGCTTGGGCTCGCTGTTGATCCAAGCCCCGAGCGATTTCGTGTAAGCGCGGCGGGCATTGGCCGCCTCGGCTTCGGCTCGTTCGGCAGTCAGCCGCAGCTCGGCCAGGTCGGGGGCATGGCTTTCGACGGGACCGCGTAGCCAGTCCGGCATGACCTTCGCCAGCTTGCCGACGGTGCGGGTACGCAGGCACATCTCCACGAAGGCGCGCACTTCGACCTCGGTGTCGAGCGGCACGGCGGTCACTGCCCGGCCTCCAGCACGTATCCGGTGCGGCGGGGCTGCCCGTCGCGGGTGGTCGCCGTGGCGTGGAGCTGGCTGGCCTCGATGCGACGGTGGCGCACTTCACGGCCAGACTTGGTGAGGGTGACGATGTCGACCTGCCCGTAGCCGAGCGCACCGGGGTACGGCTTGCTGACGACCTTGACGCGGGTCGGCCCGTCGACGGGGTGATGCCGGTTGCTGGTTGAGCGGTACGTCTGGCCGGGTTGGATGGCGGTCACGGGGTTCCTCCGGGGTTCGGTTCGGGGCGGCCGGCCCGCGGGGGTGACGGGCCGGCCGTGGCGGGGGTCAGGCGGCGTTCTGCGGGGCGTTGGCGATGGCGTCGGCGGCACTGGCCCACGGGTGGTGGTGGCTGCTTTGCGGTACGCCACACAGGCCACAGAGCGCAGCGGTGTCGGTGGGGTCGGCCAGGATTTTCGCGATCTCGTCGTCGCCGAAACCGTCGCGGCGGAGGCTGGCGGCCATCTCGTCGACCTCGGGCGGGTCGATGTCGAGTGCGGCGAGGACGGCGTTGAGGACGGTGTCGGGATCGGCGCCTTCCTTGGCGGCGGTGCCTTCGATGGCGTGCCAGGCGGCCGAGTGCTCCAGCTCGGTCAGCTGGCGGGGCCGAACGCGGTCGGCTCGCGGCTGCATGTCCAGGAGCGCCCGGATCACGGCTCGCACGGCCGCAGCGGACTGTCGAGATGGGTACTTGGCCACCTGTGCGGCCAACGTCTTCCACGCGTCCCGCTCATCACGGCGGGACAGCCAGCCTGTAAGGCAGCGTTCGTGCACCCGGCCGTCGGCGGTGTGGGCCATCTGGCCGTCGTACTCGGCGTGGCAATGCGGGCAGTCCGGAAATCCGTTGGGGGCGCCGTACTCGTCTCGGCCACCGTCGTCGTCAGGGTCGATGGGGAAGTCGGGCAGATCGAGGGTGATCTTCATGCGGGGCGGGTCTCCTTGTGTCGGTTCGGGGTGGCGGGGCTGTGCGTCTGCGTGAGGCTCTGTGGCGGGCTCCGGCGTCGCGAGGGGCGCCGGAACCCTGAAAGCGGCTCAGCGGACGCCTCAGGCCGCTTCTGGCGGGTGCTGCTGCCCGAGTGGGCGAATCACCTCGGACGGCACCAGGCCGGCGGTGATCGCGATGGCGACCGCATGAGTCCGGTTCACGGCCCCGAGGTTGGGGCGGATGAAGGACCGCCAGCGCTCGTGGATGCCGTACAGGCTGATCCCGATGGCGCGGCTGATGGTCTCGTCGGTGTCACCGTTCGCCGCCAGGCAGACGATCGTGAGGTCCTTCGGCGACAGCCACGGCTGCACCGGGCGGGCGGGCGCGGTCACGACGCGGCCCGGTTGATGACGTGCAGGGCTTGGAGCACGGCGAAGACGTGATGGGCTGGGACGCCGGGCCGGATCGCCCTCACCTTGGGCACCATCGCCCGGTCTTCAGCGGCCCACGCGGCCAGTTCCTCGGCGGTCGGGAGCGGCGCCGCCATCTGCTTCTGCAGTTCGATGAAGCGCTCGACCAGATCAGCGTGCTCTTCAGCGGGGGTGAGGGCCATCACGGTCTCCTTGCGGTGCGAGAGGATCGGTCCAGCTGGCCAGCCGCCCTTCTCGCGGCTGGCCAGCCATGTCACGGGGTGGGGCGGGCCGATCGCTGCCGGCCGATGACCCGCAGGACATCAGCTCGGCGTTGCGCCTGGGACCGCATGTCCGTCAGCCCTGAGTCGCCGTAGGCACCGGTGCGGACGTACAGCTGGCGTTCTCCCTGGGTGGCGTTCCTGATCCACTGGTCGCAGGCCCTGTTCATGGCTCCGACGCCGGTGGCCCGGTTCACTGGCTGTCCTCCCAGGCGGTCACGGCCGCCTGCATTTCGGCGTGCCGGCTCCAGCGGAGGTGCGCGTCGGTCGGGACGGGGCCTTCCGAGAGCAGCTGCCTGACGATCTCGACGACGCCGGTCGGGCTCGCCCAGAGGGGCAGTGCGGGCACAGACTGCGGCTCTTCGTTGCCGCCACCGCTACGCCGGCGGGCGAACTGCCACGCCTCGGCGGGGTGCTCCCAGAGGAGGATCATGCCGCGGTCGGCGATACGGCCGGATGCGGCGGGGTGGCCTCCGTCCCAGGTGAGGAGGGCGTTGAGCATCTCGCCTTCGCCGTAGGGGTTGCCGTCAAGGTCGGACTGCCACCATCCGGTCGGTTCGAGGCCGGCAGCGGTGAGCGCGTCGATGACGGCGGTGATGTACGGGTCGTGCGGCTGATCGGTCATGTGGTCCTCCGGTGGTTTCGGGCGCGAGTTGTCTGGGCGGGCAGGTCAGGCGGCGGGTGTGGCGTCGTGTCCGTCGGCGGGGTGTGTGTGGTGGGCCCACCAGCCGCCGGTCGGGCAGTCGATCCACTCGGCGCGGCCCTGGCAGTGGTGGCAGGTGATGTCGGGCCGGGGGTCGGCTGGGGCGTATTCGGTGTCGAGCATCAGGTGGCCTTTCGGGGGCGTCGTGTGCGGTTGATGGCGGTCTCGAGGTCGGCGCGGTGTCGGGCGGCGGAGACGGGGCTGGTGCGGGGGATGTACCGGCGGGTGGCGGGTCGGGGGCCGCCGAAGCTGCCGTCGGGCCACTCCTCGGCGAGGAGGCGTTCGAGCTCGAGGGCGGTCACATCGCCTCCAGCGTCAGGTTCGACAGCCGACGGGCCGCCGCCTCGCAGTACGCCTCATTCGCTTCGATGCCTATCGCGCGGCGGCCCGACTGGCGGGCCGCATCGAGGGTGCTGCCGGAGCCGGCGAACGGGTCGACGACGAGGCCGCCTGGCGGGCAGGCGTAGCGGATCAGCGGGTCAAGGAGGCCAACGATCGGCTTCTCCGTCGGATGGACGGCCCCGTGGTGCATGGACCGGGCCTTGAGGACCGACTTCAAGAGCCGGGTTCCGTCGTCGGTCCAGCTGGTGTGTGACCGGTACTGGCCGAGGTGGGGCGAGCGGACGTCGGGGCTTGCTCCGACCCGGCTACGGGGGTCTACGCCGGTTGTGGCGCGCTGGGCTTCGTGGTGGATGTCGGACCACTTGCCGCGGTACCAGTGGGTGGCGATCTCGTGGACGCGGCGGAACCTGTCGGCGGCGCGGCTGCTCCCGTTGTGCTTCTCCCAGACGACGTCCTGGCTGAGCTTCCAGCCGTCGAAGTCGCCGCGCTGGTCGAGGAACATCCGCATCGACCCGAAGCACCACATCGACGACGCGACCGTGGCGGCAATGGCGGGCCAGGCCGCGGGCCACCGGTCCCAGGCGAGAGACGTCTCACCGTAGGGAGGATCGGTGCAGACGAGGTCGGCCTGCAGCCCGAGGGCGGGGAGAACCTCCCGCATGTCGCCGTGGAACAGCTGGACCTGCTCGTCGGCGTAGTACGGCTTCATGCTGCGTCTCCGTTGGCTTCGGTGTACCGGGCGGTGTGGACGGGGCTGCTGTCGGGTCGCAGCACGCCGTCGTCGTGGCAGGGGGTGCCGGGTGTCACCTGGCAGGTGGTGCAGACGGCGGTGGCTATGGCGTGGGCGGCCAACCTGGCGGGGCAGGGGGCGGTCTTGGTGTGGCGGCCGGAGATGGTGGTGCAGCGGGCTTTCTCGGCGGCGCCGCAGTGGGGGCAGCGGATGTCGTAGGCGGGGTGCCGGGCGACACGGCGGAGGCCGGCGGGCATCGGCGCGGAACGGGTCCTGTCGGTCATGCGGCACCTCGTCGGCTCGGGCCGTCCATGCCGATGACGGTGGTCATCTGCCGGAGCCGGTCGGTGATCCGTGCGCCGAGGGTGGTGGTGAGGTCAGGTCCCTGCCGCACGCCCTTGTCATCCCGGGAGTCCGCCTCAAGGTTGCTGGTGATGATCGTCGGGAGGCTCTCGTTGTAGCGCTCGTTCAGCAGCCGATAGGTGGCTTCCTCCGTGAACTCGGTGATCTTCTCGGTGCCGAGGTCGTCGATCAGGAGCAGCGGGATTCGCTTCAGCCGCTTCACCTCGTACTCGGTGCCGCGCTCACTGCCGCCGGGCCGGAGCAGGGCGTACATGTCGGGGGCGGTGACGGCGATGAACTCGTACTTCTCGGGCCCGGCATCAGCGATGAGGCGGAGTGCCCCGTAGGCCTCGTGGGTTTTGCCGGTACCGAACGAGCCGGTGAGAAGCAGGAAGCCCGCGGTGCGCGGGTCAGTGGCGACGCGGTGGGCCCACTGCTGGACGCCGGGGTTGCTGCTGACGGCCTGCTGGTAGCGGTACGGGGTGGCGGCCTGCCAGCGCTTCAACGCCCATTCGGCGCGGCGCTGGCGGTGGAACTCCGGGTCGCCGGGTTCGCCGGTCGGCGTGTTGTCCACAGGTCCTCCTTCGACTGGGGGCAGGCCGCGGGCTGCGAGGACGGCCTGTACGCGGCTGAGGGCGCGGTCGCCTCCGACGCGGATTGGGTCTTCCAGGTGCTCTCTCACGATCCGAATCCCTTGTGGTAGTTGGCTTTCGGGTTGGGCTGGAACGGCTGGTGCTTCTGGCCGCCGCGGACGACATGGAGGCTGGGCTGGCCGGCAGGTGAGGGCTCGTCGTCGTAGCAGCCCTTGTTCAGCCACGTGGCGGGGTGCTTCGTGAACTGGGGGTCCTGGTCGCGGCGCTCTCGGGCGTAGGCCTGGGCGCCGGTCACCATCACGGCGGGGTCGGCTCCGCGCTCAATGGCGGCGATCCAGGCCTTCTTGGCTTCTTCGCGGGCCTTCTTGAGCGGGTAGTTGCTCCAGAAGGCGCCGAAGGCCTCGAGGTGATGGTTCTGCTGGCTGGCTGAGCTCGAGGCGGCGGGAGGAGAGATATATGTCTTTGGTTGAACTGACGGTTGTTGATGGTTAGGGCGGCGTTGAGTGCGTGACGGCGAGGCGTTAAGTGCGTGACGGCTAGGCGCAGAGTCCGTGACATCGCCTGTCACGGACTTTGAGTGCGTGACAGTCACGCCTTTTCCGTCCGTGACGGTCACGGACTCTGCGTCCGTGACATCTTTCGAGCGGGACCTGCGCTTGCGCTCCGCAGCGGCAGCGCGGAACTCGTCTTCCTCGCGCTCGAGCTCCTTCCAGTCCGTTGCCGGCCGCACCAGTTCCATGGCCAGCTGCCAGCGAGTCCGGCCGTCGACCGATCCGTCCTTTCGGATCAGTCCAGCCTTCTCGAGACGGCGGAACGCACGCTGCACCGTCGTCCGGTCGTAGCCGCTGCGGTACTGGACCCGGAGGACCGACGGGTGGGAGTTCGAACCGTCGGAGCGTGCGTGCTCGGCGAGCACCTGGAGGACGTGCCGTGCCGTCGTGTCCGGCTTGCCCTTCTCGGTGCGGGGCATGGGCGCGTCATCCATAGCCCAGTTCATGGCCTCGGTGCTCACGGGTCTCTTCTCTCGGGAGGGCGGCGACGCATCTGCTGGCGATGTCTGCGGGCAGCCCTCATGGAGGCTTCGGTGGGGCCGTGTTGCGGCCTCCGGTGCTCTCTGATTCTACCCCAGGGTGTATAGTCACCCGCAATACATGAGAGACACGCGAGAGGTGGACGCAGTGACTAGTCAGTGCACGGTCAGCTACGCTGGCGATATGACTACGAAGGGGACGCCCGGCCGCATGGTCCGCATCGACGACGAGATGTGGGCCGCCTACGGCGAGCTGTGCACCGAGGAGGGCACGTCCCGCGCTGACGACATCCGCCGGCACGTGCACGCTCGGGTCAAGGCGTGGCGCACTGCTCAGCGCAAGGCTGCTGCGTCGTCCTGACTCCATAGCTCCTCCTCTCCTCAAGCCCCGCGTTCACCGCGGGGCTTTGTCGTGTGCGGGTGGTGGGCTAGGCCGCGGCGGCGGCGCGGTGGTAGCCGTAGGCGTGCTGGAGGGCGTCCTTGGTGACGCCGAGCCGGTCCGCTGCCTGCTGCCTGGTGTGGCCGAGGCGTTCCAGCTCGAGGCCGTTCTCGGCGAGGACCACATAGCGGGGTGGCTCGTTTACGGCCGGCGTGAAGTCCGGGTTGTCGTAGTCGTCGTCGTCCCAGTAGGCGGTGCCTGCCCAGCCGTTGCGGGCGGCGCGTTTCCGGGCTGCCGTGATGGCTCCTCGGTTGCCGTGCGGTTCGGCCCCCTGGAGGTCGTGGCACAGGTGGCGGACGGAGGCGGCGGTAAAGAGCCGGACGATGTCGCCGCCCTGGCCTCGCAGGAAGTACGAGACGTATCCCTGGCCGGTACCGAGCAGCTGCTCGAGTTCTCTTGCGGGCCAGCCGTCGGCGGTGAGGGCCTGGAGGCGGCGGTCCGTTCCCAGGCGGGGCACGAAGGCGCCGTTGCGGGTGGGTTCACCCGCGTTGTCGGGGACGGGGACGGCGAGGATCCGGGCCGCCGTGTAGTACCGGATGGGCTTGCCGGTCCGGATGATGAAGTTGAGGCGGCCGGACTTGAGGCCAGCGGCGGCATCGATTTCCCGGTCGGTCATGCCTGCGGCTCGGAGCGCCCAGATCCGGGCGATGGCCGGGCCGGGTGCGACGTAGGAGCTGCGGCCGATGCTGCGGAGGTACTCCCACTTCTTGGCTTCGGCGGTGGCCGCGTCAGTGCAGGGGCGGCAGACGCAGCCGCGGCGGTAGCGGCGTGCGTCGCCGTGGTCGGGGAGCGGTCCGGGCTGGCGTACTCGGGGGGCGGTCGCGGTGGTCACTGGTCTTCCTCCGTTCGGCGGGTCTGGTGGGGGATGGTGGGGAACTCGGCGGCGATGATCTGGGTGAAGGTCAGGTCGAAGGCCTGCTGTTCGACGAGGTCGCGTGCTGCCTTGGCCTTCGCGCGGTCGCGGCGGACGGCGTCCTCGTCGCGGGGTGCGCGGGCGGCCTGCTTGGCGGTGGCCTGGAAGCGGCGGTCGGGGCGGCGCTTGTGCCAGGCGTCCCAGCCGTAGGTGGCGATGAGGTACAGGCCGACCGCGGTGGCGATGCAGGCGCCGACGGTCTCCCAGGGGCTCATGCGACGCGTCCTTCGAGGAGGGCGCGGCTGCCGCGCCACCGCTGCACACAGGACCTGTCGAGGGTCTTGCCGTAGCCCGCGCAGCGGGTTATCCCGTCACGGTGGAGGCTGGCGGCCAGCCGGCCGGGGTCGTGGGCGGGGTCCGGGGCGAGCGGGAGGCTGGGGTCGCGGAGTATGTGCCAGAACAGGAACGGCTTGTCAGTCTTGGCGGCCTTGATCAGGGCGGGCCGTACTGCGTCGACCCAGGAGTCGTAGTCGTCGGCGCGCTGGCGGGCGCGGCTGGTCGGGATGGTGCCGTCGAGGGCGGGCTGCACAGCGGTCATGACTGCTCCTCGGTGTGGGACTCTGGGGGTGGGCCTCCCCGATTGCCGCGGGGAGGCCCGAGTGCTGCTAGAACGGCGGGGTGTCGTCCCACGGGTTGGGGGTGTCGACGGTCTTGCGGGCGATGGGGGATTTCCAGGCGCTCGCGGCGTCGCGCTCGTGGAAGGTCTCGAGGTGGAGGTCGACTTCGCTGCGGATGCTGAGGCCCGCCTCGTCGAGGCCGCGGGCGAAGCGCAGGAGTCGGCGGTGTTCGTCGTCGTCGCTGCGGAGCAGGGCCTCTGCGACGTAGGTGGAGACGAGCTGCCTGTAGGCGGCGAGGCCGGCGCGGTAGGCGGTCAGGTCGAGGGTGGCGTTCTCGGGGTAGTCGTTCACGCGGCACCGCCGGGCTGTGCGGCCTCGGGCCAGTCGACGGAGTCCGTGACGACGTCCTCGTCCCAGGTGCCGTCGTTGCCGCCGCTTGTGTCTTGGCTGACCGTGTACGCGGCTTCAGTGCTGGCCACCGGCTGGGCCGGGGTCGGCGCGGTCAGCGCGGCAACGCTGAGCGGGGCGCGTGCCGGAACGATTTCGCCGCTGATGTAGCCGTCGATCTCTTCCGCCGCGTAGGGCAGGCCGTGGAGGGCGTCGGAGGCGACCAGCCGGCAGAGTTCGCCCGTGGCTCGGGCGATGAGCATGGTCTTGGGCTGCTTCTTCCACTGGTCCTTGCCGAGGAGCCCGAGGCGCTCGGCGCGGGCGATGTTCCACTCGACGTACTGCCAGGCTTCGGCGCCCTTCCGGCGGCCTCGCATCTTGCAGTAGGTGTCGGTGGACTCGACGAGTTCGATCTCGTGGCCCTGGCCCTGGAGGATGGCGCGCATGGCATGGGCTCGGAGAGCGGGCTGCCCTTGGATGACGTCGATGGACTTGAGGGAGGCCATCGGCTTCAGCCCGAGTTCCTGGCCGGCGAGGATCGCGGCGGTGATCTCGTCGGGCTTGCCGCGGAACGGGCCGGCGAAGTTGGTGGCTGCGAGGGACTGGGCGACGAGGTTGGCCTGGCGGGCGTCCTCGACCCACTTCATGAGCTCGCTGGGCTCGTCGGGCTGGCGGGGCGCGAGCTGGTTGCGGGGCTCGGCGACGGCGAGTTCGGTCACTTGAGGTACTCCTCGGTCTGACGCAGGACGTCCCAGCTGGGCATGGAGATGGTGGGGATTTCGGTGACCGTGCCGGTCCAGTCGGGCCACACGCCGGTGGTGGTGCAGTCGGCGTAGATGCGGAGGGCCCGGTCGTTGCGGGCGCGGCCGATGTCCCGGTCCTGGGGGTTGAGCTCCCGCACGGTGATCAGGTACGGCGCCTGCTTGGATTGGAAGACGAAGAGGAAGCGGGTGCCCTCGTCGGCTGGCATGGCGGCGTCGATGCCGTCGGTGTAGAGGGCGTCTTGCTGGTGGTAGGCGCGGTCTCGGATGGCTCGGGAGATCGCGTCGGGGCTGGCGTCGGCGCAGGTCTTGTAGTCGACGCACAGGTTCATCGGGCCGAGGAGCTTCAGCCAGTCGGGGCGGACCCTGCAGCGGACGCCGGTCGCCGGATTGGTGAAGAAGATCGACCGCTCGGCGATCCCGGTACCGGGGGCGAAGAGGCCGCCGGCTATGGGGTGCTGGCGGATTGCCGCGGCCATCGCTTGGACCATCTCGTGGTCCTTGGTGAGGAGCGGCACCTTGCCCTCGTCGTAGGCCAGGTCCCGCAGCTCACGGGCCGCGGTCTTCTTCCAGTCGGGGAAGTCGATGACCTCAAGCTCCGGACCCTCCCCGAGAACGAGTAGGTGCGCTGCGTGTCCGAGGTCGAACTCGCGCTTCGGGGCCTGTGGGTGGTCGAGGTCGTACTTGAACTGGGCAGGGCAACCCGGGTTGAGGAGTTTCCGGAGGCCGGTCGAGGAGACCGAGGTGCGGTCGGCGTGGTAGTCGTCGGCGCTCATGCCGTCCCGGATCTCCGGGGCGAGGAGCGTGGCGGCGGTCACTGCTCGCCGTTCTGTGCGTCCCAGCAGTCTTCGCACAGGGGGCCGTCGGGGGTGCGGACGAAGGGTCCGCCCTCGTCTCGGCAGCTGTCGTTGATGCACTGGATGCGGGCCATTGCGGGCCTTTCAGGGTGTGGCGGGCCGCGGGCGGGCGGTGGTCGCCCGTCCGCGGCTGTGGTTGGGGGTGGGTCAGGAAGGCAGGATGCTGATCGGCCCGAACTCGGCGATCACTTCGGCGAGCGTGTAGTCCTCGTCGATGTCGCCGAGCCTCATCAGGGGCTCGCCATCCCGATCACGGCCGGTGTACTTCCACGGGTCGCCTTCGAAATCGGTCCACTCGGAACCGAGGTCGTAGGGAAGGCCCTCCACGAAGGCGATCTGCCGCAGGCTGCTCTGCCAGATGTCGATCAGCTTGTCGCGGGTCAGGTGGCCGTTGTCGACGGGCATCTGCAGGCCGGCGAAGTCCTCGTTGTCGCCCATGAGAACGAAGGGAGCCTTGGGTGCGGACTGCCAGACGTGGAGGATCTCGTCGGCGTCCTTCCATCGGGCCAGGTAGCGGGATGTCAGGCCCGTCAGCGGTACGGGCTGCAGCTCCTCTTCCAGGTACTTGCGGAGGATCTTGCGCCAGTCCGGGAGGGCGCCGATTCCGGAGCTGGCGGCGATGGCCAGCACGTTGGTGCCGGTGGACAGAGTGAGGGCGAGGTCATCGCCAGCAGTCCCCGGAGTGAGGGTGACTACGTAGCCGGTTGCCCTCTTCAGCCAGGCTTCGACTGTGGGCAGGTCGCTGCCCCGGATCGCGGTCTTCCAGGATCCTTCGTCGACGACGGATTTCCTGGCGATGCCCATCGTGAAGCGGTCGGTAGCGACGGCGTACAACCATCCATGGCGCGCCTCGATGTGGACGGCGTTGATGGCGGGGAGGGTGTCTTCGCTGCCCACGTGGGGGGCAACTTGGGCGAGCATTCGGCGGAGGTAGTCGGCGGTCAGGCTGGTACTCACAGTTGCACTCCTGGGATGCTTGGGGTGCGCCCCTGCCGAATTCACCTCGGCGGGGGCGTCCTGCGTGTGGTTGGTGGCCGGGCTCGGGGGCCGGTGTCATCCGCCGGCCCGGCAGTTTCAGAGAGCCGGGCGGTGGACCGGCTTGACGGGCACGTACACGCCGCGCTCAAAGCGGAGGAGCCTCAGCTGCACCAGCCGGTTGAGCTGCTTCTGGCAGAAGCTGAGCTGCCGGACGTGATCAGGTGCGTCCTTCATGACCATTGCCGCCTCGGATAGGCACCACGTGCCGTCTCCCATGAAGGAAGGAACTTCGGTCAGGACCGCGTGCCGCAGGCGTTCGAAGGCGTTCCATTCGTCGGCCATCACGGCCTGCCAGGGATGTAGCTCGGGCTGGTGCCGGCGAGCGGCGAAAGGTGCAGCGGCAGGACCGGGATGGGCTGCGTCTCCGTGACCGCCGGGTGCTGGCCGAGGTCGGAGACCGCGGTGGCGTTGGCCTTGAAAGCGCGGAGCTCAAGGAGTTCGGCGGTCTGTTCGCGCAGCTGTCGCGTGGTCTCGGCCGCGGTCTCCTCGATGCCGGAGAGGCGGTTGACCTTCGCGTTCGCCGCGTCCCAGCCGGCCACTGCTACGGCCAGTCGGCGGGACAGGTCGCAGATCAGGATCAGCAGCGGCACCAGCTGGGACCGCAACCGCAGCACCTCGTCTACCGCGCGGCGCTTCCCCGTGGGGTGGGCTATCGCCGCTATCGCGGTGGCGACGCTCACCTGGGGGCTCCCGGCTGGTCGTCGTCGAGGGTGGGCTCGGCCGCGATGAGCTCGGCGATCTGCTTGTCGCGCTCGACGAGCACGGCCCGCAGGTCGTCGATGGCCTTCCCGTCGGCCTCCAGCTTGACGCGGGCCTCGGTCAGCTCGGCCACCAGCCAGGGGACGTCTTCGCGGGCTGCGGCAATGAAGGCCGCGTCCGGCTGGTTGGCGTTGCCCAGGTATCCGAGGTTGGCGTCGAGCACGAAGTCGTCGCTAACGACCCGGCGAGTGAGGGTCGGCTGGTGCGCCTCAACGGTCCAAGGCCCCTTGCTGGCGGCGTGAACGCGGGCGGTGATCTCGGCGAGGCGGGGGTCAGCGTCCATCGAAGGCCACCGCCTTCGCCGGCTTGCAGAGCTGGCAGTTGGCCGTGATGTCGACGGACTCCCGGTAGTAGGCGAACGTGACGAGCTTCAACGTGAAGCCCTTCCTGATCTCCCGGTCCCGGTCCCGCTTCAGCGGCGTCAGCTCCCGATGGGCCTGGTCCTCAGTCGCGAAGACCTCGTCGTCGCCCCAGTCGGCTTCCATCACGCTGCACGCGCAGCCACAAGGCCTGTAGTGGACCCAGACGCACTTCGCGAGCGGCAGGGTTTGGTCTTCGATCTGGACGAGGAGAGTGCTCACGGGTTCCCCCTAGAGATGCGGTGCCCGAGGGCGAGGAGCAGGAGGCCGGTGACGGCCAGAGCGGTACCGCCTGCGCGAGTCACGACCAGCCCGAGGATGTCCATCAGCAGGTCACGGTCGGCGTCCCCCTGGGCGCGGCGGGCCACGTAGGCGGCAGCGTCACGCTGCTCGGCCTCGCGGGCGACGGCCTCCTGCGGGGGCATCGCCATGACCTCGATGCGGTCGTTCATCGGATGCGAGTTCACGATCGGCTCCCGATCCGCGCGTCCCATGCGTCAAGGGACTCGGTCAGGTTCAGGCGGACGGACTCCTCGAAGTCCGGGTCCCGGGCGATGAGGCCGAGGCCTCGCAGCAGCGCGGGGGCGACGAGCACGGCGGGCGGGTCAGACAGCAGGACCGACACCACGGTCTCGGTACGTGCCATCACGACGCCCGCAGGAACGATGGGACCGGCACGTCGTAGCGGTGCAGCTCACCCGAAGCGACGTCGTACTCACACGCCATGTCGAACCACTGGTCGGGGAACGCCAGCCGAAGCGCCCCCACGACGATCTGGTGGCCGCCCTTCGGCGTCGGCAGTTCACGCCCCAGGCCATCCAGCAGCAGCGCCACCCGGGCCATACGCGGCCCGCCATCGACGTCCCACATCACCGGGGTGATCCGCACCCGGTACACCCGGTCACCCATCAGAGCGACCAGCGCCCGGCGGACCTTGGTACGGGCGGGCTTGTTGGCCTTGGCCATCAGCGGGCCAGCCGCCGCCTTCAGGAGCGTCACTGGGTGCCTCCGAGCTGCAGGTAGGAGCCGTAGACGGCGCCCGGGAAGGGGATCGAGTCGGCGTCGAGGTCGTACATCTGGTGCCACTGCTCGGCCAGTTCGCCGGCGCGCTGACGGTCGGCGGCCTCACGCTTCAGGCGGAGCATCTGCTGCAGGTCCGCATCCAGCTGGGCCAGCGGGACGTCCAGGCGGGCGATGTCAGGCGTCGGCGCGGTCATCGGGTACCGCCCTGGGCGAGCCGGTACAGGGCCGATACGGCGTCGGACACGCCCTCGTTGTACGGGCTGCGCGGGGCCGTGATGTCCTGCGGCTCGTACTCCGCGTCGGCAGCCTCGATGGCCTCGGCCAGCACCTCGGCGCGCTTCAGGGCGTCATACCGGGCGAGCAGGTCTTCGGGCGTCTCGTCGCCGATCGAGCCGGACTCGGCGATCCGCAGACCGGCCAGGATGTCGGCGCGGATTGCGGCGGCGGTGTTGGTGGGAGCCGGATCACCGGCGATGATGTGGGACATCGGGGTCCTCTTCTCTTCTGCATTCAGGTGCAGTGAGGGATGGGGCTTCGGGAGGCCCTGACTTGCCGGTTTCTGCCAGGTCACCGGCGGTCAGTGGCCGCATGCCGCAGTCAGGCGGCGGAGGCGAGAGACTTGCGATCCGTGCGGCCCTGGCCGTGGAGCCAGGCGTCAAGCACGATCAGTTCGTAGGCGAGCTTGCGGCCCACGGTGTGCGGCTCCGGCCCGTAGCCGTTCTGGCGCCACTTGTAGAGCGTCGTCAGGGCTACGCCGATGTAGCGGGCCGCTTCGGCGGACCAGAGGCTCCCCTCCGGCGGGGCGACGTACTTACGAGGGCGGTACTTCACGGGGTTCTCCTCCATGAGGATTCGCTTGCGTGGACGGATCGTCCTGTTCTGGGGATGGAGAGGGTGCAAAAAGGACCAGCAGGGCCACTCCGACGGCCCCCGAGATGGCGTGCGCGTCGTCCATGGATGCGGTCTTCTGGCGACCCGAGAGGAGTCCCTCTATGACCCCCTTGCCGCACCCGCCCGCCTGAGCGAGGGTGCGGACCGAGAGAGGCACTCCGGATCCGGGATGTTCCATGACCCACTTGAGGATGCTGCGGTCGCGAAGGGCGTAGCGGCGGCTCAATGGATCTCCAGTGAGATGGAGTTGCTTTGACTGAGATGAGCTAACCACACACAGGACAGGTTGTCCACAAAACAGGACGGCTGGATGTGCAGTATCTGCAAAGGTCAGGTATGGATACCCTTGGTCTGTAGACGATTCGTCTGCGATCCGGGATGGTTGTACGGCCTGACCTGCGACTTCTCTGGTTGAATCGGGCAGCAATGGAGACAGACCACGTGAACGCGGATCGAAAGGACGCCGAGATGACGGTGCCGGCGACGGTTCCAGAGTCAGGTACCTCTGCCTACGGGGCACTCTCCCGCCTGATCCAGGACGCCTTGGACGAAGGCTTCTCGTACCAGCAGATCGCCGACCGCAGCGTCGACCCGGTCACCCGCGCCACCATCTCCAAGCAGTACCTCAACAAGCTGGTGAAGACTCCCCCAGCCAACCCGCCGTCTGCAGCACAGCTTCAGGCCATCGCCGTCGGCATCCGTCGTTCCGAGCGGCGGGTCAAAGAGGCAGCCGCTCAGCAGTGGCTCGGCTATGAGGCCACCGAGCTGTCCGGATACGACGAAGAGGTCCGCATCATCGTCGGGCACCTTGCGGGCAAGTCGAAGGCGGAGCTGCGCCAGTGGCGCGCGATGATCGAGGCCGCGGAGCGCTCACAGCGCGAGGACTAAGTGGACGCCTTTAGCAACTACCTACTGAGCCGTAAAGACTATTTGCGGTCATCCGACCCGAACTGATTGTGGCCGGTCCGACTCAGTCGTAAAGTCTTCACCCACCGTGCACAACTGATCGCACCAGCCCCAGTTGTGCTGACTCGGGGAGGGCACATGCTGCGCGCCATCTACGAACTGGACGACTTGGAGCCTGGTCAGGTCGTGGATCTCCGCGAGAAGCGGGGCACGGTCGTTATACGGATCGACCGGAACGCCAGGCTGGAAGACGTTATCGCCGCCCTGAACCCCGTGGCGGAGGAGTTCTTCGCCGGCGGCGCATGGTTCCAGGTCTGGAAGGGGGAGATCGTCACTATCGATTCGCCCCAGGACCCGCGAGACGGAGGAACCGTTGCCCGGCTACATCGAGGACCGCTGGTACACGAAGCGCCCCGACCCCAAGACAGGGGAGAAACGGCAAACAGACCGTCACGGGCAGGGTAAGCGGTACCGAGTCGCCGGTATCCCCGGCGTCAGGGACCGGAGCTTCGAGCGGCTGACTGGGCCTGAAGGCGCGAATGCTTGGCTGGCCAAGGCGCAGCACCAGTCCGCTGCAGGTGAGTTCGTAGACCCGCGCCGGGGCGCCATCCTCCTCGAGAAGTACATCGTCGATGAGTGGTGGCCCGGTCAGGTCTACGAGGACCCTGGAACCCGGCGGACGGTCAAGGGGCGGGTCTGGAACCACGTCATCCCTCACCTGGGCTCCCTGCCCCTGAACTCGGTGAAGACTCCCCAGCTGCGGACGTTGCTCGCGAAGCTCAAAACCACCCTCGGTCCGGGCACCATCGCCGAGGTGTGGGGGTACCTCTCGTCCATCCTTCAGTCAGCCGTGGATGACGAGCGGATCACCAAGAACTACTGCCGGTCGCAGTCCACTGTGCGTCCGCCCGCACGCCCGGAGAGCAAGCCGCGGTCCTGGGACAAGGACACGGTGCTGGCCGTCCGGAAGGGTCTTCCGGACCGGTTCGCGGCCATGCTGGACATTGGTGTCGGGGCCGGCCTGCGGCAGGGCGAGGTGTTCGGGCTGGCCGTTGAGGACGTCGACGCGAAGGCCGGGGTCATTCACGTTCGCCGCCAGGTCAAGAAGATCGGCTCCAAGCTCGTGTTCGCGCTTCCGAAGAACCGGAAGACGCGGACCGTGCCGATCCCGCCGTACCTCGCCAGGGCAGTGCGGGAGCATTCGGCCCAGTTCCCGCCGCGGTCCGTAACGCTTCCCTGGGGAGATCCGGAAGCGGGCGAGACCGAGAAGGAGCTCAAGGATCGGGCGCCTCAGACGTTCAATTTGATCTTTACCGGAGCGATGGGCGGGGCGGTCCGGCGCGACTCCTGGGATACCCGCGCATGGAAGCCGGCGCTCGTAGCCGCCGGCCTGATTCCCGAGCCGAAGAGGACGAAGCAGCCGATCAAGAGCAGGCCGAAGGTAAACCGAACGGTGATCAAATACGCGGAGAGCCGTGAGCACGGATTCCACGCCCTGCGGCACACCTTTACGTCGGTGCAGCTCGACGCCCGCGAGCCGATCGTGGCAGTCTCAAAGTGGCTGGGCCACAAGGACGCGTCGATCACACTCAAGATCTACGCCCACATGATGCCCGAGGCTGACGGCCGGGGAAGGTCCGCGATGGAAGCCTGGTTCACCACCGCGTAAAAGATCTCCCCAGACGCCCCCCAGTCCCCGTGTGGGCGATGATCGAAGGCCCCTGGCATCCAGAGCCGGGGGCCTCTCGTTTGGCCCTACAAGACACCCACAGAGCGGAGTGCAGCGATCTGACCTGCGCTCGGCCGGATCGGACCGTAGAGGTAGCAGACGCCTCCGGTGCCGGAGACGACCTTGCCGGCCGCGTTGTACCGCTTGGTCCGCAGCCAGTTGTTCTCGAATTGCCGGCGCCGGTAGACGCGGCGCACGGCGGTGTTGTCGGCCGAGTTCGGGTCGTTGGCGATCACGTCGCCCGAGGCGGTGAAGCCGATGACGGTCATCAGGTGGCCGGCCGTGCCGTAGCCCGCGCCCGTGAGCTCCTCGGCCGTGAAGGACTGGGAGGTGATGACCGGGACGCCGGCCCGGACCAGGGTCTCCACGTCGGTCAGGGAGCCGAGGCGGGTGACGACTCCCGCGAGCTGCCGGTAGGTGGCGGCGTAAGCGGCGTTGAAGGGCCAGTTTCCGCAGCCCTTGTACGCCGCGTCGTAGGTGGACCGGGCGGCGTGGCAGACCTGCGGGTCCGCGTAGTCCTTCCTGACCCAGGCCAAGGAGGTGGCGCTGGCCCTGCGGCCCCAGAACTCGATGATCATCTGTGAGGAGGTGGGGCTGCACCAGGCCTCGCCGCCGTTGTCGTACTCCGGGTACTGGCCGGCGTGCGTCTCCTGCGAGTACCTCGGCACCTTCAGCTCGTGGGCCCCGCCGGAGGCGGCGGTGGCCGGGACCGAGAACCGGTCCGGGACGTCCGAGGCCATGGCTCCGGCCAGCCACACCGTGGGGCCGCGGCTCGCGCCGGGCTTGCGGTACAGGGTCAGGCGCAGCCGCCAGTCCTTGATCCGCAGGCCGCTCGCGGGGGCGTCCACGGCGAGGGTGTCGGTCCAGACGGTGGACTTGCCGTCGGTCTGTCCGTCCACGGAGGTGCGCCGGATGTCCCCGTCGCCGGCGGCCCAGCGGCCCATCACGTACCAGGGGGTGGCGGCGCCGTCGGTGTAGGTGCCGCGCAGCTCGATCTGGATCCAGGTGCCGGCCGGGGTGCGGGCGTTCCAGGAGGCGATGGCCTCGGTGGCGGGCACGGTGGAGGTGTGGACCGGGGAGGTCCAGGTGGCGTACTCCCAGGTGCTCTTCTTGCCGGTGTGCGGGTCGGCGTACTCCCTGCGGCCCGCCGGGGTCTTGATCTCCAGGCCGGGGCGGGCGCCGCCGATGGCGGTGGTGCCCTGGTGGAGGCCGGCGGTCCAGTGGGCGTACGAGTACCAGAAGCGGTTGTCCACCGTCTTGCGGGCGGCTCCGGCGGCGACCCCTTCCGGGGCCGGGGCCTGGGCGGCCGGAGTGCCCGGGGTGTCCTGCCCCGGCCCCCCGGGGGCGGGCTTCGGCTCCGCCGCGGAGGCTCGGCCGCCGGGGACGGTGGCCGCGGTGGCGGCCGCGAGGACCACGGCCAGCAGGGCGCGGCGGGGTGTGGGTGCGGTCATCGGCGTGGCCCCCAGGGGTCGGTGCGGCGGGTCGGCTCCCGCCCACCCTTCCAGTTCCCGCCCACGGGACCGTGAAGCCGGGCCGCCGTGTCGGGGTGACAGGACCCGGCCCCCTCTCCCCCGTCCCGGGGGGGCGGCCCTGCGGGGCCGTCCCTCCTTCGGGGGCGGAGGTCATACGGTGGGGGCGTGGAACATCAGTCGTCGCTTCAGGCCCTCGCGCGCGAGATCGCCGCGCTGCCGCCCTCCCTGGGACCCGTCCGCCTCGTCGGGATCGACGGGCACGCCGGTTCGGGGAAGACCACCTTCGCCGGGGTGCTCGCCGAGGCGCTGGGCGGGGTTCCCGTGCTGCGGCTGGACGATGTGGCCACCCACGAGGAGCTGTTCGGCTGGGTGGGGCGGCTGCGCGCGCAGGTGCTGGAGCCGCTCGCCGCGGGGCGGGCCGCGCACTGGGCTCCGTACGACTGGGTCGAGCGGCGGTTCGGTCCGGAGCGGGTCCTGGAGCCCGGTCCGGTGCTGCTGGTCGAGGGGGTCGGTGCCGGACGGCGCGCCCTGCGCCCGCACCTGGCGCGGCTGCTGTGGATGGAGACCCCGCGTGCGAAGTCCTGGGGGCGCGGGCGCGACCGGGACGGGCGCGAACTGTCCGACTTCTGGGACGGATGGGAGCGCGCGGAGCTCGCGCACTTCTCGGATGACCCTTCGCGCCCCTTCGCGGACACCCTGGTGCGGCAGAGCGGTACGGGATACGAGTGGACTTCCGGGGCTGCCGGGGCGGCGGAAACCGGCGCCTTCATGACTGAGGGTGACGGGGTCCCCCAGGCCTGAAGGGCGGGGGAACGGGTCTCTCCGCGGGTGCCTCCCGGCCGCTTGACCCGGGGCCGGGACGGCCCTACGTTCTGTAGAAGCGGCTCTCACCGGCCGCCGCGGACGCGAAGCCCCCGATTGTTCCCCCGTGATCGGGGGCTTCGTGTCGTACCGATCCCCCTCGGAATCCCGCCCGGCACTCCTTCGTCGCGTCGTCGCACGGGGCACATCGCGGCCGAATTCTCACCCTGAGTCACCCCGGACGGCTCGGATGCGCACCCGGCAGGTCTTCGACGCACCCTACGTAAGGTGCGTAACCGCAGGTACGATGCACCCCTGATTTCATCGGCTCAGGGACAACTCGCGTATGCGTCGCGGGGGTTGCTGGGCACCACGGGGGCACGCTTGTGGGGGATGTGATGGACTTCGCCGCGCACGGCAGCAGCGCGCACGCCCCGGCCGAACTCGCCTGGCTGCGGGGAGTGGACGCCTGCACGATGGGCGCCTACCCGCAGGCCGAGGAGGAGTTCCGGGCGGCCGTACGACTCGATCCCGCCATGGCCGATGCCTGGCTCGGGCTGCACGCGCTCCGCGTCGACACCACGAACGCGTTATTGCGCATGTACGCCCACCGGGACCGTTTCGGGGAGCAGCGGGCCCGCCACCGGCGGACGCTGAACTCCTGGTACTGGCTGGGCTGGTGGGTGCAGCCGGTTCTGGAGACCCGGCGGGACCTGCTGCTGGCGCACGCCTCGCACTGGCTCGACGGACGTCACGTCCCCGAGCTGGACCAGGCGCTGGCGGCCCTGCCACCCGTGGACACCGACCCCCAGGTGCGCTTCCTGCACGCCTGCCGGGCCTACCTGGTCAAGGACTGGGAGCAGTTGGTCCGCTCCACCGAATCGCTGGTCGACGATCCGCTCCTGGGCATCGAGGCCGGCCTGTTCGGCGGGATGGCCCGGGTCCGGCTGGAGATGTACGGGCAGGCCGAGCCGCTGCTGTCGGCCTCGCTGATGCGCTGCCGCAGCGAGCAGCCCCAGCGCAAGGAGCTGCGGTACTGGCTCGCGCGGGCGCACGAGGGGACCGGGCGCAGCGCCGCGGCCCTGCCGCTGTACCGGGCGGTGCACCGGGTGGACCCGGCGTTCATGGACACCGCGGCCCGGCTGACGGCCATCGAGGACAGCGAGGACGCCGACGGGCTGGCCGGGTACGCGAGCGGCGCCGGCTACGAAGCCGTCGGCGGGCACGGACCGGCCCCGTCGGGCGGGGACTTCGCGGCGGTGGCGCTGGGCGGCGGCGGTCCGGTCCAGGGGATCGCCGCCGACGGGCTGCCGGACGCGGACCCCCTCGCCGCGGCCGACCCGCCGGAGCCGCGGCACGGCCCGGGCGCACCGGGGCCCGGCGCGGGGCTGCCGGCCGGGGTACGGCACAAGGCCTCGCTGCCCGCGCAGCCGGGACCCGTGGGACTGCCGGCCGGGCCGGCGGATCCGGCGGCGCTGGCCGAGGCGCTCGCGGAGCTGGAGCGGATGGTGGGGCTGGAGCCGGTCAAACGGCAGGTGAAGGCGCTCTCCGCGCAGCTGCACATGGCCAGGCTGCGGACGGGTCAGGGGCTGCCGGTGCAGCCGCCGAAACGGCACTTCGTCTTCTCCGGGCCTTCGGGCACCGGCAAGACCACGGTGGCGCGGATCCTGGGCCGGGTCTTCTACGCGCTGGGCCTGCTCGGCGGCGACCACCTCGTCGAGGCCGGGCGCGCGGACCTGGTCGGCGAGTTCCTCGGGCAGACCGCCGTGAAGGCGAACGAGCTGATCGACTCGGCGATCGGCGGGGTGCTGTTCGTGGACGAGGCGTACAGCCTCTCCAACTCCGGCTACAGCAAGGGCGACGCGTACGGCGACGAGGCCCTGCAGGTGCTGCTGAAGCGGGCGGAGGACAACCGGGACCACCTGGTCGTGATCCTCGCGGGCTACCCGGCGGGCATGGACCGGCTGCTCGCCACCAATCCGGGGCTGTCCTCGCGGTTCACCACCCGGGTGGACTTCCCCAGCTACCGGCCGCTGGAACTCACCTCGATCGGCGGGGTGCTGGCCGACGCGAACGGGGACCGGTGGGACGAGGAGGCGATGGAGGAGCTGCGGAGCATCAGCGGGCACGTGGTGGAGCAGGGGTGGATCGACGAGCTGGGCAACGGGCGGTTCCTGCGCACGCTGTACGAGAAGAGCTGCGCGTACCGGGACCTGCGGCTGTCCGGCTTCGCCGGTGATCCGTCCCGGGAGGACCTCTCCACCCTGCGGCTGGCGGACCTGATGCAGGCGTACGGGGAGGTCCTGTCGGGCCGCGGCCCCCAGGAACGGCCGGAGCCGCCGCCGCTGTAGCGTGAAAAGATCGCCTCAATCGCCTGCGGGGCTGGATATATCCAGCCCCGCAGGGCCCGACTCCGCTACGCGCTCCTCGCGTACCCCCGGTGGGCCGGGTCGCGGACCTCCCCGACCAACGTCTCCAGGACGTCCTCCATGGCGACCAGGCCGAGCACCCGCCCGGAGGGGTCCGCGACCTGCGCCAAGTGGGTCGCATCGCGGCGCATCACGGTCAGGGCGTCGTCCAGCGGGAGCGTGGAGCAGACCGTGGTCATCCGGCGCCAGACCCGCTGGGGCACGGCCCGTTCCCGGTCCTCCAGGTCCAGGACGTCCTTCACGTGCAGGTAGCCCATGAAGGCGCCGCTGTCGGTGCGGACGGGGAACCGGGAGTACCCGGTGCGGACCGTCAGCTGCTCGATCTGGCGCGGGGTGACGGCCGGGCCGACGGTGACCAGCCGGTCCGGGGCGAGCAGGACGTCGGTGACCGGGCGGCTGCCCAGTTCCAGCGCGTCCTCCAGGCGCTCCTGTTCGACCGGCTCCAGGAGACCGGCCTGCCGGGAGTCCCTGAGCAGGCGGCCGAGCTGGGCGGAGGTGTAGACGGCCTCGACCTCGTCCTTGGGCTCGACCTTGAAGAGCCGCAGGATCAGCGTGGCGCAGGCGCCCAGGGCGGTGGTGACCGGTCCGCAGACCCGGGCGAAGGCGACCAGGCCCGGGCTGAACCACAGGGCCGTCTTCTCTGGGGCGGCCATGGCGAGGTTCTTGGGGACCATCTCGCCGATGACCAGGTGCAGGAAGATCACCGCGGTGAGGGCCACCGCGTAGCCCAGCGGGTGGATCAGGCCCTCGGGCACGTGGGCGGCGTGGAAGACCGGCTCCAGGAGCCGGGCCACGGTGGGTTCGGCCACGGCGCCGAGGGTGAGCGAGCACATGGTGATGCCGAACTGCGCGGCGGCCATCATGCGCGGCAGGTTCTCCAGGCCGTGGAGCACCTGGCGGGCCCGCTTGGAGCCGGGCGCCAGGGGTTCGATCTGGCTGCGGCGGACGGAGACGAGCGCGAACTCGGCACCGACGAAGAAGCCGTTGGCCAGGACGAGGAGCAGGGCGAACAGCAGTTGGAGCGCGTTCACCGGCCACCCACCTGTGCCAGCTCCGCCGAGGCGGAAACGGAAGCGGACGGCACCGGAGCGAGCCCCTCGGAGCCCGGCACGCCGGGGCCCGCGGGGGCGGTGCGCACGAGGCGGACCCGCTCGGCGCGGTAGCGCCGGACCTGGCGCACCGAAAGCTTCCAGCCGGGCAGTTCGGCGCGGTCCCCGGGGGCGGGAATGCGGCCGAGCAGGTCGGCGACGAGCCCGGCGACGGTCTCGTACGGCCCTTCGGGGACCTCCAGGCCTATCCGGCGCAGGGTCTGCACGCGGCAGCTCCCGTCGGCCTCCCAGGAGGGGCGGCCGTCCTCGGCGGGTACGGCGGCCAGTTCGGGGCTGCCGTCCTCCGCGAGGTCGTGCTCGTCGCGGACTTCGCCGACGAGCTCCTCCACGATGTCCTCCAGGGTGACGACCCCGGCGGTGCCGCCGTACTCGTCGACGACCACGGCCATGGGCTGCTCGCTGCGCAGCCGTTCCAGCAGCGGCTGCACCGGCAGGGAGCCGGGCACCAGCATCGGAGCCACGCAGATCCCGCTGACGCTGGTGCGGGCGCGCTCGGACTCGGGCACGGCGAGGGCGTCCTTGAGGTGGACGACCCCGGTGATCTCGTCGATGCGCTCGCGGTAGACGGGGAAGCGGGACAGGCCGGTGGCGCGGGTCAGGTTCAGCACGTCGGCCGCGGTGGCAGTGTGCTGCAGGGCGCTGACCTTGACCCGGGGGGTCATGACCAGCTGCGCCGTGAGCTCGCCCAGCGAGATGGTCCGTACGAAGAGGTCGGCGGTGTCCTGTTCCAGGGCGCCGGCCTGGGCCGAATGGCGGACCAGGGAGACCAGCTCGCCGGGGGTGCGGGCGGAGGCCATCTCTTCGGTGGGCTCCACGCCGAGGGCCCGGACGAGCCGGTTGGCGACGGCGTTGAGGCCCGCGATGACCGGCCGGAACACCCGGGAGAAGACGTGCTGCGGGCCGGCCACGAAACGGGCCACCTGGAGCGGCCGGGAGACGGCCCAGTTCTTCGGGACGAGCTCGCCGACGACCATCTGGACGGCGGAGGCGAGCAGCATGCCGATGACGACGGCGACGCCGGGTACGGCGCCCTTGGGGAGGCCGGTCGCTTCGAGCGGCCCGGCCAGCAGGGCGGCGAGGGCGGGCTCGGCGAGCATGCCGACCACGAGGGAGGTGATGGTGATGCCGAGCTGGGTGCCGGAGAGCTGGAAGGACAGCTCCCGAAGGGCTGCGACGACCCTGCGGGCACGGCGGTCGCCCTCGGCCGCGGCGCGTTCGGCCTCGGGTCTCTCGACGGTGACGAGGCCGAATTCGGCTGCCACGAAGAAACCGTTGGCGAGGATCAGGGCGAATGCCGCCACGAGCAGGAGTAGCGGGATGGTCATGCCGCCGCCTCCGGAGGGAGGGCGGCGCGTGTACTACCGGACGATCCGTCCATTGCTGGAGGGAGTCACTCCTCAGGTCGATGGTGCCCACGGGCCACGGGATCCCGGGGCGTGTGGGAGGGCACGCACGTGCGCGCCCCGCCCACCAGATTAGTCATTGGGACCGCCGCCGCAATGGGACGCAGCGACGAGGTCGGCCGGGCTCAGTCGTTCTTCGAGCCGGTTCCGTGGGCTTCGGCCAGGGCGCGCAGGGCGCGGGCGTCGGCGATCGCCTGGGCCTTGGCGACCCCCGGCTGGATGCCGAGGGCGGGCAGGCTGGTGCCGTCGTTCAGGTCGAGGAACACCCACGCGTCGCCGGGGCGGAGGTTGACGCGCAGGATCTGCGCCCACTCCAGGCGGCGGGTGGTGGTGAGGTTGACGACCGTGACCCCGGTCTCGTCGGCGACCACCTTGGGGCGGCTGAGCAGGACGAGGACGGAGGAGAGCAGGGCCGCGGTGAAGACGAAGGCGATCCGCTCACCGGGGTGCAGGGTTTCGAGGGTCAGCGCGATCGCCGAGATCGTGACGAACATGGCGACGCCCACGCCCAGCAGGACGGCCCGCGTGCGGGTCGGCCGGAAGGTGACCGGCAGGGCGGGCGGTGCGGACTGGGCGGTGGCGTCGGCCATGTGCGTCAGGTGCCTTCGGATGGTGCCGGATGGTGCCGGATGGTGAGGGAGGTGCCCGGCGGAGCGCCGGGCGGACCCGTCAGAGGCGGCAGGCGTGGATCGAGGTGGTGAGGATCGCGCGGGCGCCGAGCTCGTACAGGTCGTCCATGATCCGCTGGGCCTCCTTGGCGGGGACCATGGCGCGGACGGCGACCCAGCCCTCGTTGTGCAGCGGGGAGACGGTCGGCGACTCCAGGCCCGGGGTGAGGGCGACCGCGCGCTCCAGGTGCTCGGCGCGGCAGTCGTAGTCCATCATCACGTAGCTGCGGGCGACCAGGACGCCCTGGAGGCGGCGCAGGAACTGCTGGGCCCGGGGGTCCTCCGGGTCGGTGCCGTTGCCGCGGATGACGACGGCCTCGGAGGTCATGATCGGCTCGCCGATGACCTCCAGTCCGGCGTTGCGCAGGCTGGTGCCGGTCTCGACGACGTCGGCGATGATCTGGGCGACGCCGAGCTGGATGGCGGTCTCGACCGCGCCGTCGAGGTGGACGACGGAGGCCTCGATGCCCTGGTCGGCGAGGTGCTTCGCGACGATTCCCTCGTACGAGGTCGCGATGGTCATCCCGTGGAAGTCCTCGGGGCCCTTCGCGGTGCCGGGGATGGTGGCGTAGCGGAAGGTGGACCGGCCGAAGTTCAGCGGCAGGATCTCCTCGGCGCTGGCGCCGGAGTCGAGCAGCAGGTCGCGGCCGGTGATGCCGATGTCGAGCTTGCCGGAGGACACGTAGATCGCGATGTCCTTGGGGCGGAGGTAGAAGAACTCCACCTCGTTCTCGGGGTCGACGACCACGAGCTCCTTGGACTCCTTGCGCATCCGGTAGCCGGCCTCATGGAGCATCGCCGACGCCGGTCCGGAGAGTGAACCCTTGTTGGGGACGGCGATGCGCAGCATGGGGCTTCCTTGGGTGCGTAGGTGTGAAAGGGGTGCTGGTACGGGTGAGGACGCGCGGACGCCCCGGCACCGTGGGCCGGGGCTCGCGCGGAACTGCCGCGGCCTGAGAACCGGCGCGGCCTAGAGGTGCGCGTAGACGTCTTCGAGGGAGATCCCGCGCGCCACCATCATCACCTGGACGTGGTAGAGCAGCTGGGAGATCTCCTCCGCGGCGGCTTCCTTGCCCTCGTACTCGGCGGCCATCCAGACTTCGGCGGCCTCCTCGACGACCTTCTTGCCGATGGCATGGACACCCTTGCCGACCAGCTCTGCGGTACGGGAGGTGCTGGGGTCGCCGTTGGCCTTGAGCTGGAGCTCGGTGAAGAGCTCTTCGAAGCTCTTGGGGGTTTTGTTCGCCATGATGGTCCTCAGAATACGGGGTCCGCGGCCGCCTACTGGCGCCAGGGTTCGCTGACGGTCCGCAGGGTCATGGCGGTGGAGACGGCGGCGGTGACCGCTTCGTGCCCCTTGTCCTCGTTCGACCCCTCGAGCCCGGCGCGGTCCAGCGCCTGCTCGTCGTTGTCGCAGGTCAGTACGCCGAAGCCGACGGGGACTCCGGTGTCGATCGACACCTGTACCAGGCCCTGGGTGACGCCCTGGCAGACGTAGTCGAAGTGCGGGGTGCCGCCGCGGATGACCACGCCGAGGGCGACGATCGCATCGTAACCGCGACCGGCCAGTACCTTCGCGACGACCGGGAGCTCGAAGCTGCCCGGGACGCGCAGCAGGGTGGGCTCGTCGATCCCCAGCTCGTGCAGGGCCCGCAGGGCGCCGTCCACCAGGCCGTCCATGACCTTCTCGTGCCACTGGGCCGCGATCACGGCGACGCGCAGGTCTCCGCAGTTCTTCACGCTCAGTTCGGGTGCGCCCTTGCCGCTCACAGCTCTGCTCCTCGTTGCGATTCGTGTGGTGTTACTGCGTGTGGTGTTACTGCCGTGTGGTGTTACTGCCTGTGGTGGTACCGCGTGTGGTGTCGCGGTGTTACTGGTTGCCGCAGGCCGACGTGGTCGCGGCCCCGTCCAGCCAGGGCAGGTCGTGCCCCATCCGGTCCCGCTTGGTGCGCAGGTAGCGCAGGTTGTGCTCGCCCGCTTCCATGGGCATCGACTCCCGGTCGGAAACCTTGATGCCGTGGCTGATCAGGGCCGCCGACTTCTCGGGGTTGTTGGTCAGCAGCCGGACGCTGTGGACGCCGAGGTCGGCGAGCATCTGCGCGCCGGCGCCGTAGTCGCGGGCGTCGGCGGGCAGGCCCAGTTCCAGGTTGGCGTCGAGGGTGTCGCGGCCGCGCTCCTGGAGCTCGTACGCGCGCAGCTTGGACAGCAGGCCGATGCCGCGGCCCTCGTGGCCGCGCAGGTAGACGATCACACCGCGGCCGGCCGCCTGGACCCGCTCCATGGCGGTGTGCAGCTGGGGGCCGCAGTCGCAGCGCTGCGACTGGAAGATGTCCCCGGTCAGGCACTCGGAGTGCATGCGGACCAAGACGTCCTCGCCGTCGCCGATCTCGCCGTGGACGAGGGCGACGTGCTCGACGCCGTCGACGGTGGAGCGGAACCCGTACGCGGTGAAGTGACCGAAGGAGGTCGGCAGGCTGACCCGGGCCTCGCGGCGCACGGTCGGCTCGGCGGAGCGGCGGTAGGCGATCAGGTCCTCGATGGAGATGATCGTCAGGCCGTGCTTGCGGGCGAAGGGGATCAGCTCGGGCAGCCGCAGCATCACCCCGTCCTCGCCGGCGATCTCCACGATGGCGCCGGCCGGGCGCAGGCCCGCGAGGCGGGCGAGGTCGACGGCGGCCTCGGTGTGGCCGTTGCGGACCAGCACGCCGCCGGGCTTGGCGCGCAGCGGGAACACGTGCCCGGGGCGCACGAAGTCCTCGGGACCCGAGACCCCGTCGGCCAGCAGCCGCAGGGTGGTGGCGCGGTCGGCGGCCGAGATGCCGGTGGTGACTCCGTGGGCACCGCTCGCGTCGACGGAGACGGTGAAGGCCGTCTGCATCGACTCGGTGTTGTGCTGGACCATCTGCGGGAGTTCGAGCCGCTCCAGCTCGTCGCCCTCCAGGGGGGCGCAGATCAGGCCGCGGCACTCGCTCATCATGAACGCGATGATCTCGGGGGTGGCCTTCTCGGCCGCGATGACGAGGTCGCCCTCGTTCTCGCGGTCCTCGTCGTCCACGACGACCACCGGACGGCCGGCCGCGATGTCGCGGATGGCCTGCTCGACGGGGTCGAGCCGGAACGTCTCCAGCTCGACGTCGGGCACGGGCTTCAGGACGGGGTTCGGGTTCGGGTTCGGGGAGGTCATGCCGTTGCTCCTTCCAGAGCCGGGGCGGTGGTGGTGCGCGAGCGCTGGTACCAGTCGTAGGCGCCCCAGACGACGAGGGCGAAGTACACGACGTAGACGAGGCCGGAGAAGGCCAGTCCGCTGTTGAAGGCGAGGGGGACGCCGACCAGGTCGACGAGGAGCCAGGCGAACCAGAACTCGACCAGACCGCGGGCCTGGGCGACCATCGCGACGATGGTGCCGACGAAGATGTAGGCGTCGGCCCACGGGCTCCACGACAGGCTCGGGAAGAGGGTGAACAGTCCGCCGACGGCCAGGGTCCCGGCGGCCGCGCCGGCCAGCAGCAGCCCGCGCTCCTTCCAGGAGGCGGTGCGGACGGCGATGGAGCCGTCCTGGGCGTCCTGCTTGCCGCGCTGCCAGGCGCGCCAGCCCCACGCGGCCACGCCGATGACGAGGAGCTGCTTGCCGACCCCGCCGGCGAGGTGGGCGGAGGCGTAGGCGCCGACGAGGATCAGGCCGGAGAGGAGCTGGGCGGGCCAGGTCCATATGGAGCGCCGCCAGCCGAGCGCGAGGGCGCCCAGGCCGATCAGGTTGCCGATCATGTCGGACCAGATGACCTTCTGGCCGAAGACCTCGAAGGCCTCGGTGTTGAGCCAGGTCAGGGCGCTCACTGCGGCTCCCCCGTCCGGTGCGGCGCGTCCGGGGCCAGGGGGGTGACGCCGGCGGCGAGCAGCCGCTCCACGTACTTCGCCAGGACGTCGACCTCCAGGTTGACCGGGTCGCCGGGCTTCTTGATGCCCAGGGTGGTCAGCGCGAGGGTGGTGGGGATGAGGCTGATCGTGAACCAGTCGGCGGCGGCCTCGACCACGGTGAGGCTGACGCCGTCGACCGTGATGGAGCCCTTCTCGACCACGTAGCGGGAGAGGTTCTCCGGGAGGGCGACCTTGACGATCTCCCAGTGCTCGGAGGGGGTCCGGTCGAGGATCTCGCCGGTTCCGTCCACGTGCCCCTGCACCAGGTGGCCGCCGAGCCGTCCGCCGAGCGCCATCGGGCGCTCCAGGTTGACCCGGGAGCCGTGGGTGAGGGCGCCGAGGCTGGAGCGGTTCAGGGTCTCCTGCATGACGTCGGCGGTGAACTCGCCGTCACCGGTCTCCACGACCGTCAGACAGACGCCGTTCACGGCGATGGAGTCCCCGTGCTTGGCGTCCTCGGTGACGACCGGGCCGCGCAGGCGGAAGCGGGAGGCTTCGGCGAGCTCCTCGACGGCGACGACCTCGCCCAGTTCTTCGACGATTCCGGTGAACACTCAGTGCTCCTTGAGGGCTGTGAGGACGGTGGGGGCGGAGGGGGCCGACGCGGGGACGGCGGTGACGCGGATGTCCGTGCCGATGCGGACGGTTTCGGTGATGCGGAGCCGGAGCGCGTCGGCGAGGGTGCCGATGCCGGCGTCGGCGAGGGCGAGGGGGCCCGCGCCGAGGAGGACGGGGGCGAGGTAGCCGACGACCTTGTCGACGGCCCCGGCGGCGACGAAGGCGCCGGCCAGGGTGGGGCCGCCCTCGAGGAGGACGGAGCGGATGCCGCGCCCGTACAGCTCGCGCAGCAGGGCGTCCACGGAGATCCCGTACTTGTCGTACGGGAGCCGGGCCAGCTCCACTCCGGCGAGGTGGCGGGTGTCCGCATCCTCGGCGACGGCGATCAGGGTGGGCGCGGCCTCGTCCAGCACCCGGGCGGTGGGCCGGATGGTGGCGTGGGTGTCCAGGACCACGCGCAGGGGCTGGTCGGCGGCGGTGAAACCGTCGATCCCCCGTACCGCGAGGTGCGGGTCGTCGGCGCGCAGGGTGCCGGAGCCCACGACGACGGCGTCGGACTCGGCGCGCAGCCGGTGGACGTCGGCGCGGGATTCGGGGGAGCTGATCCACTGGCTGGTGCCGTCGGCGGCGGCGATGCGGCCGTCGAGGGTCGCGGCGTACTTCCACAGGATGTACGGACGGCCCAGGCGTACGGAGGTCAGCCAGGCGGCGTTGCCCGCTTCGGCCTCCTCGGCGAGCAGCCCGGCCGCGGTGTCGATCCCGGCCTCGCGCAGGGTGGCTCCGCCTCCGCTGGCCTGCGGGTTCGGGTCGGAGACGGCGTAGACCACGCGGGTGATCCCGGCGGCGATGAGGGCGCGGGCGCAGGGTCCCGTACGGCCGGTGTGGTTGCAGGGTTCGAGGGTGACGTAGGCGGTGCCGCCGCGGGCGGCCGGGCCTGCCGCGTTCAGGGCGTGGATCTCGGCGTGCGGGCCGCCGGCCCGCTCGTGCCAGCCTTCGCCCACGACGGCGCCCGAGGCGTCGGTGATGACGCAGCCGACGACGGGGTTGGGGCTGGTGGAGCCGAGTCCGCGGGCGGCGAGCTCGATGGCTCGGCGCATGGCGCGGATGCCCGCGTCGGGTGCTGCGTGCGCGGCGTGTGTCGCCACCGGGTCCTCCTGCCTCATCGGGCACGGACTCCGGGGCCTGTCGGGATACGACAGATGAAGCGGGTAGCACACGCGGGGACGCCGAGGCCGGAAACACGGTCCGTTCGACGGCACGTCCCGAGGGATGTGCCGGTGGACCGCCGACGGCGGCGTACCGGTGACTGGCCCGCCGCGCACTGCCTCCCATCCGGACTTTAACCGTCGGTCCAGGAATTTCACCTGGTCAACCGGCCGCTGGCTGCGGACGGGTCGCGGACTATAACCGCCGGTTCGGAATTACACCGACCCCGGAGTGCGCTGCTACTGGTACTGAAGCCAGTGTGCCACGGGTGATCGGCGGCCATGCGGGTGAGTCAATGTGGCCTGGGTCACACATGGGGCCGTTCCCGGGCGCGCCGATTGCGCCGTTCGGCCGATCCCCTCCCCCTCGCCGGATCCCGGCCGGGAGCCTGACGGGGGCTCGAGCAGGCTCGAGCAGGCTCGAGCGGGGCGTGAGCGGGGCTTGACGGAACCCGCTCCGAACCTTGCCGGATCGCGCACTTTGGTCCAGACCTATTGACGGGTTGGTCTAGTCCTCTTAACGTTCCCTTCATCTTCCCCGGGAGACAGCCCGTCAGATGTGCGCACGTCACGGGCCAACACGCACCACGTTCCAGCCTGTTGTGTCCTGCCATCCTCCCCTCCCCAGGAGGCACAATGCTGTCCCCCACCAAGACGCGGGCCATGCTCCTGACGTCCGGCGCCGCAATCGCCGGTCTGCTGGTCGCAGGGCTCTCGACGGGCGTCTCGCACGCCGCCGACAACGAGTCCTGTCGCCCCGACGGTCTGTACAAGACCGCGGGCGTGGACGTCCCGTACTGCTCGGTCTACGACACCGAGGGCCGCGAGAAGATGGGCGCCGACCACCAGCGCCGCGTCATCGGCTACTTCACGGGCTGGCGCACGGGCAAGGACGGCACCCCCGCCTACCTGCCCGGCAACATCCCGTGGTCCAAGGTCACCCACCTGAACTACGCCTTCGCCCACGTCGACGGCAGCAACAAGATCTCGGTCGGCGCGGACAACGCGAACAACTCCGCCACCGGGATGACCTGGCCGGGCGTCGCGGGTGCCGAGATGGACCCCGCCCTCCCTTACAAGGGCAACTTCAATCTTCTGAACAAATTCAAGAAGCAGAATCCGAACGTCAAGACGCTGATCTCGGTCGGCGGCTGGGCGGAGACCGGCGGCTACTTCGGCGCCGATGGCAACCGCGTCGCGTCGGGCGGCTTCTACTCGATGGCCACCAACGCCGACGGCTCGGTGAACACGGCCGGCATCAACACCTTCGCGGACTCCTCGGTCGAGTTCATCCGCAAGTACGGGTTCAACGGCGTCGACATCGACTACGAGTACCCGACCACGATGAAGGACGCGGGCAACCCGCTCGACTGGCAGCTGTCCAACGCCCGCCGGGCCGGGCTGGTCCAGGGCTACGACGCCTTGATGAAGTCCCTGCGCGAGAAGCTCGACCGGGCCGGCGCCGCCGACGGCAAGCACTACCTGCTGACCGTCGCCGCCCCCTCCTCCGGCTACCTGCTGCGCGGCATGGAGACCTTCCAGATGCAGAAGTATCTGGACTACGTCAACATCATGTCCTACGACCTGCACGGCGCCTGGAACGAGTACGCCGGCCCCAACGCCTCGCTCTTCGACGACGGCAAGGACGCCGAGCTGGCGGCCGCCAACGTCTACGGCAGCTCCCAGTACGGCGGCATCGGTTACCTCAACACCGACTGGGCCTACCACTACTTCCGCGGCTCCATGCCGGCCGGCCGCATCAACATCGGCCTGCCGTACTACACCCGCGGCCACAAGAACGTCCAGGGCGGCACCGACGGTCTGTGGGGCAAGGCCTCCGCGACCACCTGCCCGGCCGGCGCCGGCCTGACCAAGTGCGGTGACGGCGCGACCGGCATCGACAACCTGTGGCACGACAAGGACACCAACGGCGTCGAGTCGCCGGCCGGTTCCAACCCGATGTGGCACGCCAAGAACCTGGAGAAGGGGATCGTCGGCGACTACGTCACCAAGTACGGCTTCCCCGCGAACACCACGCTGACCGGCACCTACGCCCGCAAGTACGACGCGACCCTGGTCGCGCCGTGGCTGTGGAACGCGCAGAAGAAGGTCTTCCTCTCCACGGAGGACGAGCAGTCGGTGGCGGCCAAGGCCGACTACGTGGTCGACCGCGGCATCGGCGGCACCATGGTCTGGGAGATGGCCGGCGACTACGCCTGGAACGCCGCGAAGGGCCAGTACGAGATCGGCGACACGCTGACCTCCGTGATGTACAACAAGTTCAAGGCGGCCTCCCCGTACGGCGCCAAGAAGTCCAACACCGCGCTGCCGACGCAGGCCGTGGACATCAAGACGGAGTTCAACGAGTTCAAGCTCGGTGACTCCAACTACCCGATCACCCCGAAGCTCAAGATCACCAACAACACGAACGCGACGCTTCCGGGCGGCACGGAGTTCCAGTTCGACTACGCGACGGCGGCTCCGGCCAACGCCTCCGACCAGTCGGGCTTCGGCACCAAGGTGATCAAGAGCGACCACACCGGCAGCAACGTCGGCGGTCTGAAGGGCGACTTCCACCGGGCCTCGCTGAAGCTCCCGGCGTGGCAGACGCTCGCCCCGGGCGCCTCGGTCGACCTGGCCTTCAACTACTACCTGCCGGTGTCCACGCCCTCCAACTGGACGGTGAACATCTCCGGCACGACGTACGCCCTCGCCGGCGACCTGGCGCGCGGCACCACGGTGGTCCAGCCGGGCAGCACCACCCCGCCCACGACCCCGCCGACCACGCCGCCCACCACCCCGCCGACGACTCCCCCGACCACGCCGCCGACCACCCCGCCCACGACTCCTCCGGGCGGCACGTGCACCAACCCCGCGTACGTGGCGGGCACGGTCTACAACAGCGGCAACGTCGTCTCGCACCAGGGCCGCAACTGGAAGGCCCAGTGGTGGACGCAGAACGAGACGCCCGGCACCACGGGCGAGTGGGGCGTCTGGAAGGACCAGGGCGCCTGCTGACCCCCGCGCGGTGACCGGGTAGGTGACCGCGCAGGTGAAGGAACGTGAGGACCCGGTGGCCCGGCGGCCACCGGGTCCTCGCGTTCCCCGGACCGTCCGGCGGGCCGGCTCCCCGGCACGGGCGGCCCCCGGACCCCCTTCGCAGGGGTCAGGCCGTGAAGAGGACGGCCTGCGCCGATTCGCGGGCCGCGAGCCGCGCACCCGTGAGCACCGCGGTGTCGCCGAGCGCGCCGGCGCGGACCTCGGTCGGGACCGGGCTCAGGGCGGTGAGGCGGCGGGCGACCCGGGCCGCCAGGGCGGGTCCGCCCGCGCGGCCGAGTTCCCCGCCGAGCACGACGCAGCCGGGGTCCAGGATCGCCGCGACGGCCGCCGCCCCGAGGGCCAGCCGGTCGGCCAGGGCGTCGAGGAACTCCGGACCGGCCGCGCCCGCGACGGCCTCCTCGGCCGGACCCTCGTAGCCGTGGGCGGCGGCGAGGGCGCTCACCCCGGTCCGCCCGGCCAGCTGGTGGAAGCCGCCGTCGCAGTTCGTGGCCGCCGGGAGGCCGCCCGTACCGGGCACCGGCAGGAAGCCGATCTCCCCCGCTCCGCCGGAGGCGCCCCGGCGCAGCCGCCCGTCCAGGACCACGGCGGCGCCGACCCCGTCGCCGAGCCAGAGCAGCACGAAGGAGTCCAGGTCCCGGGCGGCTCCGACGCGCTGTTCGGCCAGGGCCGCCAGGTTGGTCTCGTTCTCCACCACGACCACCGCCGGCAGCCGCCGCTGCACCGCCGCCACCAGGTCCCGGTGCCAGGCGGGCAGCCCGGCGGTGTCGCGGAGCTCTCCGGTGCCCGGGGCCACCAGCCCCGGCGCCCCGATCACGACCGTGTGGAGCCGGTCGGCGCCCGCCTCGCGGACCAGCTCCTCCAGCCGGTCCACCGCTTCCTCCACCGCGCCGGCCGGCAGGGCCGCCTGCGCCAGCGGCCGGCCGAGGAGGTCGGCGACGACCGCCTCGACGCTGTCCGTCCGCACGTCGAGCGCGGCGAGGTGGGCCCGCCCCGCGACGATCCCGTAGAGCTTGGCGTTGGGTCCGCGCCGCTGTTCGCCGGATTCCCCGACGACCTCGATCAGTCCGGCTCCGGTGAGGCGTTCCACCAGGTCGGCGACGGAGGGGCGGGACAGGCCGGTCAGCTCCTTCAGCTGGGGCGCCGTCAGGGGGCCCTCTTCCTGGAGGAGTTCGAGGGCGAGCCGGTCGTTGATGGCCCGGGCCGTGCTCGGCGACGCGGGGGACGGGGCGTGGGACGCGGCGCGGGTGAGGGCGGTCAGGGCCTTGGCAGGAGTCACGTCGCCCATCCTAGGAGCTCCGGGGACTAACTATCAGGCAGGGTCCCTGATAGTTTACGTGTCATGACCGGGGAAACCGACCTCAGCCCGGCGCGACTGCGCCATGCCCGCTTCGCCATCGCCGGCGTCTTCTGCGCTCACGGCGCGGTCACCGGCTCCTTCGCGACCCGCATCCCCTGGATCCAGGACCACGCGCAGCTCAGCGCGGGCACCCTGGGCCTGGCCCTCGCCTTCCCCGCGCTCGGCGCGGCGCTCACGATGCCGCTGGCCGGCCGCATCAACCACCGCTTCGGCGCGCGCACCGCCCTGCGGATGCTGCTGAGCCTGTGGACGCTCGCCCTCATCCTCCCGAGCCTCGCCCCGAACCTGTGGACGCTCTGCTTCGTGCTCTTCGTCTACGGGGCCACCGCCGGCATGTCGGACGTGGCGATGAACGCGCTGGGCGTGGAGACCGAGAACCGGCTGAAGCGCTCGATCATGTCCTCGCTGCACGGCATGTGGAGCGTGGGCGCCCTGATCGGCTCGGCCGCGGGCACCGTCGCCGCGCACGCCGGCGCCGATGCCCGCTTGCACCACCTGGTCGCCGCGCTCACCCTGACCCTGTTCGGGCTGATCGCCGTACGGGGCGTCCTGGACCTGCGCACCGACACCGGCGGGGAGGAGGCGCCGCCGCACTTCGCGCTGCCCCCCAAGTCCGCCCTGTTCATCGGCGCGATCGGTTTCTGCGCGGTCTTCGCGGAGGGCGCGAGCCTGGACTGGTCCGCGGTGTACCTGCGGGACGTGCTGCACACGGACGCCGGTCTCGCCGCCGCCTCGACCACCGCCTTCGCCCTGACGATGGCCCTGGCCCGGCTGGTCGGGGACAAGGTCGTGGACCGCTTCGGGGCCGTACGCACGGTCCGCGCGGGCGGTGCGCTGGCCACCGCGGGCGGGCTGCTCGTGGTCGCGGTCCACCATCCGGCCGCGGCCCTGACCGGCTTCGGGCTGATCGGGCTCGGCATCGCGGTGGTGGTCCCGCTGGCCTTCGCGGCGGCCGCGCGCAGCGGTCCGGCCCCGGCGCAGGCCATCGCCGGTGTCGCGACGATCACGTACACCTCGGGGCTGATCGCCCCTTCGGCGATCGGCGCGGTGGCCGACGCGACCTCCCTGGTGGTGTCGTTCGGGCTGGTCACGCTGCTGTCGTTCGCGCTGATCGTGGGGGCGACCGTACTGCGGCAGCGGCCGGTGGCGGCGGAGGTCCCGACCGTCAACCGGGACGAACCTGCACCTATCCGGCCGTAATATGTCGCCTGGTCACCTACGCCCTCGTAGGTGACCACGCTCCCGACGAACGACGCGGTACGAACGAAAAGCGGTGGAACATGGGCCTCGGCGTGCGCTGGACCCTGCACGGAGACGGGCGGACCCCCGCCCCCGGCGCGGTGGTGCGGCCGGACGAGCGGCTGTCGTGGCCGCGGACCGCCGGGCTGGGGGCCCAGCACGTCGTGGCGATGTTCGGAGCCAGCTTCGTGGCGCCGGTCCTGATGGGGCTGGACCCGAACCTCGCCATCATGATGTCCGGTGTCGCCACCGTCATCTTCCTGCTGGCGACCCGCGGGCGGGTCCCCTCCTACCTGGGCTGCTCGCTCTCCTTCGTGGGGGTCGCCGCGGCGATCCGGGCGAGCGGCGGGGACAGCGCGGTCGTCACGGGCGCGGTCTTCGTGGTCGGCGCGGCACTGTTCCTGGCGGGGCTGGCGGTCCAGCGGTTCGGGGCCCGGATCATCCACGCGGCGATGCCGCCGGTGGTGACGGGCGCGGTCGTGATGCTGATCGGCTTCAACCTGGCGCCCGTGACGGCGTCCACGTACTGGCCGCAGGACCAGTGGACGGCCCTGCTGACGATGCTGTTCACCGGGCTGGCCGTGGTCTGCCTGCGGGGCTTCTGGTCGCGGATCGCGATCTTCCTCGGCCTGATCTTCGGGTACGGCATCTCCTGGATCTTCGACCTCGCCTTCGGCAAGATCCACTCGACGGTGGGCGGGCCGGATGCCGTCGACCACTGGCGGCTCGACCTGTCGGGCGTCGGCAAGGCCGACTGGGTGGGGCTGCCGACCTTCCACGCGCCGGCCTTCGAGTGGTCGGCGATCCTGATCGCGCTGCCGGTGGTCATCGCACTGATCGCGGAGAACGCCGGACACATCAAGGCCGTCGGCGAGATGACCGGCGACTCCCTCGACGACAAGCTCGGCACGGCCATCGCGGCCGACGGCGCCGCCTCGATGCTGTCCACGGCGGTGGGCGGCCCGCCGAACACCACGTACTCCGAGAACATCGGCGTCATGGCGGCCACCCGCGTCTACTCCACTGCGGCCTACTGGGCGGCGGCCGGCTTCGCCCTCCTCTTCGGCCTGTGCCCCAAGTTCGGCGCGGTCGTCGCCGCGATCCCCGGCGGGGTGCTGGGCGGGATCACCGTGATCCTGTACGGCATGATCGGCCTGCTCGGCGCGCAGATCTGGATCAACGGCCGGGTGGACCTGCGCAATCCGCTGAACCTGGTGCCGGCCGCGGCGGGCATCATCATCGGCGTGGGCGGGGTCAAGCTGAACATCACCGACAGCTTCGAGCTGGGCGGGATCGCGCTCGGCACGATCGTCGTGATCACGGGCTACCACGCGCTGCGGTACTTCGCCCCGCCGCACCTGAAGCAGCAGGAACCGCTACTGGACTCCGGCACGTCGGCGTACGACGACACGGCCGACGGGGCCGGCGGGGCCGGCGACAGCCCTGCCGGGGAGCGCGGCGACAAGCGGGGTTGACGGAGTTTCGCCCGAACCGGCGAAGCGTACGGCCAAGTTCCCCTGATCCCGGCCCGCGGCTGCGACGCTGCGTCCCATGGCCCCCATGGAAGCGGTGCTGGCGCGGATGCGCGCCCTGGACGAGCGGCTCCCCGAGCGGGACGGCGTCGCCGTCTTCAACCGGGTGTACCTCACGGTGACGCAGACCCTGCACGAGGGGATCGCGCACGGCGCTTTCCCCTCGCCCCGCCGGGCCGAAGCCCTCAGCGTCCGCTTCGCCGAGCGCTACCTGACGGCGGTGGAGGCCGACCGGGCCCCGGCGTGCTGGCGGCCGCTCCTCCAGTACCGCCGCCACCCCGGGATCCGGCCGCTCCAGCACGCACTGGCCGGGATCAACGCGCACATCGGCCACGACCTGGCGCTGGCGGTGGTCGCCACCTGCCGCTCGCTCGACTGCGAGCCGGCGGCGCTCGAAGCGGACTTCGACCGGGTCGGCGACACCCTGGTCTCCCTGGAGGAACACATCCGGGAGGACCTGATGCCGGGCCCGGACCTGCTGGAGATCGCGGACCCCCTGACGCACCTCCTCGGCGCCTGGAGCCTGGAGCGGGCCCGAGCGGGAGCCTGGGCCTCGGCCCGCCTGCTCTGGTCGCTGCGCCGCTCCCCCGACCTGGCGGAGGAGTTCACCGAGTCCCTCGACGCGGGCGTCGGCCTGGTCGGCCGCTGCCTGCTGACGCCTACGGGCTGACCCCGGCGGGCTGCCCCGCTGCGCGGAGCCGGCGCGTTGGAAATCAGTCCTCCGGGAGTTCCACCGGGGCTATCTCGTCGTAGACGTCGCCCGGGCCGGGGTTGGTGGAGTCCGTGGCGCCGCCGAGGTGGTGCATGACGCCCCAGACGGCGTTGAGGGCCGTCTGGACCGCGCCCTCCGCCCAGCCCGCCGTCCAGGAGATGTCGTCGCCCGCGAGGAAGATGCCGCGCTTGTCCTCGGGGAGGCGCTCCTGCATGAAGTGGGTGAACAGGCGGCGCTGGTAGCGGTAGTGGCCCGGCAGGTTGGCCTTGAACGCGCCCATGAAGTAGGGCTCGTTCTCCCAGGACACGGTCACCGGGTTGCCGATGATGTGCCGGCGGATGTCGACCTTCGGATAGATCTCGCCGAGGGACTTCAGCATGACCTCCATCCGCTCGTTCGCGGACAGCGGCAGCCACTTCAGGCTGTCGTCGCACCAGGTGTAGGACAGGCAGATGACGGCCGGCTTGTCGGGGCCGTTGTCCAGCAGGTACGTGCCGCGGGTCATCCGGTCGGTCAGGGTCATCGACATGACGTCGCGGCCCGTTTCCTCGTCCTTGTCCAGCCAGAAGGGGCGGTCGACCGGGATGAAGAGCTTCGAGGACTCCATGTAGTGGGTGCGCTCGATCGCCGTCCAGTGGTCGATCGGGAAGAGCGTGTCGTCGCACGCGATCTTCGACAGCAGCATCCAGGACTGGGCCGTGAAGATCGCGGCGCGGTACGTGCGGATGTCGCCCGAGGCGTCCGTGACCGTGATGCGGTTGCCCGCCGTGCGGTGCAGGCGGGTGACCGCCGGGCGCGGGGTGCCGCCGTGCAGGGAGGAGAGCGAGGTGCCCTGCGCCCAGTGCACGATCTTCTCGGGCTCGCGGTCCCACATGCGCAGCGGGAGCTGCTGCGAGCCGCCCACGATGCCGCGGTGGTGGTCGTCGGCCTCGGTATAGACGACGCGCAGGATCTCCAGGATGGAGTTCGGGAAGTCGGTGTCCCAGCCGCCCGTGCCGAAGCCGACCTGGCCGAAGATCTCGCGCTTGCGGAAGGACTTGAAGGCCTCGGACTTGCAGAGGAACCCGTAGAAGGTCTCGTCGTCGAGCTTCTCGACGAGCTTCGCCCAGATCTCCCGGATGCGCGGGACGTCCCGCTCGCGCATCGCGGTGTTCATGTCGGAGAAGTCGGCGCCCTCGTCCAGGCAGGCGTTCCACGCGGCGGACACGTCGCGGTAGACCTGCGGGAGGTCGGCGATGGTCTCGGCGTAGTGGGTCTCGCCCTTGAGGTCGACCACCGTCGAGGGGGTGGCCTCGGCGAGCGGGTTCGGGAAGGGCTCGGTGACCAGTCCGACGAGATCGATGTAGTGCTGGAGGGCCGTGGAGGACGGCGGGAAGCGCATGGCGCCCATCTCCGCGGTCAGCTCCTCGGTGCCCGCTCCCTCGAAGCCCACCGTGCGCAGCCGGCCGCCGATCTGGTCGGCCTCGTAGACGACGGGCTTGAGGCCCATCTTCATCAGCTCGTAGGCGGAGATGATGCCCGACAGCCCGCCGCCGATGACGGCGACCTCGGTGCCGTGCTCGGTCGCCGGTACCTGCCCGAGGCCCGCCGGGTGGGCGAGGAAGTCGTCGTACGCGTAGGGGAAGTCCGGGCCGAACATCGTGATCGGCAGCTGTCCGTCGCTGTGCGGGACGGCGGTGGTGGGCACCGTGGACGTCATGGGGTACGACTCCTAGCGGGGTGGGGCAGGGGGGAAGGGCAAGCCGGAGGGGGCGCGGCGGCGGGCGCGGGGCCTCGGTCAGACGAGCGAGGCGTACAGCCCGGGGCGGCGGTCGCGCAGGTACGGGTTGGTCTCGCGCGAGACGCGCAGCAGCTCGGGGTCGGCCTCGCCGAAGACCAGCTCCTCGCCGCGGCCCGCCCGGGTCCGGGTGACCCCGTCCGGGCCGGCCAGGCAGCTGAGACCGACGAACTCGAACTCGCCTTCCGGGCCGGTGCGGTTGACGTACGCGATGTACATCTGGTTCTCGAAGGCCCGTACGGGGACCAGCTGTTCGGCGACGAATTGGAACGGGTGCATCTGCGCGGTCGGCACCAGGAGGAGGTCGGTGCCGGCGAGGGCGTGCGCCCGGACGTTCTCGGGGAACTCCACGTCGTAGCAGATCATGACGCCGACGCGCAGGCCGCCGAGGTCCGCCTGGACCACCGGGGTGTCGCCCGGGGTGAAGGCCGCCTGCTCGAAGCAGCCGAAGAGGTGGGTCTTGCGGTAGTTCGCGAGCCGTTCCCCGTCGGGGCCGACGAGCTGGGCCGCGTTGTAGACGGCGTCGCCGTCCCGCTCGGGGTAGCCGTAGAGCACGGCCAGCCCGTGGCGGCGGGCGATCTCGGCGATGGCGCGGGCGGACATGCCGTCGGCCGGTTCGGCGAGCCGGGCGATGTCCTCGAGCTCCAGCGCGTAGCCGGTCAGGAACATCTCCGAGGTCACGAGGAGCCCGGCCCCCGCCTGTGCGGCGCGTGCCGCGGCCTCTTCGAGCGCCTTCAGGTTGCCGGCGGTGTCGCCGAGCCGTCCGGAACTCTGGAGGAGGGCGGTGCGCAACGGGGGCATGGGCGGACCTCTGTGGCAGGAGGGGTGGGGGTCCCTCAACGGTACGTTCGTGCGTTCGACGGGGACAAGGCGCGACCGTTGCGCTCCGCGCATCGATTCGTTGCGCATCGGCGGGTGAAGGCGGCGATTCGTTGCGCGAGGGCCCTGGGAACGGTCCGAATGACCTTTTCGGGGGGCCTACCGGCCCGGACGGAAGGCCGGGTGCACGCTCAGCCTGCGGAGGTCTTCCAGGATGTCGGGAGCGTGGTTGGAGACCACCCGGCCGCTCCAGCCGTCACAGAGCGCGGGGACCGTGAGCGTCCCGTCGTGGTCGTGCCCGGCGGCCTCGTAGGCGCGGCGCAGCGCCTCGTGCCCGGCGGGGTCGGAGCCGGGCCGCAGGACGGTCAGGGCCACGGTGTCCCGCAGACCCAGATCGGCGAAGGCGGCGGTGACGCCGAGGCAGCTCGGACAGTCGTCGGCGGCGACGTAGAGCCGGTACCGGTGCGGTTCCGGCGAGAAGCCGGTCCCGATCCGGCCCCGGAGGACGGCGGCCCGGCCGCGGCCCTGGAGGACGGGGGGCTGGAGGACGGGGGGCTGGAGGACTGCGGGCTGGAGGACAGGGGGCTGGGCATGGGTCTGCACAGGGGCATGGGCATGGGCATGGGTCTGCACGGGGGTCTGGGGCATGGCTCTCCTCGGTCTGACTGCGTACGTACGTGCGTGCTCGGCGGGGCCTCAGGAGGCCGGGGCCGTGGCACTGCAGACGCGGAGGAGATCTATGTGCAGCCGGCGGGTGAGCCAGGAGCGGCGCAGCGGGGTGGTCGAGGAGGAGGGTGCGGTGAGCTGGTCCACCGGGCCCCCTTTCCTGTCCGCTGCCCCCGTTAGGCTGGCGTTCGCAGTCTCGTGGCACCGCCAGGGGCCGTCAAGACCGCCCGCACGAGTGCCTGCGCCCGATGGAAGGAAGCTCCCCATGTCCCGCGAGTCCCGGCCCGACGCAGTCCTCGACAATCCCGTCTGGGCCGCGCTCGACGGCCCGCACCGGGGCTTCGCCGAGGCCGGTCCCGCCGGACTCGCCGCCCGGTACGCGGCCGGCGCATCGCCCTTCGCCGCGCTCCACGACCCGGAGGATCCGCGTGCCTGGGCGGATCTGGCCGAGCTCGTCGGCCCCGGCCGGGAGGTCTGGGTGACCGGGCTGCCGACCCCGCCGGCGGGCTGGGAGACCCTGATGTCGATACCGGGCGTGCAGCTCGACGGCAGGGCGGTCCGCGGCAAGGAGGAGCCGGAGGCGGTCCCGCTGGGGCCCGCCGACGTGCCCGAGATGCTGGAGCTGGTCGGGCTGACCCGGCCCGGCCCGTTCGGGGAGCGCACCGTGGAGCTGGGCACGTACCTCGGGATCCGCCGGGGCGGCCGGCTCGTCGCGATGGCGGGCGAGCGGATGCGGCCGCCGGGCTGGTCGGAGATCAGCGCGGTGTGCACGCACCCCGGTCACCGTGGCGAGGGGCTCGCCGGGCGGCTGGTCCGCGCGGTCGCGGCCGCGGTGGAGGAGCGCGGGGACACCCCGTTCCTGCACGCCGCGGCGCAGAACACCCAGGCCGTGGGGCTGTACCTGTCGATGGGATTCACCCTGCGCCGCGAGCCGGTCTTCATCGGGCTTCGCACGCCCGACACGAAGCGTTAACACGGATTGACATTCCACCCGTTGTGGCCCGGTCCCCCCTGATCTAGCGTCGGAGGGACGACCGGAGCACGAGGTGACCGGAGCACGAGGCGAAAGGGGGTGACCGGGCATGACCGTACGAACCGCCGGTGACGCCCTCACCCGGGGCCGCTCCGTCCACCTGCACTCCCGCGCGCACATCGACCTCCTGCGCGTCGCCGGTTCCCTCTGTCGTTCCTGATCAGCGTTCCGCGATCCGATTCGTTCTTCGCCGCGCCGTCCGATCAGGAGACAGTTCCGTCATGCCCGTGCACCCTTCACCCTCTTCCCCCTCCCCCGCGCTCCACCTCGCCGTCGCCCTCGACGGTGCGGGCTGGCATCCCGCCGCCTGGCGCGAACCGGGGGCCGGAGCCGACCGGTTGTTCACCGCCGGGTACTGGGCCGCGCTCGTAGCCGAGGCCGAGGCCGGGCTGCTGGACTTCGTCACCTTCGAGGACTCGCTGAGCCTGCAGTCCACCGATCCGGCGGGGCCCGACGGCCGCACCGACCTGGTGCGGGGCCGGCTCGACGCGGTGCTGGTCGCGGCCCGGGTGGCGCCGCTCAGCCGGCACATCGGGCTGGTGCCGAGCGTGGTGGCCACCCACACGGAGCCCTTCCACGTCTCCAAGGCGCTCGCCACCCTGGACTACGTCAGCCGCGGGCGCGCCGGGCTGCGCATCCAGATCTCCGAACGGCCGGACGAGGTACGCCACTTCGGGCGCCGTACGACACCCCTGGATCCAGCCGAGCTGTACGCGGAGGCCGCCGACCACGTCGAGGTGGTGCGGCGGCTGTGGGACAGCTGGGAGGACGACGCCGAGATCCGGGACGCGGCCACCGGGCGGTTCATCGATCGCGCCAAGCTGCACTACATCGACTTCGAGGGCCCCCGGTTCAGCGTGAAGGGCCCCTCCATCACCCCCCGGCCGCCCCAGGGGCTGCCCCCGGTCAGCGCACTGGCCTCCGACGCCGCCGTGTACCCCTTCCTCGCCCGCTCGGCCGACATCGGCTACGTGACGGCGCACGACGCCGCCGGGGTCCGTACCGCCGTCGCCGCGCTCCCCGCCACCCCGCACCTGTTCGGCGAGCTGACGGTCTTCCTCGACGAGCGGCCGGCCGCGGCGGAGCGACGGCTCCAGCGGCTGGACGCCGCGCACGGGGCCGCGTACACGAGTGACGCCCGCGTGTTCGCGGGGACTCCGGCGGACCTCGCCGACCTGCTGCTGGAGTGGCGGGAGGCCGGGCTGACCGGCTTCCGGCTGCGGCCGGGGGTGCTCGCCCACGACCTGCCGGCGATCACCCGCGGACTGGTCCCGGAGCTCCAGCGGCGCGGGGCGTTCCGGCGGGCCTACGAGGCCTCCTCGCTCCGCGGCCTGCTGGGCCTGGCGCGCCCGGCGAACCGGTACGCCGCCGCACCCGCCGCACCCGTCTCCTCCGCTTCCTCCGCATCCCCCGCCGCCTGATCCCCCAGGAAGGACCGACAGCAGCCATGAGCAAGCCGCTCAAGCAGATCCATCTCGCAGCGCACTTCCCCGGGGTCAACAGCACCACCGTGTGGAGCGACCCGGCCGCCGGGAGCCAGATCGACTTCGATTCCTTCCTCCGTTTCGCACGGACCGCCGAGCGCGCGAAATTCGACTTCCTCTTCCTCGCCGAAGGCCTGCGCCTGCGCGAACAGGGAGGCGAGATCTACGACTTGGACGTGGTGGGCCGCCCGGACACCTTCACCGTGCTGGCGGCACTCGCCGCCGTCACCGAGCACCTCGGGCTGACCGGCACCATCAACTCCACCTTCAACGAACCGTACGAGGTGGCCCGCCAGTTCGCCTCCCTCGACCACCTGTCGGGGGGCCGCGCCGCCTGGAACGTGGTCACCTCCTGGGACGCCTTCACCGGGGAGAACTTCCGTCGCGGCGGCTTCCTGCCGCGCGAGGAACGCTACGAGCGGGCAAGGGAGTTCCTCGACACCGCTCACGAGCTGTTCGACTCCTGGGACGGCGGCGAGATCCTCGCCGACGCGGTCTCCGGGGAGTTCCTGCGCGACGCGGGCCCCGGCGCCTTCGCCCACGGGGGCGAGCAGTTCGACATCTCCGGGCACTTCAACGTGCCGCGCAGCCCCCAGGGGCGGCCGGTGATCTTCCAGGCGGGCGATTCGGACGAGGGCCGGGAGTTCGCCGCGGCCTCCGCCGACGCCATCTTCGGCCGGTACCGCACGCTGGAGGAGGGCCGCGCCTTCTACGCGGACGTGAAGGGGCGCATGTCCCGGTACGGACGCACCCCCGACGAGCTGAAGATCCTGCCGGCGGCGAGCTTCGTACTCGGCGACACCGACGCCGAGGCGCGGGAACTGGCCCACGAGGTGCGGCTCCAGCAGGTCAGCGGGGCGACCGCGATCAAGCACCTGGAGCACGTGTGGAACCGGGACCTGTCCGGCTACGACCCGGACGGGCCGCTGCCGGACGTCGATCCCGAGCCCGGGGAGAACACCATCGCGCTGGGGCGGGCGAGCGTGCGCATGCACGGGGACCCGGTGGCCGTCGCGCGGGAGTGGCGGGAACTGGCCGCCGCCGAGGGCCTGTCGATCCGGGAGCTGGTGATACGGACGACCGCCCGGCAGTCCTTCGTCGGCTCGCCCCTCACCGTCGCCCAGGCCATCGACGGTCTGGTCCAGGCGGACGCGGCCGACGGTTTCATCCTGGTCCCGCACCTGACGCCGGGCGGACTCGACGGCTTCGCGGACACCGTCGTCCCGCTGCTCCAGGAGCGCGGGGTGTTCCGCCGGGAGTACGAAGGCCCGACGCTGCGCGACCACCTCGGGCTGGGCGCGCCGCGCGCGCTCGCCCCGGTCCGCGGCTGAAGCGCGCGGAACAGCACATGCGTCCGGGCCCGCAGACCCGTATCCGAAGCCGTCACAGAGAAGGGGCGACACCATGCCCGGTATCCCGCTCGGAGTCCTCGACCTCATCCCGATCCCGTCCGGCTCCACGGCGGCCGAGGCCCTGCGCTCCAGCGTCGACCTGGCCCGGCAGGCCGAGCGCTTCGGGTACACCCGCTACTGGTTCGCCGAGCACCACCTGAACACGGGGGTCGCCGGGACCTCGCCCGCCGTCGTGCTGGCGCTGACCGCGTCGGCCACCTCCACGATCCGGATCGGCTCGGGGGCGGTCCAGCTCGGGCACCGCACGGCCCTGTCCACGGTCGAGGAGTTCGGCCTGCTGGACGCGGCGCACCCCGGACGGATCGACCTCGGTCTGGGCCGCTCGGCGGGCGGTCCGCCCGCGCGCCGGGCCGGCGCCGAGCCGCCGGTGGCGTACACCACGGCGAACGGGCTGCGCATCCCGAAGCCGTTCTCCTGGGCCCACCTGCGCGATCACCCCCGCATCGCGCTCCACAACCGGCTGCTGCAGCTGCCGGGTGCCACGCCGCAGGAGTACACCGAGCAAGTGGGCGACGTACTGGCCCTGTTGCGCGGGGAGTACCGATCGCCGGAGGGCGTGGAGGGGCACGCCGTGCCCGGCGAGGGCGCCGAGGTGCAGGTGTGGATCCTGGGCAGCAGCGCGGGGGTGAGCGCGGAGACTGCCGGGGCGGGCGGGCTGCGGTTCACCGCGAACTACCACGTGAGCCCGGCGAGCGTGCTGGAAGCGGCCGAGGCCTACCGGGCGGCCTTCAAGCCGTCCGGGGAGCCGGGCGGGCTGGACCGGCCGTACCTGAGCGTGTCCGCCGACGTGGTGGTGGCTCCGGACGACGCCGAGGCGCGGGAACTGGCCACCGGGTACGCGCCCTGGGTGCACGGCATCAGGACGGGCGACGGCGCGATTCCCTTCCCCTCGCCCGGGGAGGCCCGCGCGCTGACCCGGGACTGGTCGGCGGCCGACCACGAGCTGGTGGCGGACCGGGTCGAGACCCAGTTCGCCGGCTCCCCGGCCACCGTCGCCGACACGCTGGAGCGGCTGTGGGAGGCGACCGGCGCGGACGAGCTGCTGATCACCACGATCACGCACGGGCACGCCGACCGGGTGCGCTCGTACCGGCTGCTGGCCGGGGAGTGGGCCCGCCGGGGGCATCTGCGCTGGTAGGGCGGACCCTTACGGTGGCCGCGGGGATGCGGGATCGGGCATGCGGCCGGCGGTGGGATGGGGATCGGACTGCGGGGGTGTCGAACTGCCGCTAATTGAGTGAACTTTAGTGCCCATTAGAGCCTCTGAGTGGGTATTACGATCAGTGCATGAACCTCAAGGAGTGGGCGATAGCGAACGGTGTGCATCCGCATACCGCGTACCGCTGGTTCCGCGAGGGCACGTTGCCGGTCCCCGCTGAGCGTGTGGGACCACGCACGATCCTGGTCAACATTGAGGCGAACTCGTCACCATCCGTGATGGTCGGGGGTGTTGGGCTGTACGCCCGCGTTTCCTCGCATGCCCAGAAGGCGGACCTGGAACGCCAGGTCGCCCGACTGGCCGCCTGGGCGATGAAGCACGGCCAGCCGGTGGCGCGTATCGAGTCCGAGGTCGCCTCGGGCATGAACGGGGCACGCACGAAGGCCCGTCGGCTGCTGGCCGATCCGAAGGTGACCGCCGTGGTGGTCGAGCACAAGGACCGGCTCGGCCGGATGAACGTCGAGCTGATCGAAGCCGCCCTGTCCGCGTCGGGCCGACGCCTTGTCGTCCTCGATGACGGGGAGGTCGATGACGACCTGGTGCGCGACATGATCGAGGTACTGACCTCATTCTGTGCCCGCCTGTACGGGCGCCGCTCGGCGAAGAACCGTGCGGAGAAAGCCCTGGAAGCGGCGGCTGCCGATGACTGAGCAGCCGAAGAAGAAGCAGCTCCGCACCATCGACGTACCATTCGTCTCCCTCGGCCCGTCCGGTGTGGCGATACGCGACCGGCTCAAGGGCCTCACGCCCGAGGACGAGAAGGTGTTGCGTCTGGTCGGCGAGCACCTGGGCACGCTCGCGTCCCGCGATCTGGCGTCCCGCTGCCGTGACGGCGCCGACCATGACGCGCAAAGGTGGGCGGCCAGGAAGCAGTGCCTGACCGCTTCCTCTTCGTCGCGGTGGGCCGGCTCGATCACCAAGGCCACCCACGATCAGTGGGCGCTGTCCCGTCGCTGCCAGCTCGCGCACATACAAGGGCTTGAGGCCGGTGTGCGCACGCTGATGCACCGGCTGTCCCTCCCGATCGGGGAGAAGGGCAGCAAGCGGGCACCCGGCGGCTACCGGTCGAAGGGCGAGTGGTTCCAAAAAACCCGACGCCTGGCGATCCTGGAGCACCGGCTCGATGTTGCCCGTGCCGAGCGGGAAGCCGGGATCGTGCACGTGGTGCGCGGCGGCCGGCGCCTGCTGAACACCCGGCACAACCTGTCCGCGGCGCAGCTGACCGAACCCGAGTGGCGGGAACGCTGGGAAGCCGAGCGCTGGTTCCTCGCCGCTGACGGCGAGTCGGGGAAGCGGTTCGGGAACGAGACGATCCGCGTCACCCCGGACGGTGAGGTCTCCCTCAAGCTGCCGACGCCGCTCGCCGATCTGGCGAACGCCCCGCGCGGTCGGTACGCCCTCGCCTCCAAGATCGCCTTCGCGCACCGGGGGCAGGAGTGGGCCGACCGGATCGAAGCGAATCGGGCCGTGGCCTACCGCATCCACCTGGACGTGCAGCGCGGACGCTGGTACCTCACCGCGGCCTGGCAACGGCCCGTCGTGCAGACGATCCCGCTGGAGACCGCCCGCGCGAAGGGCATGGTCGGCGTGGACACGAACGCCGATCACCTCGCCGCCTACCGGCTCGACGCCTGCGGGAACCCGGTCGGTGACCCGAAGCGGTTCTTCTACGACCTGTCCGGCACCGCCGACCACCGCGACGCCCAGATCCGCCACGCCATCACCCGGCTTCTGCACTGGACGAAGCAGGCCGACGCGCAGGCCATCGCGATGGAGAACCTGGACTTCACCGCGGAGAAGACCCGCGAGAAGCACGGCCGCAAGACGCGGTTCCGGCAGCTCATCTCCGGTATCCCGACCGGGAAGCTCAAGGCCCGGCTGGTGTCGATGGCCGCCGAGATGGACTTGTCCATCGTGGCCGTGGACCCGGCCTACACCTCGATGTGGGGAGACCAGCACTGGCGCAAGCCGCTGACCTCCCCGCGACGCAAGATGTCCCGTCACGATGCCGCAGGTATCGCGATCGGACGACGCGCCCTCGGGCACCCGATCCGGCGACGGACGGTACCGCCCCACGACGACCAGAGCGATCGTCGTGGGCATCGGACCGTCCAGGCCGGGCCGGAGGCACGAGGGCGTGAGGAAACCCGCCCACCCGTCACGGAACGTGCACACGATGGACGCCCCCGGACAGGGACACAGCGAACGCGGGAGACCAGCGCATCCAAAACCGTTCGGGATGCGCGCAGTGAGCAGGAATGGGTCCAAGACTCATTCCTGCTCACTGAGTAGGAACGGTTTGGTGCCGTGCGGAGCGGTCACACGCGCAGGAGACCATCCGGCGACCGCAGCGCGAAAGGATCCGTCATGACCCACAGGGCCTCCCAGGCCGCCACGACCACCGCGACCTCCGCGACCCCCGCGCCCCCGACCCCCCGGATATCGTCCGGTGCCACCCAGCCCGGTCTGGGCTCCCACCACTGGCAGTGGCAGCTGCGGGCGGCCTGCCGCGCGCTCGGCTCGAACCGGTTCTTCCACCCCGCGGGCGAGCGGGGCGAGGACCGGGAGGAGCGCGACGCGGCGGCGAAGCGGGTCTGCGCCGACTGCCCGGTGCGCGCCGCCTGCCTGGAGCACGCCCTGCGCACACGGGAGCCGTACGGAGTGTGGGGCGGCCTGACCGAGGAGGAGCGCCGCGCGCTGCTCGTCCGCTCCCGCAGGACCGGCCGGGGCCAGGCCTCCGGTGCGGCCGCGCCGGCCACCGCGCCGGAGGGGCGGACCGGACGGAGCGGCCCGGCTACGCGGGCGCCCCGGAGGTGAAGCGGCGCAGCAGCGGGGAGAGGACGAGGACGGACTTGGTGCGCTCCACGAAGGGCTCGCCCGCGATCCGCTCCAGAACCCGCTCGAAGTGCCGCATGTCGGAGGCGAAGATCTGGACGAGGGCGTCCGCGTCGCCGGTGACGGTCGACGCGGACACCACCTCGGGGTAGCGCTCCAGGCCCCGCCGGATGTCGTCCGGCGAGGTGTTGTGGCGGCAGTACATCTCGATGAAGCCCTCGGTCTCCCAGCCCATCGAGGCGGGGTCCACGCGGACGGTGAAGCCGGTGATGGCTCCTTCGGCGCGCAGCCGGTCCACCCGCCGTTTGACGGCGGGGGCCGAGAGTCCGACCTCGGAGCCGATGTCCGCGAAGGAGCGGCGGGCGTCCTTGGCCAGGGCGTGCACGATGCGTTCGTCGAGATCGTTCAGTCGCACTGCGCGTGGATCACTTCTCTGCTGCGGCCGGCTGTACAGCGGTCTGCTGGGCGGCGGCCAGACGGGAGCGGCGGATGCCGTACAGGAAGTAGATCACGAGCCCGACGGCCATCCAGCCACCGAAGACCAACCAGGTGGTGCCCGGCAGCTCGGTCATGAGGTAGGCGCAGCAGAGGAAGCCCAGGATGGGGGTGACCGGGAAGAGCATGACCCGGAAGGTGCGGTTCATGTCCGGGCGGGTGTAGCGCAGGATGACGACGGCGATGTTGACCAGGCCGAAGGCGAAGAGCGTGCCGATGCTGGTGGCGTTCGCCAGCTCGCCCAGCGGGATGAAGGCGGCCAGGAGTCCGCAGAAGAGGCAGACGATGATCGTGTTGACGCGGGGGGTGCCGGTCTTCGGGTCGACCTTGGCGAAGGCCCTGGGCATCAGGCCGTCGCGGGACATCGCGAAGAGGATGCGGGTCTGGCCGTAGAGGACGGCGAAGACGACGCTGGCGATGGCGACGATCGCGCCGGCCGCGAGGATGACGCTCCAGAAGGCGTGCCCCGTCACGTTCTCCATGATCTTGGCCAGGGCGGCCTCGCTGCCCTCGAACTCCTGCCACGGCATGGCGCCGACGGCGACCAGGGCGACGAGGCAGTACAGGGCGGTGACGATGGCCAGCGAGAGCATGATCGCGCGCGGCAGGTCCTTCTTCGGGTTCTTGGCCTCCTCACCGGCGGTGGAGGCGGCGTCGAAGCCGATGTAGGAGAAGAAGAGCATGGAGGCGGCGGTGCTGATGGCGGTGACGCCGAGCGGGGCCAGCGGGGTGTAGTTGCCGGCCTTGATGCCGAGGAAGCCGATGACGCAGAACATCACCAGCGTGACGATCTTGACGGCGACCATGATCGAGTTGATCCGTGCGCTCTCCTTGGCCCCGCGGAGCAGGAAGACCATGCAGAGCAGCACCACGACCAGGGCGGGCATGTTGATGTAGCCGCCCTCGCCCAGCGGGGCGGAGAAGCCTTCGGGGATGGTGTACCCGATGGTGCCGTCGAGGAACTCGTTGAGGTACTGGCCCCAGCCGACGGCGACGGCCGCGACCGAGACTCCGTACTCCAGGACCAGACACCAGCCGCAGACCCAGGCGACGAGCTCGCCCATGGTGGCGTACGCGTAGGAGTACGAGGAGCCCGAGACCGGTATGGAACCGGCCAGCTCGGCGTAGGAGAGCGCGGAGAAGAGCGCGGTCAGGCCCGCCACGATGAAGGCGATGAAGACGGCCGGACCGGCGATCGGGGTGGCCTCGCCGAGGACGACGAAGATGCCGGTGCCCAGGGTCGCGCCGATGCTGATCATGGTCAGCTGCCACATGGTGAGCGAACGCTTCAGCGCGCCGCCCTCGCCCTGGCCGCCCTCGGCGACCAGCTGCTCCACCGGCTTGCGGCGCAGCAGGGGGTGGGCCGCCTTGGGGCGCGCGGGGGTGAGCGGTGGCGCCTGGCCGTGGTCGAGCACGAGGGGACTCCTTTGTCACTGCGGGTGGGGTTTCAGGCGTCGACCGCAGCGGTCCGGAGCAGGAGCAGGCCGGGAAGGCCTGGGCATGGGGGACCGCGAGCAGGCGGTCCACGCCACTCCACGTACAGCGAGTGAGCCTACGAGCTGAGTGATACCGCCCGTAATGCACCATCCTTGCACATTGGCGACTGATCGTTGCGCGGATCTGTCCTGGATGGTCCTTTGTTGCGCGGGGATGATCGATCAGTGCGCGAGCGACCTCGACCGGCATTCTTGACACTTCGTCAGATCTGCCGCAGCGTGCCGCCATGGACCTGGACGTGCTCTACGAGATCGACGTGCCGCGGCCCTGGCGGGGAGCCCACCCGCACGGCCAGCGGGCCGCTGAGCAGCGCGCTTACCGGGAGGCGGTGGAACAGATCCGGCTCGCCGACCGGATGGGCTTCCGTACCGTCTGGGCGGTCGAACACCACTTCCGCGAGGGCCGCTCGCACTGCCCGGCCCCCGAGGTGCTCCTCGGACACCTGGCCGGGCTCACCGAGCAGATCCGGCTGGGCTTCGGCGTGACCCTGACCCCCTTCGCCTTCACCCCGCCGCAGCGCATCGCGGAGAAGGTCGCCACCGTCGACGTGCTCTCCGGCGGCCGGGTGGAATGGGGCACCGGCCGGTCCACGCCCATGGAACAGGCGGCCTTCGGGGTGGACCGGGAGAAGTCCCGCGAGGACTGGCGCGAGGCCATCGAGATCGTGACCGGAATGTGGCGCGAGGAGTACTTCGCGTACGAGTCGGAGCGCTTCCGCTTCCCGCGCCGCATGGTCACCCCCAAGCCGGTGCAGGATCCGCACCCGCCCGCCTGGATGGCGGCCACCTCCCCCGGCTCCGCCGAGGTCGCGGGCGCGCACGGCCTCGGTCTGCTGTCCTTCTCGATCATGCAGCCGCTGGAGGCGATGGCCGCCCAGGTGGCCGCCTACCGGGCCGCGGCCACCGCCCCGAGCCCCCTCACCGACGTCACCACGGACCGGGTCGCCGCGTACACCCTGGTCCACGCCACCGGACCGCGCGCCGAGCCGGGCCCCCGGGTCTGGGAGTCGGTCGCCTGGTGGTACTCCAACCTGGCCCGGTTCACCCTGGACTGGGAACTGCCGCACCTGAGCCCCGAGGAGCGGGAGCGGACCTTCCCGCTGCTCACCCCGATCCTCGAAGGGAATGTACCCGTAAGGGAGTTCAGCGACGGGGACATGATCCTCATCGGGGACGCGGAGACGATCGTCACCAAGGCCAAGCGGTACGCGGACCTCGGCGTCGACCAGCTCATCTGCTACGTCCAGTGGGGATACCTGGAGCACCGGGAGATCCTGCGGACCCTGGAGATCCTGGGCAAGGAAGTCATCCCGGAGCTGGCCCGCCACACCCCCCGGAAGGCCTCGGCGTGAAGGACGGCCCCGACGGCGCCGGCGTCCCCTCCGCCGCCTTCGTCCCCGCCGCCGCCCTCTACACCTCCCCCGACACCTCCCCGGTCCCCGATTACGCCGCCCTGCACCGCCTCGACGGCCGCGCCCTCGTCCTGCTCGGCGCCGGCAACGGCATCGGCCGCCAGACCGCCCACGCGCTGGCCGCGGGCGGCGCCCGCGTGCTGTGCGTGGACCTGGACGAGGAGCGGGCCCGGGCGGTCGCCGCCGAGACCGGGGGCGTCCCGTACGCCGCCGACGTCACGCGGCGCGAGGCGGTCCGGGAGCTCTTCACCGCGGCGCCGCGGCTGCTCGGCGGCCGCCCGGTCGGCGGGGTCGTCGACATCGTCGGCATGGCCCGGTACGCCGCGCTGCCCGAGCTGGACGACGAGGGCTGGGACTGGCACTTCGACCTGGTGCTTCGGCACGCCTGGCTGGCCGTCCAGTACGGCGGCGAGGCCGTCGCGGCGGCCGGCGGCGGGCCGCTGGTCTTCGTCGCCTCCGTCTCCGGGCTCACCGCGGCACCGCTGCACGCCGCGTACGGGGCCGCGAAGGCCGGCCTGATGTCCTTGGTGCGCTCGGCGGCGGTAGAGCTGGGCCCGCGCGGGGTACGGGTCAACGCGGTGGCACCGGGGGTGGTGTGGACCCCGCGGGTCGCCGCCCTGCTGGGTCCCGAGGGGCGCCGGCTCAACGCGGAGAACGCTCCGCTGGGCCGGGTCGCGGAGACCCGGGACATCGCGGCCGCGCTGTACTTCCTGGCTTCGCCGCAGTCCTCGTACATGACGGGCCAGACGCTGGTGGTGGACGGCGGCGTCGGCGTGAAGTTCCCGTACCCGACGGTCGGAGGCGCACGATGAGCACACGGGAAGCCGGACCGGACGCGGACGCGGACGTGGACGTGGACGTGGACGTGGACCTGGACGTGGACGCGGGCACACACACTGGCGCGGACGCGGACGCGCACACCGGCGCGGACCCGAGTACGTCCCCGGCCGCGCACCCCGGCGCGGACGCCGGGCCCTGGCTGGACCCCGGGCCCTTCCTGCGCGGTGTGGCCTGGCTGGACGGGGGCCGCCCCGTGCGGGCCGACCCGGCCGACACCATGCGGCTGCCCTGGGACACCGGCGAGCGGGCCACCCTGCCCATCGGGGTGCGCCTGGAGTTCACCGCGCCCGGCACCCGGGCGGTGGAGATCCACTACCGGGCGACCGTGCCCGGCCCCACCGACGCGCTCCGCGACCTCGCGCACGGGTTCGCCCTGTGGGACCGGCACGGGGTGGTCGGCGAGCTGTACACCGAGCCGGCTGCCGAAGCCGTCGTTCGCCTCGAACTGCCCGGCGGGTCCGGCCCGTTCACCATCCACCCGCCCGAGACCCAGTCCCCGCTGATCCTCGGCCTGCGCGGGATCGGCGGCCCCCTCGCCCCCGCCCCGCCCGCCACCCGCTGGGTGGTGCACGGCGACTCCATCACCGAGGGCTGGTGGTCCACCCGGCCCGCGCACGGCTGGCCCTCGGTGGCCGGCCGGGCGCTCGGCTGGGACACCGTCAACCTCGGCTACGCGGGCGCCGCGCGCGGGGAGCTGGCCTGCGCCGAGCAGCTCGCCGGACTCCCCGCCGACGCCCTCACCCTCGCCTTCGGCACCAACTGCTGGTCCCGCGTACCTTTTTCGGCCCCCCTGCTGTACGAGACCACCCGCGCGTTCCTCGAACTGGTCCGCCAGGGCCACCCCCGGACCCCGCTGCTGCTCCTCTCCCCCGTGCTGCGCCCCGACGCGGAGCGCACCCCGAACAAGCTGGGCGCCACCCTGGGCGCCCTGCGCGACGCGATGGAGCGGGCCACCCGGGAGCGGATCGCCGCCGGGGACGAGCGGCTGGTGCTGCTCCCGGGGCGGGAGCTGCTGGGCCCCGAGCACTTGGCGGACGGACTGCACCCCAACGACGCGGGACACCGCACGCTCGGCCTCGCTGTGGCCACGGCCATGAAGCGGGCCGGGTTCGGCTCGGGGTGAGTGAAACAGCCCACATCGGAGGAATTGAACAGATCGGCTCCGACGGGTCGTGTCCTGCACACAGTTGCCGCCGCTCCACTCCGCTCCGGCGGACGGACGCGGCGGCGCAGGCAGGGACACACACGTGGGAGAGATCAAGATGGGCATCAAGCGCGGAACCACCCTGGCGGCCGTGGCGGTCGTCGTCGCACTCACCGCGACCGCGTGCGGCGGAAACGACACGGCGGGCGAGACCACCCAGCCGGCCGGAGCGGTCGCCGCTCCCTCTCAGGCTCCCTCCTCGGGCGACGCCTACGGATCCGGGTCCGGGTCCGACGCGGCGGCCTCGGCCGGCGACGCCAAGCCGGGCGGTCAACTGGCCATCGCCCAGGACGAGAAGCTCGGCTCGGTCCTCACCGACAGCGCCGGCTTCACCCTCTACCGCTTCGACAAGGACACCGCCAAGCCGTCGAAGTCCACCTGCGACGGGGACTGCGCGAAGACCTGGCCGGTGGTCGCGGCCGGCGACGCCACCGCGGCCGCGGGCATGGACCCGGCGCTGCTGGGCGAGGTGGTCCGTACGGACGGCAGCAAGCAGCTGACGGTGGCGGGCTGGCCCGTGTACCGGTTCAGCAAGGACACCAAGGCGGGTGACACCAACGGGCAGGGCGTCGGCGGGACCTGGTTCGCGGCGGCCCCCGACGGCAAGAAGGCGGCGAAGGCGGCCCCCGCGCCGGGCGGTGCGGGCCAGACCGCCGGCGCGCTGACCGTGGCCAAGGACCCGAAGCTCGGCGAGCACATCGTCGACGGCAACGGGATGACCGTCTACCGGTTCAAGCCGGACACCGCGTGGCCGATGGCCTCCAAGTGCGAGGGCGCCTGCGTGGCCAAGTGGCCGGTCGTGCCGCCGGTGGACCGGGCGAACGCCAAGGGGATCATCGAGAAGAACTACCTGGTCCTCGACCGCCCCGACGGCAAGAAGCAGCAGACGGTGAACTGCTGGCCGGTCTACACCTTCACCGGCGACAAGAAGGCTGGCGACATCAACGGCCAGGGCGTCGGCGGCACTTGGTACGCGGTCGCCCCCGACGGCAAGCTCATCACGGTCCCGTAGCCCCAGCCCGCTGACCGGTGCCCATCCGCCCCCCGACCGCGCGGCCCCCGGCCCCCTCCCCCGGGGGCGGGGGCCGCGCACCGTTCCGCGCACCGCCAATGGACGAATATCACGGCGCATTGGGGGCGCATCGAGGTCAGCTACAAGAAGAACAGTGGTGCGACCGTCGACATGCGATCGGGCCACAACGTCTGGAACGCCAACTACTGGGATCCCGACTGGCGTAGGCAGCCCGCGGGGACCCGGTACCTGAAGCTGTGGGACCTCGCACAGTACAACTGCTCGACGGTCGTTGGCATGATGGAAGCCAACACCGGCATCCATCGAGTTCCGCCGATGAACCTTTGCTGACCGGTCGGGGTGGCGAATTCGTTCCCCACCCCGATTTTCCGTTGAGTCTTCGCGAAGGCCGGATGGATTCGGATGTCTGACACGGTAATCATTGAAAGCAATGCGCTGTGGGCCGCCTTCGCGTTGGGCGTCGCCGCCCTCGCGCCCGCCCTATGGTTCGTGGCTCGCTCCATCGGACGCAGCCGCACCGGAGAACCGGCCTCGCCGCCTCCTCCGCCGCCTCCTCCGCCGCCTCCTCGGCATTCGCGCGCACCACGCCGGTACGCCGCGGCAGCCGTCGTCGTGTCGGTGGCGCTGGCCGTCACGTGGGGATCGAGTTCATCACCGTGGCCGCGGATTCGGCTTCCCTGCAGTTCTCCTGGCCCGACCGGCGGGAGCTGCGGATGTCCAGCTCCCTGCCCGTGGAATCCGTACCCGAGGCTCAGCGCATGGGGAAGGAGCCGGCGACGGCGGCCGCCGTCGCGTACATGCGGCAGCATTTCCCGTGGGCCCGGGATGCCGCGGTGAAGGCCGAGCCGAGCGGCGACATGGGCGACTGGCACATCAGCTGGAAGAAGACGGCCGCCGGTGTGCTGATGCCCCTGCGTCTCGATCTCGTCGTGGACGCGCGGGGGAGGATCGCCTCCTTCTCGTCTCGCGACATCCCCGACCCGCGGCTCGCGCCCGTCCTCGTCGACGCGGCCGCCGCCCGGTCGATCGTCATGGAGGCAGCCGCCCCGGCCTCCCCGAATCTGGGCGACCCCTTCCTGGCGGCGCTTCCGGTGCACGACACGTGGCGCCCCGTGTGGAGGTTCCCCGTTCTCGGACCGGCGACCGCGGGCCGGGAAACGGCGATCGCCATGGTGGACGCGGAGACCGGCAAGGTCATGCGCGGGACTCCGGGTTCCTGAGGTTCGCCGGCGCCCGCCGAGCCGGGCCGGAACCGCCCGCTCCCCCGGGACGAGAACACCTCTTAAACTCCGCATCATGCTGCGCGTACTGGCCGTCGACGACGAGAAGCCCCTGCTCGAAGAGCTCCTCTACCTGTTGCGCTCGGACCCCCGGGTGCTCAGCGCCGAGGGCGCCTCGGACGCCACCGAGGCACTGCGCCGGATCACCCGGGCGCTGGAGAGCGGCCCGGACGGGGCCGACGTCATCGACGTGGTCTTCCTCGACATCCACATGGCGGGACTGACCGGCCTGGACATCGCCCGGCTGCTGGCCGGGTTCGCGCGGCCGCCGCTGATCGTCTTCGTCACCGCGCACGAGGGGTTCGCCGTACAGGCCTTCGACCTCAAGGCCGTGGACTACGTGCTCAAGCCCGTCCGGCCGGAGCGGCTCGCCGAGGCCGTGCGGCGGGCCTGGGAGCAGTCCGGCCGGACCGGGGAGCGGCCCACGACGGCCGCACCCGAGGCCGTGTCCGCCCCCGAGTCCCCCGGAGCCCCCGGAGCCCCCGTGGCCCCCGTGGCGGCGCTCCCCGCCGCGCGCGGCGGGGAGCGGGCCCCCGAGCGGGCCCCCGAGCGCGCGCCCGACCAGATCGCCGTCGAACTGGGCGGCGTCACCCGCTTCGTGGCGATCGCGGACATCGCCTACGTGGAGGCCCAGGGCGACTACGCCCGGCTGCACACCGACGAGGGCACCAGCCACCTGGTGCGGATCCCGCTGGCCACCCTGGAGGAGCGGTGGGCGGCCCGCGGGTTCGTCCGCATCCACCGGCGCCACCTGGTGGCCCTGGCCCGCATCGACGAACTGCGCCTGGACTCCGGGACCACCACGGTCCGCGTCGGTTCGGCCGAGCTCCAGGTGAGCCGCAGACACACACGGGAGCTGCGGGACCTGCTGATGCGCCAGGCAATGGGCTGAACCAGCCCCGATTTCGGGAAGGGGCGGGAGCGCGCCGGCCGTCCGGCGTGGCGACGGACCGTTCACCGTGCGGACAGGGGCGTACGGCGATCCACCCGGGCCGTCGGCCGCAGCGGTGGCCGGACCGGCCGCCCGCGCGGACCCCCGCGGGTATCGTGGATCTTCGGCCCTGGGAGGTGGCAGATGTCCGAAATCCAGGCGCTGCTCGGCGCGTTGACCGGACTGCCGCGCACCCGCCCGGCCGGTCCCGCCGAGGCCGAAGTGCTGCTGGCCCGGCTCCGGAGCGCGGCCGCCCGCTGGGCCGACGTCCTGTACGAGGCCCACGAGGGCGCGTACGGACATCTGCCGCCCCGGGCCGAAGCGGCCCTGACGCTGGCCTTCCGGCGCGCCGAGGAATCGTACGTGGAGCTGGAGATCGCCCTGCGGGACTGCGCGGAGCACCGCGATCCCGCCCGCTGAGCCCTATCCGGCCTGACCTGCCGGGGCCCGTCGTCGAACTCCCGTCGTCGAACTCCCGTCGTCGCCCGAAGGGCGGGCGGGCGTTTGGCGACAGGCTCGGCTCCAGAGGGCCTGTCGCCCGGTCCGGGGGCGTGCGTAGACTCCCGGAGCCCCGGCACACGGCCGGGACCCGACATCCCCGCCGGGCCGTGCCCCGCGCCCGCGCCCCAGCCGAAGGACCGCCGGTGAACCAGACGTACGCGCTGACCGCGGTCGCCGTCGTCGTCCTGGTCACGGTCCTGGTCGGCGCGCTGGGCCTGCGGATCTCCCGTACCACCTCGGACTTCTACGTGGCTTCGCGCACCGTCGGCCCGCGCCTCAACGCGGCGGCCATCGGCGGCGAGTACCTCTCGGCGGCCTCCTTCCTCGGCGTGGCCGGGCTGGTGCTGCTCCAGGGGCCGCAGATGCTCTGGTACCCGGTGGGCTACACCGCCGGGTACCTGGTGCTGCTGGTACTGGTCGCGGCCCCGCTGCGCCGCTCGGGCGCGTACACGCTGCCCGACTTCGCCGAGGCCCGGCTCGAATCGCAGGCGGTGCGCCGGATCGCGGTGCTGTTCGTGCTCGGCGTCGGCTGGCTGTACCTGCTGCCGCAACTCCAGGGCGCGGGGCTGACCCTGGAGATCCTGACCGGGGCCCCGCACTGGGTGGGCGGGGTGGTCGTCGCCTGTGTGGTGACGGCGGCGGTGGCGGCCGGCGGGATGCGGTCCATCACCTTCGTGCAGGCCTTCCAGTACTGGCTGAAGTTCACCGCCCTGCTCGTGCCCGCCTTCTTCCTGCTGGCGGCCTGGGCCGGGGACGGCGCCCCGCGCGCCTCCTTCGACGCCCCGGCGGTGTTCCGCGAGCACACCGCCGTCACCCTGGCCGAGGACGTACGGCTCTCCCTGGACGCGCCGCTGACGGTGACGGTGACCGGGCAGGTGGACGGGCGGGCGTACGCGGGGCAGTCCGTGACCCTCGGCGCCGGGCAGCATTCCGTACGGGCGCACGCGCGGCTGGAGTTCGCCCCGGACTCCGCGGTGCCGCAGGGCCGGGCGGAGGCCGGGCCCGGGGTGTCGAGCTGGTCGGAGCCGCTGTCCGGGGACCGGCCCGAGCTGCGGCTGTACGCGACGTACGGGCTGATCCTGGCCACCTTCCTCGGGACCATGGGCCTGCCGCACGTCGCGGTGCGCTTCTACACGAGCCCGAACGGCCGGGCGGCGCGGCGCACCACGCTGGTGGTGCTCGGCCTGGTCGGCGCCTTCTACCTGCTGCCGCCGGTGTACGGGGCGCTGGGCCGGATCTACGCCCCGGAGCTGGCCCTGACCGGGGAGGGGGACGCGGTGGTGCTGGTGCTGCCGGCCCGGGTGGTGGGCGGGCTCGCCGGGGAGCTGCTGGGGGCGCTGCTGGCGGGGGGCGCGTTCGCGGCGTTCCTGTCCACGGCTTCGGGACTGACGATGGCGGTGGCGGGGGTGCTGCACCAGGACGTGCTGCCCGCGCGCGGGGTACGGAGCTTCCGGGTCGCGGTGCTGGTGGCGATCCTGGTGCCGCTGGCGGGGAGCGTGGCGGTGACGGAGGTGCCGGTGGCGGACGCGGTGGGGCTGGCCTTCGCGGTGTCGGCGTCCTCGTTCTGCCCGCTGCTCGTGCTGGGCATCTGGTGGCGGGGGCTGACGCCGCCGGGGGCGGTGGCCGGGCTGGTGACGGGGGGCGGGGCGGCGCTCGGCGCGGTGCTGGCGACGCGGGCCGGGCTGGCGCCGGCGGGGTGGGTGAACACGCTGCTGGCGTGGCCGGCGGTGTGGTCGGTCCCGCTGGGCTTCCTGACGATGGTGGTGGTGTCGCTGGGCACGCGCGGGCGGATCCCGCCGGGCACGGCGGCGACGCTGGCGCGGCTGCACCTGCCGGAGGACGTGGCGGGGTCGGCGCCCGGAGGCGCGGGGGCCGGGGGCACGGCGCCCGGGGGCACGGCGCCCGGGGGCACGGTGGCCGCGTCGGCCTCCCCGGCAGACAAGGGCGGTGCGCTGTGACCGGAGCGGCAGACCGGATCGGAAGCAGTGCTCTCGTGACAGCGCGGTGCTCCCTTTGCGGAGCGGCACTCACAGGACGGGCGGTCGCAGCATGACCGGAGCACTGCTCTCCGTACTGGCCGCGGCCGGCGCCGTGTTGCTGGTGGGACTCGGGTGGGCGGCGGGGCTCCGGCAGGCCCGGCGCGGTGAGCGGGCCCTCGGCCTCGACCTCGGCACCCCCGTCGAACGGGCCACCTTCCACACCCTGCACACCGCCTCCCTCGCCGCTCCCCCGCTGCGCGCCGGCCTCACCGAGGACGCCGCCCGCAAGGCCGCCAAGCGGCTGCGCTCCCTCCTCGGCACCGAGGCCCTGTGCCTCACCGACCGCACACACGTGCTCGCCTGGGACGGCCCGGGCGCCGATCACCACGAGCGCCGTGCGATGGCCCGGGTCGCGGTGATGCTCGACTCCGGGCGCAGCCAGAGCGTGCGCACCGAGTGCGAGCGGCCCGGCTGCCCCCTCAAGTGGGCCGTGGTGGCACCGCTGACCGGCGAGGACGGGATGCTGGGCGCGCTGGTGGCCTACGGGTCGCGGGAGTCGGCGGTCCTGGTGCGGGCCGCCACCGAGGTCGCGCGCTGGGTGTCCGTACAGCTGGAGCTGTCCGAGCTGGACCGTTCGCGGACCCGGCTGATGGAGGCGGAGATCAAGGCGCTGCGCGCGCAGATCTCCCCGCACTTCATCTTCAACTCCCTGGCGGCGATCGCCTCGTTCGTGCGCACCGATCCGGAGCGGGCGCGGGACCTGCTGCTGGAGTTCGCGGACTTCACCCGCTACTCCTTCCGGCGGCACGGGGAGTTCACCACGCTGGCCGAGGAGTTGCGGTCCATCGAGCAGTACCTGGCGCTGGCCGGGGCCCGGTTCGGGGAGCGGCTCAAGCTGACCTTGCAGGTGGCGCCCGAGGTGCTGCCGGTGGCGCTGCCCTTCCTGTGCCTGCAGCCGCTGGTGGAGAACGCCGTCAAGCACGGGCTGGAGGACTCCACCGAGGAGTGCCGGATCACCATCGCGGCCCGGGACGCGGGCGCGGAGGCGCTGATCACCATCGAGGACAACGGCGTCGGCATGGATCCGTCCCTGCTGCGCCGCATCCTGGCCGGGGAACAGCCGGGCTCCTCCTCCGGCATCGGGCTGCCCAATGTGGACGAGCGGCTGCGCCAGGTCTACGGGGACGGCCACGGGCTCGTCATCGAGACGGGCGTGGGCGCGGGCATGAAGATAACGGTCCGGATTCCCAAATACCGCGCGGGTGTGCACAGTTCGGCCCCGCCTGGCCGAATTCCCCGGCGCTGACCGGCCCGCGGCCTGCCATCCTGGAGGGGGCGCGCGAACGACCGGAGGGATCGCCGACGTGCGGGTCGGGCGAGAACAACACCGCGACGAGTGCCGTGCGGCGTTACGGGCATGGGTGCGGGCAGGCGCGGAGGGCGGCGGAGCCTGCCTGCTCGTGGAAGGGGAGCCGGGTGCGGGCCGCACCTCCTTCCTGCACGAGGCGCTGGCGGACGCGGCCGCGCTCGGCTGCCGGGTCCGGTACGGGGCCGCCGAATCCCTGGGCACCGGGCTGCCGCTGCGCGCGGCGCTGGACTGCCTGCATCCGGCCGGCCCCGGGCGGGCACGGGCCCTGGCCCTGCTCCGGGAGGCCGCCCGGTCGGCCGAACCCGGCGGGGCGCTGCTGGCGGCCGTGGACCTGCTGGCCGCCGACGTGGAGGAGTGGTGCGCGCGACGGCCGCTGCTGCTGGCCCTGGACGACCTCCAGTGGGCGGATCCGGCCTCCCTGCTGCTGTGGCGCCACCTCGCGCGGGCCGCGCAGCGGCTGCCGCTGCTGCTCCTGACGGCCCGGCGGCGGCTGCCCCGGCGGCCGGAGGCGGAGGAGCTGTGCGCCTCCCTGGGCGGCGGGCCGGGCGGGCGCACGCTGCGGCTGGAGCCGCTGACCGGGGCGGAATCGGCCGCACTGGTCCGGGAGGTGCTGGGGGCGTCGCCCGGCCCCCGGCTCCGGGAGGCCGCGGGGCACGCGGGCGGCAATCCCCGGCTGCTGCGGGAGTTGCTCGCGCACTGGTCCGGCATCATCGAGGTCCACGGCGACCGCGCCGAACTCACCCTCCCCGTCCGGGACTTGCCGCCGCCCCCGGAGGCGGCGACCCGGGAACTGACCCGGCTCCCCGCGGCGGCCGTGGCCACGCTCCGGCAGGCCGCCCTGCTCGGACCGGCCTTCACGGCGCGCGAGCTGGCCCTCGTACGGACGCTCCGGGTCCGGGACCTGCTCGCGGACCTGGAGGCCCCCCTCCTGGCCGGGGTCCTGGAACCGGGCACCCTGCCCGCCGGGCTCCCGGCCGACGGCGACGCCCTGCGGTTCCGGCAGCCGGCCGTGCGCCTCGCCCTGTACGCGGAGCTGCCGCGGGCCGCCCGCAGCGCCCTCCACCAGGACGCCGCACGGGCCTTCGCCGAGGCCGGGCTCGATCCCGCCCGGACCGCGGGACAGCTGCTCGCCGGCGGGGTACTGGATCCCTGGGCGGTGCGCTGGACGGCGGAGTCGGCGCAGGCCCTGATCGCGGTGGCACCCGAAGCCGCGGCGGCCCTGCTGGCCCGGGCCGTGGAACAGAGCACGGAACAGGGCCCGGTACAGAACCCGGGACAACCCGGGAACCAGCCCACGGGGTGGGCACCGGAACAGGACACGGAACGGACCGCGGGGCGGACCCCGGCGCAGGACACGGAACGAACCGCGGGGCGGACCCCGGCGCACGGTACGGGGCCGGTCCGGCGACAGGGCGAGGACCGGTTCGCCGACCGGACCGGGGGTGCGTACCACGAGGCCCTGGAGGACGGGCTCGCCGATGCCGCGCTGATGCTGCGGCGACCCGAGTCCGTGGAACTGCTCCGCACCCTGCGCCGGCGGGCGCGGGATCCCGAGCGGCGGGCCGCGCTCGCCTTCAAGCTGGTGTCGGCGCTGATGATCCAGGGTGACATGGCCCGCTCCCTGGAGGTCACCGAGGAAGCCCTGACCGAAGCGGCACATGCCGAGGCCGCACCCGCCGGGGCGGTACCGGCCGAGGCGATACGAGCCGAGGCGACACCCGCCGGGGAAGCACCCGCCGAGGCGGTACCGGCCGATGCGGCACGGGCCGAGGCGACACCCGCCGGGGCGGTGCCGGCCGAGGCCGCACCCGCCCGGGCGGTACCGGTCGGGGACGCACCCGCCGAGGCCGCAGCCGTCGGGGCCGTGCCCGTCGGTGACGCGGGCGGCGCGGGCATGCGGTTGCGGCTGGAGGCGTGTCGGGTGCTGGCGCTGGCCGATCTGCGCCGGCCCGAGGAGGCGTACGCGCTCGCCGGGCCGCTGGTCGCCCGGGCACGACTGCTCGGCGACCCGCTCTGCGGCGCGGAGGCCGAACACGCCATGTCCTTCGCACTGTTCCACCTGAACCGGGGCCGGGAGTCGCTGCGCCACGTCGCGGCCGGGATCGCGCACGCCCGCCGCAGCCCGGCCGCGAACGACATGCGGCTGCTGCTGCTCGCCAACCAGGCCGAGGGCCACCTGCGGTGCGGCGAACCGCACGCCGCCGCGGCGGCGCTGCGCGAGGCCCGGCAGCTGGCGGCCCGGACCGGTTCGACGGGCCGGCTCGTGGTGACGGAGGCCCTGCTGGCCGATCTGCGCTACCGGTTCGGCGACTGGGACGCCGCGTTGGCCGGCCTCGCCCGGGCACGGCGCATGCCCGTCTCGGACGTCTGGCTGCCGGTGCTGACCCGCGGGCTGCGCGCCCTGATCCTGGGCCACCGGGGCGAACAGGATTCGGCCCGGGCGGAGTTGGCCGCGCTCGGCCCGGACGCGTACGAGCCGCCCGCGGCCCGCCGGCACACCGCGCACGTGCTGCTGGCCCGCGCCCTGCTGGCGGAGCGCGACGGGAGCCCCCGCGAGGCGCTGGAGGCGCTGCTGCCCGCGCTGGAGGACGGGGTGGACGAGGCGGTGGCCTTCGACCGTCCCTGGGCGCTGTCGGAGGCCGTCCGGCTCGCGCTGGAGGACCGGGACACCGGTACGGCCCGGTCGGCGCTGGCCGCCTGCGCCCGCACGGCGGCGGCCCTGCCGGATCAGCCGGGTCCGGCGCTGGCGCTGCTGCGCTCCCGCGGGCTGTTCGCGCAGGACCCGGAGCTGCTGGAGCGGGCGGCGGCGCTGGCGGGCGGCGGGCTGGTGGCGGGCCAGACCCTGGAGGACCTGGCGGTGGCCCGGGCCTGGCGCGGGGACCTGCCGGGCGCGCGGTCGGCGCTGACCGGCGCGGTGGCCTCGTACGAGCTCCTCGGCGCCCGGTGGGACATCGCGCGGGCCGACGCGCGGCTGCGGAGCCTGGGGGTGCGGCGGGGCAGCCGGGCGGCCCGGCGGCGGCCGGCGCGGGGGTGGGAGGCGCTGACTCCGGCGGAGCTGAAGGTGGCGCTGCTGGTCGCGCGGGGCCGGACGAACCCGGAGATCGCCTCGGCGCTCTTCCTGTCCCGCCGGACCGTCCAGACCCACGTCTCGCACATCCTGGCGAAGCTTGAGGTCCGCTCACGCGCGGAGGTGGCCGTCATCGTAGCCGGGCAGGAGGGCGCGCAGGGCCCGCAGGGCGTAGTACGTACGGGACCTGACCGTCCCGGCGGGTATTCCGAGCGCCTCCGCGGCCTCGCAGACGCTGGCCCCGCGGAAGTAGATGTGGAGGAGGACGGCCCGGTGATCGGGGCTGAGTGAGCGCAGGGCTTCGCGGACGTCGAGGACGGCGACGGAGCGCTCGGTGCGGTCCTCGTCGGCAGGCGACTGGTCGAGCCCGTCGGGCCCGACCTCGGCGGGACGCGACAGGCGGGCCCGGCGGGCGTCGATGGCCACGCGGCGGGCGACGGTGTACAGCCAGGGCCGCATGGACGCGTGGGCGCCGTTCTCCAGGGCTTCCGGGTTCTTCCAGGCGCGGAAGAGGGTCTCCTGGACGAGGTCCTCGGCCCGGTGGCGGTCACCGAACGTGAGCCCGAGGAGGAATCCGTGGAGAGCCTTGCCGTGCTCCCGCTCCAGCCGGGCGAGGGCGTACGCGTCGGTGCGGCGGCGGGGGACCGTGACGATGCCGGAGGTCGCGAACATGGGCGACATGGGCTGCCCCTTCCGGGTCGGGGTGCGGGTCGGAATGCGCGTCGGGATGCTCGTCGGGATGCGGTGGGATGCGGTGGGATGCGGTGGGATACACCGAGCGTGCCCGACCGCGCGCGCGGAGTTATCCGCCGCCTGACGTATCCCGCCGCACCCTGCGCCCACCGGTCGTCCCCCGTCGGTGAACGGTCGTCCCCGGGGCGCGGCGGGGGGCGCGGCGGCGGGCGGGGCGGAACGCGAACGGCCCCGCTCACCGTCCGGGTGGACGGCGGCGGGGCCGCGGCAGGGGTGGAGGGGCGAGAGGGACGGGTGCCGGAACGGGGGCTCAGTCCTCGGACGGGTCCAGCACCACGAAGTCGGCGTTCGCCGGGTCGAGGCAGACGGCCAGCCGGCCCACGCCCTTGGCGTCCGCGGGCCCCATCTGCACGCTGCCCCCGTGCCCGGTGACCTCGGCGACCGCCGCGTCACAGTCGGTGACGTGGAAGACCGGGTGCCAGTACGGCCGCCCGCCCGCCACCGCGAGGTCCTCAGCGGAGAGTTCCATGAGCCCGCCCTGCATGCTCCCCTCGGGCTGCCCGGCGGGGGTGATGAGGGTGTACGTGCCCTCGCCGCCCGGCATCGGCATATCGCTGAACCGCCAGCCGAAGACGCTCCCGTAGAACTCCCGGGCGGCCGTGGCGTCACTCGTGTACAGCTCGGTCCAGGACAGCGATCCCGGCTGATCCACGAGGTCGACGCCCTTGTTGTCCCCGGGCTGCCAGACGGCGAACTGACCGCCCAGCGGGTCGCTGAACTGCGCCATCGTGCCCCACGCGTCGAGCTTCCTCGGCTCGACCCGGACGGTGCCGCCGGCGTCCCGGACGGCGCGGGTGGTGGCCTCGGCGTCGGGGACGCTGTAGTAGATCATCCAGGCGGATCGGGCGCCCTCCTCGGTGAGCTTGCCCAGCCCGGCGACGATCTTTCCGTCCTTCCGGAACATGCCGCCTTCCATGCCCTCCCCCTCGCCCTCGCCCTCGCCCATGGACTCGAAGTCCCACCCGAGGACGGCTCCGTAGAAGGCCGTGGCCGCGGGGACGTCGGGGGCGCCGAGGTCGAGCCAGCAGGGGGAGCCGGGGACGAAGTCAGTAGTGATCATGACGACTGCCTTTCGCGGATCGGGGTACGACCAGCGTGGCATCCGGCACCCGCCCCCGCCCGTCGGTCCACGGGCGGAGGCGGGTGCCGTTACGGCGCTCCGGCACTACGGCACTCCGGCGCTACGCCGCTACGGCCGTACGTCCCCGAAGGCCCGGCGGGCGAAGTGGGTCAGCGCGTGCTCCTCGCGCAGTTCCCGCAGCCGCTGGAGGGCCGGGGCTCCGTAGATGCGCTCCAGCAGGTCCGTGTCGAAGTCGTGGGTGCCGTAGAGGTACGGACGGCCGCCCGCCTCGGCGCAGGCCTCCAGCAGTTCCCGCAGGACGCGCCTGGTCTCCGAGATCCCGCGGGCATCGGCCGCCGCGGCCGCCGTGAAGATGCCGATCAGGTACTGGACCGGCGCGTCGACCACGGGTGCCAGGACGAAGGGCGTGGCCGGTTCGGGGCGCCGGATCACCAGGAAGTACAGGGCGACCAGGGTCTCGGAGAGCGGATACTCGTCGAGCATGCCCTCCACCTTCTTCGTGAAGAGCCCGAAGCCCTCCTCGTCGAAGATGTGGTCCACCCACATGTTCGCGTGGGAGTCCTCTTCGAGCAGGTGGTGGAGGTGCTTCGCGGTTTCGCCGTGGCTGAAGAGCATGTAGTCCGGAACCAGGAACTCCCGCTCCGGGTCCGCGGGCGCGGGTGCGTCGTCGGTGAGCGATACGTGCGAGTACCAGGCGGCCCGGTCGTACATGCCGAAGTAGCTCGACACCCACGGTTCCCGCACGTCCTTCATCATGAATTCCGTGAGGTCGGCGAGGCCGGTGTGCTCGACCCTGGCCGCACGGGTGACGGGCTGGTACGGAACCGTCTTCAGGATCACCTTCTTGATGAACCCCACCTGTCCCAGGCCGCCGAGGGCGTACCGGAACAGCTCGGGGTTCTCCCGGTCGGAGCACCGGCGCGAGCGGCCCGTTCCGTCCACGAGCTCGATCTCGTGCACCTGGTCGCTCTGGATCCCGGAACGGCAGGAGGCGAGGCCGAAGCCTCCGATGGAGAGGTTCCCGCCCACGGTGATGTTCAGGTAGCTGGGGAGGACGGGGTTGGAGCGGCCGTGGCGGTTGAGCCACTTCTCCAGTTCGAGCCAGGTGATCCCGCTCGGGACTTCCACGAGGTGGCCGTTCCCGACGAACCGCGGAGTCGCCTCGGGGCGGTAGTTGTCGATGACCACCCCGGGGGACAGCGTCTGGCCGTTGGTCGAGCGCCCCGCTCCCCGGACGGTCATGTCCCGGCCCGCCGCGGCCGCCTCCCGCATCGCCTGCGCCACGGTGTCGCCCTCGTCCTCCCGCACCACCGCCTCGGGAGGAACGACGGAAGTCCGCCCGAAGTCCCGGCTGAATGTGTCCACCTGTCTTCACCTTTCCACGGCCTGGGGCAGCGCGACGCGTCGTCGGCGGTCGACAGTGTGGGCCGGGTCGCTAGCGCAGCACTCGGACGGGCTGCGGACAGCACTGCGCCGGGGCCCCCAAGGGGACCCCGGCGCAGTGGTGAGGAGTGTCGGCTCCAGGAGGAGTGACCGGCCCCAGAAGGAGCGACCGGCTCCAGGAGGAGCGACTAGCTCCAGCTGGCGTGCAGCGGCTTGCCCTCGGCGTAGCCCGCCGCGGACTGGATGCCGACGACGGCCTTCTCCTCGAACTCCGCGAGGGAGGCCGCACCGGCGTAGGTGCAGGAGGAGCGGACGCCCGCGATGATCGAGTCGATCAGGTCCTCGACGCCCGGACGGGCCGGGTCCAGGAACATCCGCGAGGTGGAGATGCCCTCCTCGAAGAGACCCTTGCGGGCCCGGTCGTAGGAGGACTCCTCCGAGGTGCGGTTCTGGACCGCGCGCGCGGAGGCCATGCCGAAGGACTCCTTGTACAGGCGGCCGTCGGCCGACTGCTGCAGGTCGCCCGGGGACTCGTACGTACCGGCGAACCAGGAGCCGATCATGACGTTGGACGCACCGGCGGCCAGCGCCATCGCCACGTCGCGCGGGTGACGGACGCCGCCGTCGGCCCAGACGTGCTTGCCGTGCTTCTTCGCCTCGGCCGCGCACTCCAGGACCGCGGAGAACTGCGGGCGGCCCACACCGGTCATCATGCGGGTGGTGCACATGGCGCCGGGGCCCACACCGACCTTGATGATGTCGGCGCCGGCGTCGATCAGGTCCTTGACGCCCTCGGCGGCGACGATGTTGCCGGCCACGATCGGGACCTGCGGGTCAAGGGCGCGGACGGCCTTGATCGCGCTGATCATCGATTCCTGGTGGCCGTGCGCGGTGTCGATGACGAGCGTGTCGACGCCCGCGTCGAGCAGCTGCTTGGCCTTCGACACGAAGTCCCCGTTGATGCCGACGGCGGCGGCGATGCGCAGCTTGCCGTTGGCGTCGGTGGCGGGGGTGTACAGGGTCGCGCGCAGCGCGGCCTTGCGGGTGAGGATGCCGACGAGCCTGCCGTCCTTGTCGACTGCCGGGGCCAGCTTGCGGTGGCCGGCGTCGAGCTTGGTGAAGGCCTCGCGGGGGTCGATGTCGGCGTCGATGAGCAGGAGCTCCTTCGACATGACCTCGGAGAGCTGGGTGAAGCGGTCCACGCCGGTCAGGTCGTGGTCGGTGACGACGCCCACCGGGCGGCCGTCCGCGTCGACGACGACGCCGGCGCCGTGCGCGCGCTTGGGCAGCAGGGACAGCGCGTCGGCGACGGTCTGGGTGGGAGCCAGCGTGATCGGGGTGTCGAGCACGAGGTGGCGGGTCTTCACCCAGGAGATCACGTCGGTGACGACGTCGATCGGGATGTCCTGCGGGATGACGACGATGCCGCCGCGGCGGGCGACCGTCTCGGCCATCCGGCGGCCGGCGATGGCGGTCATGTTGGCCACGACCAGCGGAATGGTGGTGCCGGTGCCGTCAGGCGCGGAAAGGTCGACGCCCTGGCGGGAACCGACCGCGGAACGGCTCGGCACCATGAATACGTCGTCGTACGTCAGGTCGTACGGCGGCTTCAGGTCATTGAGAAAACGCACGTGCTGAACATCCCAGTCGTTCGGAGGTGACCCCGACAGGGCAGTCGAGGAACGCACGTACTTCATTCTCACACGACCTGGAGTTCACACCGCCCCGGCCGATCGTCCAGGACATTTGGGGCCGGATGGTCGGTTCCTACGGGACCTTGGCCCTCCGTACGGGCAGCGGCGGGTCGGCCGGGTCCGCCCGGCCGAGAGCGGGGCCGTGAACGGGGAGGTGGGCGGGGCCGTGAACGGGGAGGTGGGCGGGACCGTGGACGGGGCCCCGGCTCCGGGCCAGCGGCAGAATCGTTCCCCCGTACCGCACTGCGGTGAACTCGGCGGCGATGGCGAGCGCGGTCTCCTCGGGGGTTCCCCCGCCGAGGTCCAGGCCGATCGGCGAGCGCAGCCGGGCCAGCGCGGCCGGCGCCACCCCCTCGGCCCGCAGCCGGCGGGCCCGGTCCTCGTGGGTGCGGCGCGAGCCCATGGCTCCGACGTACCCGAGCGGCAGGCCCAGCGCGAGCGCGAGCAGCGGGACGTCGAACTTGGCGTCGTGGGTCAGTACGCACACCGTCGTACGGGAATCCAGGCGGCCGCCCTCCCACTCCGCGGCCAGGTGCCGGTGCGGCCAGTCCACGACCACCTCGTCGGCGTCGGGGAACCGGGCGGCCGTGACGAAGACGGGCCGGGCGTCGCACACCGTGACCCGGTAGCCCAGGAAGGCGCCGACCCGGGTGAGGGCGGCGGCGAAGTCGATGGCCCCGTAGACCAGCAGCCGGGGCGGCTCCGCGGCCGATTCGACCAGGAGGGTCAGGGGCTGCCCGCAGAGCCCGCCCGCGGTGCCCAGCTCGGCGGTGCCGGTGCGGCCGGCCGCGAGCCAGTCCCGGACCCGCGCGGCGGCGGCCCGGTCCAGCGCGGCGCCCCCGCCGAGGCGGCCCTCGTAGGAACCGTCGGCGTGCACGGCGATGGCCCGGCCCAGCTGCTCGGGCGGCCCGCAGACCACCCGGCCCAGCGCGGAGCGGGCCCCGCCGCAGGCAGCGTCGAGCACGGCGCCGATGACGGGCCGCACGGGGTCGTGCCGGCGCACCGGGGTGATCAGGACGTCGAGGACTCCCCCGCAGGTCAGCCCGACCGCGAAGGCGTCGTCGTCGCTGTATCCGAAGCGGTGCACGCTGCTGCGCCCGGAGGTGATCGCCTCCAGGCACAGTTCGTGCACGGCGGATTCCACACAGCCCCCGGAGAGGGAGCCGAGGGCGGTGCCCCCGGTGTCGACGGCCAGCGAGGCGCCCGGACCGCGCGGCGCGCTGCCGCTGACGGCCACCACCGTGGCCACGGCGAAGTCCCGTCCGGCGGCGCACCACGCGCGTAGCTCTTCGGCGATGTTGAGCATCAGCGGATGTACTCGCGGCGCGGGCTCTGCCCGGGGATGACCGGTCTCGGCGGCAGCGCGGGAGGTCCGGCGGCGTGGGCGGCGGCGACCGCGCGGGTGGGGGCGGTCCGGACGGGGCCGGGGTACTGGTCGGGCTGTGCCGGGTGGGGCCCCCGGCCGCGCGCGCCCAGCAGCATCGCGGCGTGGGCGACGCTGGCGAGGGTGGCGTGGTGGTGCCAGCCGCGGAAGGAGCGGCCCTCGAAGTCCCGGATTCCGGCGGGCTCGCAGACCTCGGTGAAATCGAGCGCGACCCGGTCGGTGAGTTTGGCGAGGAGGAACAGCTGCGCGAGCGGCCGGTCCCCGATGTTGGTGATCCAGAACTCCGTGGGCAGCAGGGCGGCTTCGGTCCAGGCCCCGACGAGCAGCAGCGGGGTGGGCGGCGCCGGAACGAGGCGGTCCTCACCGGGGGTGGCGAAGATGGCGGCCGAGGTGAGCAGGGTGACCGCTCCCTCGGCGCGGCCGTGCCGGGTCCATTCGACGACCCTCCGCTGGGAGCGCAGGGAGTCGATGAGCTCGCGGGCCGGCGCGGTGTGCGGTCCGGGCTTGTGCCGGCCGGCCCCGCCGAAGGAGACGGGCAGGGTGCCGTCCACTTTGAATACGAAGGGGATGTCCTGCATCGCGAACGATTCGATGCACTGGGGCAGTTCGGTGTTGGAGACTTCCATCACCACGGGCCGGCGCTGGAGTTGCCAGGTGGCGGCCATCCGCTGGACCGCGTGTACCGCGTCCTGGGCGGGGGTGAGCGAGCGGGCCGTGTCGGGGATGCCGGCCCTCCGGCGCCGCAGGAGTTCCGCCGTCCAGGGCCCGGGGAGGGTGAGGGTCCATTCGACGGGGAAGCCCGCATCGCTGGAGGTGAGCCAGATCCCGCTGGCCTGCTGACAGTTGGCGGTGCGGCCCAGCTGGGGGACGAACTGCCGTCCCACGCCGACCGACCGGTCGCCGGCCTTCTCGATGACCATGGGCTGCACCACCCAGGCCAGCGGGCGCTGCGCGGTGCGTTCCAGGTGCTGGGCGAGGGAGCGGCGGACCGGGGTCCAGTCCCAGGGGGATTTGCTGATGAACTGCTGGAGGCTCTGCTCGACGGAACTGGCCCCGGTTCCGGCGATGTTACGAATTGTTTTCTTGCCGTTCGTCCGCACCAGGCCGTTCAGGTATACGCGGGCCCAGTTTCGCTGGTCCCGCCGGGGTAACGACTCGAAGAAGAGCGAGATCAGAACGTCGATCAATTCGGAGATTTCCTTCGTGGATTCCTCCGGCAGGACTACGCGAGCCATCTGGGCCTCCCCCGCGACCAGCTAGATCCATTACCCTACTTGACCGCGAAGAACGGCCGTAGGTCCGGGCGGCTACTTCCTGAGGTCGCTCGCAGTTTCGAGCCACTCTTCCTCTACCACGAGGGGGATGGGGATCTGGTTCGCCGCATAGTAGAGCGCGATCAGGAAGTGTGCGACGAGAGTGAGCGGAGCCGAGAAGAAGGCCAGGACGACGGTGCACGGGTAGGCGATGGCGCCGAGACCGAAGCGGACCCTGGTGGCCCGTGCGCCGTCCTTGTCCACCTGGTCGTGGAAAAGGTGTCCGACCCGGGTGACGTACCACCAGAAGGCCATGAAGGCCAGGGCGTAGGCCACGGTGACCAGGCTGTAGAGGACGGCGGCCGCGTTGGCCGACCCCCCTTCCTCCATGAGGTGTTCGGCGAGCACATTGGTCGTGTACGGGACCACCGACACGACCATCAGCACCAGGAGGTTCAGGAACAGCAAAGGACGGTCCACGCGCTTGATGTGACTGAAGATGGTGTGGTGGTTCACCCACATCACACCGATGATGAGGAAACTCACCACATAGGCGGCGTAGTGCGGCCACTGCTCGCGCACTCCGTGCCAGAAGTCCGAGCCGGTTTCTTCCGGAACTTTCAATTCCAGGACAAGGATCGTGATGATGACCGCGAATACACCATCACTGAATGCCTCGACCCGGCCGGTTTCCGTTTCCATGACCTCCCCTTCACGCTTCTTGCATATATCTACGGCTGTCGCACATACGGGGAGGGTGCACATCCCCACCCTCCCCGCACACGCTACCCAGATTTCCTCAATCAGCCGCCGAATCCGGCAGTCTGGCGCCAGATCCGGCCATCCCGGACGACGAGCGTTCCGAACGCGTGCTCCGGTTCCCCGTTCAGATTCATGATCGCCCGGTAGAAGATCGTGTCGTCGGTCTCGACGTATTCCTGGAGCTCCACGAGGGTGGGCTTCACCGTCAGGTACCCGGTGAAGGTCTCGCGCACCGCGTCGATGCCTACGGAGACACCCTCGAAGCGCAACAGCACCGCGTCGTCGGTGTAGTTCTTCATGACGGCCTCGATGTCCAGCGCGGCGAGCGCGTCCATCTGCCGGACGAACACCGGGTGCAGCGTGGAGATGTCGTACTTGGGCATGTCGACTCCCTTTCAACTCTTCGATGGAGATGGTGCGATGGGTACGGCCGGCACCGCGCAGGACGGATCGGTCCCGGACAGCGGCAGCCGGACGGTCATCCGGGTCTCCCCCGGCCTCGAGCGGGCCGTGATCGAACCGTGGTGGCGCTGGGTCACGATGCGGTAGCTGAGGTGGAGACCGAGGCCCGTGCCCTTGCCCACGTCCTTGGTCGTGTAGAAGGGTTCGAAGATCCTCGGCAGGGATTCCGCGGGGATGCCCGAGCCGGTGTCGGCGATCTCCACCACCATGCAGACGCCTTCGACCCGGGCCCGCAGGGTGAGGGTTCCGGCGCCCTCCATGGCCGCCGCCGCGTTGTCGACCAGGTTGGTCCACACCTGGTTCAGCTCGCTCGGATAGCCCGTCAGTTCGGGCAGGTCCGGGTCGTACGAGCGCACGATCCCGATCCCCGCGAGCTTGGCACGCAGCACGACCAGCGTGTTCTCGAGCCCGTCGGTCACCGCGAAGCGCTGCTCGGGGGCCCGGTCGAGATTGGCGTAATCCCGGGTCGCCGACACGAGTTGGGAGATCCGCGGACCGGCCGCCCGCAGCTCGGCGGCGAGCGAGCGGATCTCCAGGAGGGCCGCCAGATGGTCCAGCGCCGCCGGCAGCGCCCCTTCGCCGACCCCCTCCAGCCGCTCCAGGAGCCCGCCCAGGTTCAGTCCGAGGTCGGAGACCCCCGAGCCGAGCAGCCCGGCCCGCTCGGCGCCCGCCTCCTCGGCCCAGTCGGCGATCTCCTCCTCGGCGTCCGCCTGGGCCAGCGGATCGGTGACCTCCGGCGGCGCCACCTTGTCCAGCTCGTCGGCGAGCTGGTCGAACACGGAGCGCTCGGCGGCCGTGGCGGCCGCGCCCCAGGCCTGGGCGGTGCGCGTGAGCTGGTCCAGGGCGGGCGCCAGTTCCTGCGCGGCCCGGGCCACGGCGGCGGCGGGATTGTTCAGCTCGTGCGCGAGGCCGGCCGCCAGGGTGCCCAGCGCTTCGACGGTGGCCCGTTTGCGGGCCTGGACCTCGGAGGACTTGATGCGCCAGGCCAGCACGGGGATCAGTACGGCGGCCACCCCGTGGCAGCGGGTCAGCATCTCGAAGAAGACCGGCTTCGCGTACGCCACCACGGTGGTGGCCGGCCCGCTCGCCGCGGCCGTGGCCACGTACGACCCGTCCGTCAGCAGGGGCAGCTCGCCGGTGAACCGGTGCGCGGCCGAGGGTTTGCCGTCGTGGTCCTCCGCGGCCGCGCTCTCCTCCTCGGTGGAGTGCCGGGTCAGGACCTCCTCGCGGCCGTCGACGACCTTGGTGACCACGAGGCCCCCGGCGAGCAGGACGTGGAAGCCGGTGGCCTCCTCCCCGTCCCGGAACAGGACCTCGCCGTCGGCGAGCACCCTCGGTTCGGACACCGAGACCAGCCAGTCCAGCTGCTCCTCGGTGAGGCCCTCGAAGATCTCCAGCCCGCACAGGGCGGTGCGCAGCGCGGCGTTGCCCGGGGCCCCGGTCATGCGGTGCTCCCTTCCGTCCTGTTCCGGGCCGCCAGCCGCAGGGTGGCCAGCAGGGCGAGGGCGCACACCGCGGCGACGGTGGCCATGAAGCCGACCGAGGTGCGGTGCAGTCCGTGGATGTTGGTGAGCAGTCCGGCCAGCACCGCCGGCACGCTCATCGCGAGGTAGGCGAACACGTAGACGGCCGCGGTCAGTTCGCCCCGGTGGGCCGGCTCGGCCAGTGCGCTCAGGGCACGGAAGGAGCCGAGGAAGGCGGCGCCCCAGCCGGCTCCGAGGACGGCGGTGGCCAGGAGGAACACGGGGGCCGAGCCGAGCCCGAGCGCGAGGAGCACCAGGGTCAGCCCGCCCAGCAGCCCGAGCAGGCCGAGGACGGCGGTGCGCAGGGCCTCGGTGCGGCCCAGCAGGAGCTGGGCGGCGGTGGCGGCTCCGGCGAGGAGGGCCACGGTGGCGCCGCCGACGAGGTAGTTGGTGCTCTGGAGCAGGGACAGGGCCAGGTGCGGGCCGAGCGAGAGGTAGAACCCGCCGACCGACCAGACGGCCACGATGGTCAGGATCAGCACCGCGAAGCGGCCGCGCACGGCGGCGGGGATGTGGATCCGGTGCGGGGCCAGCTTGAAGCGACCCCTGGCCGCACCGGCCGCACCGGTCACCCCAGCCGCACCAGCCGCACCGGTCGCCCGCCCCGGCGCGCTCTCGGCCATCCGGGCCACGCCGACCAGGGAGACGGCGAAGGCCCCCACGAGCAGCAGGTAGGTCAGGACGGTCGGAGCGGGTGCGTACTGCACCAGCAGCCCGGCCCCGATGCCGCCGAGGCCGATGCCCACCGTCGGGCCGGCACTGTTGACCTGGGCGCCGAGCGCGGGCCGCGAACCGGGGCTGAGTTCCAGCAGGGCGGCGCCCATGGCCCCCGTGGCCAGGCCCACCGCCAGCCCCTGCACGGCGCGGGCGGCGAGCAGCAGGCCGAGCCCCTGGGCCGCCGCGAACAGGCCCATGGCGACGATCGCGAGGACCAGCCCCGCGGCGAGTACGGGCCGCCGGCCGAGGGTGTCGGACAGCGAGCCGAACAGCAGGAGTCCGGCGAGCACGGTGACGGCGTACAGGGCGAAGACCACCGTGATCATGCCGGAGGACAGGCCCCACTCCTGCTGGTAGAGCACGTAGAGGGCCGAGGGGACGGAGGAGGAGAGCATCAGCAGGACGAGGACCGCGCCCACCACCCAGAAGCCGGAGCTCCCCGGTGCGCCCGCGGAGCCGGCGGCTGGACGCGAGGTGACCCCCGTGGTGGTCGCGGACGGCGCGGTCCGTGCTGTCGTGGGCAACGGTTCCACTGCTTCAACTCCCCCGTCGTGGGCGGTCAGGCGGGTGCCTGCACGGCCCTCGTGAGCGCGCGGGCGGTGAGTACGCCCGCGAGGTGGCCGAGGTACTCGGCCGAGGTGCCGCGACCCGGGACGAACAGCTCCCGGGGTTCGGCGCGGAAGGCCGCGAGCACGTGCTGCGTGCTGTACGGGCCCTCCCCGATCCGTTCCTCGACCCGGCGCAGGCGCAGCGCACGGGCGGTGGCCCCGGTGACCGCGATGCACGGCCCGTCGGGGGTGATCCGTACGGCGGCGGCGCAGACCGGGTAGCGGGTGGCCCGGTCGGCGGTCTTCTCGAAGGCGGCGCCGCCGCCGGTGACCACCGGGACGAGCAGGGCGGTGATGACGGTGCCCGCCGGAACCCCGGAGGCGGCCAGCTCCTCGGCGGTGAGCGTCGACACCCCGCCGGGACCGGCCAGTTCGGCCGTGGCGCCCGCGGCGATGGCGGCGACGGGCAGGTCGGTGGCCCGGCCGGTGGCGGCGAGGTTGCCCCCGGCGGTGCCGAGGTTGCGGACCTGGGGGTCTCCGTTGGCGCGGGCCGCGGCGGCGATCTCCGGCGCCCCGGCCAGTACCAGGGGGTCCGTGGCCAGCTCGGCCAGGGTGGTCAGCGCACCGATCCGGAGCCCCCCGGGCACCGGCCCGATCCCCCGGAGCTCCTCCAGCCGGCGCAGGTCGACGAGCAGGGAGGCCCGCTCCTCCCCCGTGCGCAGGCCGGGCAGCAGGCTCTGCCCGCCGGCCAGCACCCGGGCGCCGGGCCGGCCGGCCAGCAGGGTCAGCGCCTCGTCGAGGCCGACGGGGCGTACGTAGTCGAAGTCGGCGAGGATCACTGGGCTTCCCCTCTCAGGCGGCGCCAGACCTTCTCGGGGGTGACGGGCATGTCGATGTGCCGGACGCCCAGGTCGGACAGGGCGTCGACGACGGCGTTGACGACGGCCGCGGCGGGCGGCACGGTGGCGATCTCGCCCGCGCCCTTGGCTCCCAGCGGGTTGTGCGGGGAGGGCGTGGTGGTCTTGTCGAGGGTGAAGAAGGGCGCGTCGATGGCGCGCGGCAGGGCGTAGTGGTTCAGGTCGCGGCTGACGAGCTGCCCGTCCGGGGCGTACTCGGCGTGTTCCATGAGGGCCTGGCCGAGGCCGTGCAGGATGCTGCCCTCGATCTGGCCGAGCACGATCTTCGGGTTGCCGATGTTCCCGGCGTCGTCGACGGCGGTGTAGGCCACCACCTCGGTCTCGCCGGTCAGTTCGTCGATCTCGACGACCGCCACGTGGGTCCCGAAGGGGTAGTTGAAGTCCGGCGGGTCGAAGTGGGTGGTCTCGTCGAGGGCGGGCTCGATCTCGGGCGGCAGGCCCCAGCCGTACCACATGGCCATCGCCAGCTCGGCGAAGGTCTTGGTGTTCTCGGTGTCGTCTTCGTGACCCGCTTCGAAGACCTTGCCGTCGGCGTAGACGACCTTGTCCTCGGGGACGCCGAGGAAGACGGCGCCGGCCTTGACCAGCTTGCTCTTGATCTTCCGGGCGGTGAGGGCGATGGCCGGCGCGGCCATGCTGTAGGAGCGCGAGCCGTAAGTGCCCTGCCCGTACGGGGCTTTGAGGGTGTCCCCCTCGTACACCTGGACCGTCGCCGGGTCGATGCCGAGCTCGTCGGCGGCGACCTGCGCGAAGACGGTGCCGTGGCTCTGGCCGGTGGAGGCGGAGCCTACGGTGACGGTGACCTCGCCGGTGGGGTGGACGCGGATGTTCGCGCTCTCCCAGGTGCCGCCGAGCATGCCCTCCTTGGACATCCGGGTGGAGGGGCCGACCCCGCAGATCGCCACGTAGGAGGCGATGCCGACGCCGAGCCGCTTGCCGCGGGCGCGGGCCTCGGTCTTGCGGGCGGGCATGTCGGCGTAGCCCGAGAGCTCGATGGCCCGGTCGAAGTTGAGCTGGTAGTCGCCCGAGTCGTAGGTCCAGCCGAGGCCGTTGTCGTACGGGAACTTCTCCTTCGGCACCAGGTTCTTGCGGCGCACCGCCGCCGGGTCCATGCCGATCTCGCAGGCGTAACGGTCCACGAGCCGCTCCATCAGGAACGCGGCCTCGGCCCGCCCGCTGCCGCGCTGGGCGCCGAGCGAGACGGTGTTGGTGAAGGCCGCGTAGACCTCGCAGAAGGCCGCGTCGATGTCGTACATGCCGCTGATGGAGCGGCCCATCAGGGCGGTGGCGACGCCGGGGCCGATGGTGGAGGGGTAGGCGCCGAGGTTGGCGTAACTCGTGCAGCGCACGGCGGTGATCCGGCCGTCGCGGGTGCCGGCCAGGGTGACGTGCTGGCGGTGGTCGCGGCCCTGGACGGTGGAGTTCATCAGCCCGGTGCGGGTGTCGACCCATTTCACGGGCCGGCCGAGCGCCTTGGAGAGCAGCAGGACCAGCGGCATGTCGGGGTACAGGTACCCCTTGGTGCCGAAGCTGCCGCCGACGGTCGGGGCGACGACCCGGAGCTTGTTGAAGGGGATGCCGAGGACCAGCGCGGAGAGCAGGAAGCGGTGGTTGTGCGGGCCCTGGGTGGAGGCGTACAGCGTGTACTCGCCGGTGGCGGCGTCGTAGTCGCCCACCGCGCCGCGCGGCTCGATGGGGCTGTTGATCGTGCGCTGGTTGACGAGGTCCAGCTCGACGGTGACCTCGGCCGCGGCGATGGCGGCGTCGGTGCGGTCCTTGTCGCCGCAGGTCCAGTACGCGTTCAGGTTGCCGGGGACGGCCTCGTGGAGCTGGGGGGCGCCTTCGGCGAGGGCCTCGTCGGCGCGGGTCACCACGGGCAGCGGCTCGTACGCGACGGAGATGGCGGCGAGCGCGGCGGCCGCCTGGCGCGGGGTCTCGGCGACGACCACGGCGACGGGGTCGCCCACGTGGCGCACGGTGTCGCCGGAGAGCACCGGGCGGGAGCCGGGAAGTCCGTAGGGGTGGGGCGGGAAGTGGCTCTCGACCCCGCCGGGTATCCAGATGCAGGGCAGCGGCATGACCTCGGTGAAGTCGGCCGCGGTGGCCACCTTCAGTACGCCCGGCAGCTGCTCGGCGGCCTTGGTGTCGATGGAGAGGACCTTCGCGTGGGCCACGGGGCTGCCGAGGATCGCCATGTGGGCGGTGCCCGGCAGGTCGATGTCCCCGACGTACGTGGCTTCTCCGCGCAGGAGCTGCGGGTCCTCGCGGCTGTCCAGCGGCTGTCCGAGCAGGCCGTTGCCCTGGAGCGGGGTCTCCCCCGTGACTGCGGTCATCTCCCTCACCCCTCCTGTCCGGACGCGGCGGTGGCGGGCTGCGCGGTGCCCTGCTCCACGGGCACCTGCGCGCGGGCCACGGAGCAGGCGCGCTGCACTCCCCGTACGACGCTGTGGTAGCCCGTGCAGCGGCACAGGTTGCCGGTGAGCCACTCGCGGATCTCGGGCTCGGTGGGCGGCTCGCGGTGCTCGGTGTTCTCCACGAGCTCCCCCAGGGCCATGACCATCCCGGGGGTGCAGAAGCCGCACTGGGTGCCGTGTTCCTGGCGCAGGGCCTCCTGGAGGCCGGTGAGTTCACCGCCGGGGGTGGTGACCCCCTCGATGGTGGTCACCGCGGAGCCGGCGGCCGCCGCGGTCAGGATCAGGCAGCTCTTGACGGAGCGGCCGTCGAGCCGGACGACGCAGGTTCCGCACTGGCCGGTGTCGCAGCCGACCTTGGTGCCGGTCAGTCCGAGGCCTTCGCGGAGCCGTTCCACGAGCAGTTCGTTCGGCTGCGCCGAGAACTGCTCGGGTCTTCCGTTGACGTTCAGTGAGAGGTCCATGCCAGCGCCTGCGCTTCCGTGAGCGGCCGGTTGAAGAGGGGCCCGCCGGGCTGCTGGAGAATTCCTCCGGAGTGCAGCGGACCGGTGTCCACGGGAGCGAATCCGAGATCCGTGATGATTCCCGCGACTATTTCTTTGGCTTTCCCGTCGTCGCCCGCCGTGAAATGGGCCAGACGCGGGCCCTGTTCGGTGCCGGCGACGGCGAGCGTCTCGAAATGCATGGTGTTCAGGGATTTCACGATCCGGGTCCCCGGATACCATTCGGCGACGAGTTCGCTGGATCCCCGGCCGCCGAGATCCCGGGCGTTCCCCGGGCCGTCGAACGCATTCGTGGCGTCCACCAGCACGGTGTCCCGTACGGCTTCCCGCGGCAGCAGCCCCTGGACGCCGTCGAACGGCACCATCAGGACGAGGACTTCGGAGCGGTCCGCGGCCTCGGCGGGGTACGCCGCCGAGGCCGCGGGGCCCAGTTCGGCCAGCAGGTCCGAAAGGCTCCGCGGGCCGCGGGCGTTGGCGAGCACGACCTGGTGGTCCGCCGCCACGAGGATCCTGGCCAGGGTCGATCCGATCCGGCCCGTTCCGATGATGCCGATCCGCATGGGGACTCCTCAGGTGGTCTCGGTGCGAGCGGGCTGTCGGCCGGGTGCCGGTGTCAGTCCATTCCGATCCAGACCGACTTGGTCTGGGTGTAGCTCTCCAGGGACTCGGGGCCGCACTCGCGCCCGTAGCCGGAGGCCTTGTAGCCGCCGTAGGGCACGGCGGGGTCGTACTGGTTGTAGCAATTGACCCAGACCGTGCCGGCCTTGATCTGCGAGGCGACCCGGTGGGCGCGCCGCAGGTCCTTCGTGTGGACCCCGGCGGCGAGGCCGTACGCGCTGTCGTTGGCGATGCGCACGGCGTCCTCCTCGGTGTCGAAGGGGATGATCGACAGGACGGGCCCGAAGATCTCTTCCTGGGCGATCCGCATGGAGTTGTCGACGCCGGTGAAGATGGTCGGCAGGAAGTACAGGCCTTCGGACGAGCCCCCTTCGGGGGTCCAGCCGGTGCCGCCGGTGCGCAGGACGGCGCCTTCCTTCTCGCCGACCTCGATGTACGAGCTGACCTTGTCGAACTGGCCGCGGTGGGCGAGCGGTCCGAAGAGGGTGGCCGGGTCGCGCGGGTCTCCGGGCAGCAGGGCGGCGGCGCGGGCCACGAGCCGTTCGACCATCTCGTCGTGGATCGGGCGGTGCAGCAGCAGCCGGGAGCCGGCGGTGCAGATCTCGCCCTTGTTGTAGTAGATGCCGAAGAAGGCGAGTTCCTCGGCGGCGTCGAGGTCGGCGTCGGCGAAGACGATGTTGGCGGACTTGCCGCCGAGCTCCATCGTCACCTTCTTCAGGGTGCCGGCCGCCTTGCGGATGATCGACTGGCCGACCGAGGTGGAGCCGGTGAAGGCGATCTTGTCGATGCCGGGGTGTCCGGTGAGGGTCTCGCCCAGTTCCACGCCCGGACCGGTGATGACGTTCAGCACCCCGTCCGGAATCTCCGCCTCCTGGAACAGCTCGGCGATCTTCAGTGCGGTGAGCGGGGTGGCGGGCGAGGGCTTGTGGACCACGGTGTTCCCGGCCGCGAGCGCCGGGGCGATCTTCGTCATCGACAGGAGCAGCGGGAAGTTGAAGGGGGTGATTGCGCAGACCACGCCCAGCGGTTCGCGCAGGGTGTACGCGAGCTGCCCGCCGGCCGGGGCCCGGGAGGAGCCGTCCACCCGGGTCACGGCGCCGGCGTAGTAGTGCATGAGCTGGGCGGCCATGGGGGCGTCGACCGTGGAGGAGAAGGCGAACGGCTTGCCCATGTCCACCGTCTCCAGCAGGGCGATCTCCTCCAGGTCGCGCTCGATGAGCTCCCCGACCCGGTTCAGCCGCAGTGCGCGTTCCTGGGCGGACAGTCTGCTCCAGGGACCTTCCTCGTACGCCGTGCGGGCGGCGGCCACCGCCGCGTCCGCGTCGGCGGCGGCGGCCTGGGCCACCGGCACGATCTCCTGGCCGTCCACGGGGCTGATGTCCGGTTCGGTACGGCCGTCCCGGGCCTCGACCCAGGTGCCGCCGATGAACAGTTTCCCGGGGTTGGCCAAGGGCTGGTCGCTGAGCGCGCGCTGGGTCATGGCTGTCGCTGCCTTCCGGTTTCGGGTGCGAGGGGCAGAGCGCTTCGGCTAGCCCTGCGCGAGCTGACGTAAGAACGTCTCCGCGAGGGCCTTGGAGGAGTAGGGGTTCTGGCCGGTGGTGAGCTTGCGGTCCACCACCACGTGCGAGTCCCAGATCACGTCGGCCTTCTCGTAGCGGGCGCCGAGCCGGGTGAGTTCGGCCTCCAGGATCAGCGGGAGCCGGCCGGCCATGTTGGTGACGAGCTCCTCGCTGTGCGAGAAGGCGGTCATCCGGTAGCCCGCGAAGGGCCACTGGCCCTCGCCGTCGCGCAGGGCCAGCAGGGCGGTGTGCCCGTGGCAGACCGTGGCCAGGGGCTTGTCCTGGGCGATGGCCCAGCGCAGGATCTGCGCGAGCTCGTCGGACTTGGGCAGGTCCCCGATGGCCCCGTGGCCACCGCTGATGTAGATGCCGTCGTAGGCGGCGATGTCCTTCTCGCCCAGGGTCTCCAGGGCGATCGGGTCGCTCAGCTGCGGGGTGTTCTCTATGACGCGGCTGTACTCCAGGGCGCTGGCCGTGTCCGTGTCGGCGGAGCCCTGGGGGCGGACCCACTGGAGGAACTGGGGGTCGATGCTGGTCGCGTCGACCGTCGGGGTCCGGCCCGCGATCGTCGCCACGTCCACGGTGTGGCCCGCGTTCTTGAAGAGGGTGTAGGGAACGGCGAATTCCTCGGCCCAGAAACCCGAGGGGTGTTGTTCCCCGTCCAGCAGATGAAGCGTGGCCTTGGCCGTCATGACGACGAGAATCTTCATGACTCTTCTCCTTGGTCTGTCTGGATTCGCTGCCGATTCAACACGCCCCCCGCTAGGGGCGTAAGGGGGAGGCGCCAGGCCCGTGATACTTCGTCACGTGCGTCCAACGCCGAGATGATGGTGCGGAATTCACCGACCAGTGGATGGTCGGGATGGGCTTCGGAGAATATGCGCTCCCCGAAGAGCGCGGCCATTTCCGGAACATAGGGCAGGATTCCGGCCAGGGGCGTGCGGTAGACCTCCTCGGCCCGCCGCCGGGCGGCCTCCCGGTCGATGCCCTCGGGCGCCATGCTCATCACCAGGGTCCGCCGGCAGGCGAGCCGGCCGGTCAGGGCGATGGTCTCCTCGACGCCGAGGAGGTCGATCCGGTCGGCCCGGGCCATGATCAGCAGGACGTCGGCGCTGGCCATCGCGGTGACCGACTCGTTGTTGAGCCCGGCATGGGTGTCCAGGAGCAGGACGTCCAGGGCGTGGTGCACGGCCAGCCGGTCGAAGCCCTCGGGCAGCAGCCCCACGTCGTAGCCGGTGGTCATGAGCTCCCGCAGGGCCGCCGTCCCGGTCCGCGCTGGTACGACGTACAGAGCGCGGCCGCAGCTCGTGGTGACCTGCTGGGCGGCGGCCTCGATCTCGCACCGGCCGAGCAGGTAGTCGGCCAGTGACGGACCGGGGCGGAGCCGGAAGAGCAGGTCCAGGGTGGGCGACTGGATGTCCGTGTCGATCACCCCCACCCGGCGTCCCTCGCCCGCCAGGAGCAGGGCAAGGTTCGCCAGCACCGAGGACTTTCCGGTACCGCCGCGGTACGAGTGCACCACGATGGTCAGGGTCATCAGGCCACGACCTGGCGATCGGCGCCTCCCGCGTGCGGCCCCCGCGCCGCGCGTGGCCGGTGCAGGGCCAGCATGGTGACGTCGTCGTGCTGTTCGGCTGTTCCGGTGTGTTCGCGTACGGCCGTGTCCATCCGGTCGACCACCTCCCTGCCGCTGACCGGGGGGCCGGACAGCAGCTGCAGCATCCGCTCGTCTCCGAGGAAGCTGCCGCTGGGGCAGCGCGCCTCGGGCACTCCGTCGGTGAACACGAAGAGGGTGTCGCCCGGGTTCAACTGGGCGTAACCGAGCGTGTACACACAGTCCGGCAGCACCCCGACGGCGGGGCCGGTGACCTCCAGCGTGCGGGGCTCGCCACCGTCCGCGTCCAGCAGCAGCGGCGGGTTGTGGCCGCCGTTGATGTAGACGAGGGATCCGGTGAGCGGGTCGAGCACCCCGAAGAAGAGGGTGGCGAAGTAGCCCTGCCGCAGGTGGTTGCGGGTCAGGTAGCCGTTGGTGGCGGTGACCGCGTTGAGCAGCGGGGTGGCGCCGACCACGGGTATGCGCCGGCTGTTGCCGGTGCGGCCGGCGGCCACCAGGTGCTGGAGGCCGCTGTTCTCGGCGGTGTGCCGCAGCAGGGAGCGGATGAGCGCCATGAAGAGCGCGGCTCCGACCCCCTTGTCGCAGACGTCGGCGACGACGAAGGCCAGGCGTCTGCCGCGGGAGAGCTCGAAGACGTCGTAGAAGTCCCCGGCGACCTGCCGGGCGGGCCGGAAGCACACGTCGATCTCCCAGCCTTCGGGGACCGGCAGCGATTCCGGCAGGAAGCCGGCCTGGATCTCCCGGCCGATCTCCAACTCCTTCTCGTAGCCCATCAGTTCGGCGCGGGCGTCGGCTTCGCGCAGGGTGCGGCCGAGTCCAGCGCGCTCCGAGCAGCTGTGCAGCCGGGCCCCGACGAGGGCGGGCAGGAAGGGGGGTACGAGGTAGTCGTGTCCGATCCGGACGTGCGCCTCCAGCGCGGCGAACTCCGTCACGGTCCAGACGACGACGATGGGGGCTCCGGCCGAGCGGCGCAGCCGGCGCACGGCGGTCCGTACGGAGTCTCCGTCGGCCTGGGCCGGGGCGAGCAGTACGTCCGCTTCGGGCAGCTCCTCCAGTGGGCCGGCCAGCAGTTCGGCCAGCGTGCGCGGGACGAGTGCCGCACCCATCTCCTCCAGTGCTCCGAGGAGTTCGAGGGGAGGCGGCGGGTACTCGTCGAGGATGATCACGGTCGTGGAGGGCATGGGTCCGTCCCCTCAGCCATCACAGTCAGCGTGCTGATGTTGCGGCCGTCCCTGCGTACGTAGTCGAACTCGTCCACGCTGGTCAGTGCGAGGTGGATGCCGAGTCCGCCGATCCGGCGCCGCTCGGGAGCGGTGTGCGGTTCGGGCGGCAGTCGCCCCTGGACCGGGTCGAAGGCCGGGGCGCGGTCCTCGATGGAGATCCGTACCCGGCCCGGCCCGGAGCGGCCCCGGACGGTGATCCGTCCGTCGCCGCCCCGGTACCCGTGCATCACGATGTTGGTGGCCAGCTCGTCCACGGCCAGCCGGATCCGGTACGCGGCGCCCTTGCCCAGGCCCGCGCTCCCGGCCAGCCGCAGGACGAGCGCGGCGATGTCCCCCAGTGCCCCCAGGGTGGCCGGCACTTCCAGCTCGGCGGACGTCGTCGCCGTCTTGACCGCCTCGTCCATCGGGGTCAGTCGTCGGAGAGCACGATGCTGCGGTCGAGCCCGGCCGTCCGGATGGTCCGGGCGACGGGCTCGATGGCGCCGACCACCTTGATGGTGACGTGCTCCCCCACCTTCTGCTGGGCGAAGACCAGGGAGCGCAGTCCGGCGCTGGCCATGTAGCCGACGCCGGCCATGCGGATCTCGACGGTGCTGGTGCCGTGGCCGGCGGCCTTCTCGATGGTCTGGTGGAAGTCCGGCGCGGTCTTGGCGTCGAGTTCGCCCTCCAGCTCGATCACGGTGGTGTCGCCCTCGATGCTCAGGGACACGGAAAGCGGCATGTCAGGTCTCCTTCGGGTGCGGGGGCTGGAGCGTGGGCCGGAGCACTGGCTAGAGCTCGGCGTCGGGCGTGCGGCCGACCAGGATCACGACCGAGCGCGGACCGATGAGGTACTTGCCGGCGTTCTCCAGTTCGAGTTCGGCGCCGGGGGTGCGGATGTCGTGCGGGGCCTCGGCCCCGGTGTCCGCGAAGAGGTGCCAGCTGCGGCCGCCGGGGAGGGCGGGCAGTTCCAGGTCGTGCGCTTCCCAGTGGGAGTTCATGGCCGCGTACACCACGTCGTCGTCACCGGTGCCGCAGCGGGCGACCGCCAGCAGCCGGCTCTCCGCCGACCAGTCGGGCTGCCAGGCCCGTTCCCCGTGCCAGCTGATGTCGGGCAGTCCGAGGCTGTCGCGGAGCTGTCCGGTGGGGTGGGAGGTGGAGCGCAGTTCGCGGTGGTGCTTGCGGAAGGCGATCATCTCCCGAGTGAACCGGAGCAGTTCGGCGTTCTCGTCGACCTGGCTCCAGTCGAACCAGGACAGTTCGTTGTCCTGGCAGTAGGTGTTGTTGTTGCCCTGCTGGGTGCGCGCCACCTCGTCCCCGGACAGCAGCATCGGGATGCCCTGGCTGGTGAAGAGGATGGCCAGGGCGTTCTTCATCTGGCGCAGCCGCAGCGCGTTGACGCCGGGATCGTCGGCCGGTCCCTCGGCTCCGCAGTTCCAGCTGGCGTTGTCGTTGCCGCCGTCGTTGTTGCCCTCGCCGTTGGCCTCGTTGTGCTTGTCGTTGTACGAGACCAGGTCTGCCAGGCTGAAACCGTCGTGCGCGGTCAGGAAGTTGACCGACGCCGAGGTCCCGCGGCTGGAGTAGAGGTCGGGCGAGCCGGCGAGCCGGGTGGCGAGCTCCCCGGTGACCCCGGGGTCGCCCTTGAGGAAGCTGCGCACGGTGTCGCGGTACTTGCCGTTCCACTCGGCCCAGCGGCCGTACGCCGGGAAGTTGCCGACCTCGTAGAGGCCGCCGGCGTCCCAGGCCTCGGCGATGAGCTTGGTGTGCCGCAGCACCGGGTCGTAGGCGAGCAGTTCCAGCAGCGGCGGGTTGGGCAGCGGGGTGCCGTCCGGGGAGCGGCCGAGGATGGCCGCGAGGTCGAAGCGGAACCCGTCGATGTGGTAGTCGGCCACCCAGTGGCGCAGGCAGTCCAGGACGAAGTTGCGCACGACGGGGTGGTTGCAGTTGACGGTGTTGCCGGTGCCGCTGAAGTTGAAGTAGTACCCCTCGGGCGTGAGCATGTAGTACGTGGCGTTGTCGAGCCCCTTGAAGGAGATCGTCGGGCCGTGCTCGTTGCCCTCGGCCGTGTGGTTGAAGACCACGTCGAGGATGACCTCGATGCCCGCCGCGTGCAGCTCCTTGATCAGGGTGCGGAACTCGTCGCCCTGCATGCCGTAGCGTCCGGTGGCCGCGTAGCCGGCCTTGGGGGCGAAGAAGGAGACGGTGTTGTAGCCCCAGTAGTCGAAGAGCTGCTCGCCCGTCTCCGGGTTGGTGCGCGGGTTGTCGCTCTCGTCGAACTCGAACACCGGGAGCAGCTCGATGCAGTTGATCCCGAGCTCCTTCAGGTACGGGATCTTCTCCCGCAGCCCCGCGAAGGTGCCGGGGGCGGTGACCTGCGAGGAGGGGTGCCGGGTGAAGCCGCGCACGTGGGTCTCGTACACGACGAGGTCCTCGGCGGGGATGCCCAGCGGGGTGTCGTCGCCCCAGTCGAAGTCCTGGAGGCAGACGCGGGAGCGGTACTGGTAGCCGCGGCTGCGGTCCGGCTCCACGCCCCACACGTCGCGGCCGGCGATCAGCCGGGCGTACGGGTCGGAGAGCACCTGGCGGGCGTCGAAGCGGTGGCCGGTGACGGGGTCGTAGGGGCCGTCGGCCCGGTACCCGTACTCGATGTTCTCGTGGTCGAGGCCGAAGACCGTCATGGCGAAGACGCTGCCGGTGCGGAATTCCTGGGGGAACTCCAGTTCGGCCATCGGCTCGGGCTCTCCGCGCTTGAAGATGACCAGGGTCATGGAAGTGGCCTGGTCGGAGAAGACGGAGAAGCTGACCCCGCCGGGGACCACGTTGGCCCCGAAGGGGAACGGTTTGCCGGCGCGGACGCGGTACCCGCCCACCTCGTGGGTTGGGTACGCGTCGACGCGCAGCACCTGTTCGGAGGCCGGCTGGCTCATCGGACGGCCCTGGCCTTGGAGGCCGCCGCGGCGGCCTCGCCGGTGGAGAAGAAGTCGAGGAAGCCGGTGGCCGACATGACGAACCGGACTTCCTCGCTCACCCCGTAGAGGGTGACGGCGACCCCGGCGTGCTGGGCCTCGCGGTAGACGACGAGCAGGGTGCGCAGCCCGGCGCTGGAGACGTAGGTGACGGCCGTCAGGTCGATGCGCAGCGGCCGGCCCTCGCGGACCAGCGGCAGCAGCGTCTGCAGCAGCGATCCGGAGGTCTCACTGTTGATCTCGCCGGTGGCGACGAGCACGGTGCCCGCCTTGTTGCGGCGTTCCTTCACGTTCAGGGTCATTGCTTTCCCCTCTGAGTGGGGCGCCCCCGTTGAGCGCTACTGGGCGGTCGGGCGCAGCCGGACCTTGACCTTGACCCGGCCCTGTACGTCGGGCAGCCGGACCGTGAGCGCGTCGGCGTCGAAGTCCGTGTACGGCTTCTCGTCGATCTCGACGGACGCGATCCGCACCGAGCCGGCGGGGAGCAGGTCGGGCGAGACGCGCAGCAGGCGGTCGGGCAGGTTCGTCGGGTCGGGCTGGAAGTGGAAGTCCATCTCCCGGCCGTTGATGAGCAGGTTGTTGTAGACGGCGGACAGGTAGCAGAGCTCCGCCGAGTGGTACATGGACATCGAGTGGCTGCCCTTGAGCCGCTCGGTCCCGAGCAGGTACGGGGTCCCGCTCGCGAGCACGTTGAAGTAGACGGCGCCCTCGTCGTGGTCGAGGAAGAAGGTGTTGTAGAAGGCCTCCGCCTGCCGGGCCTCGCGCAGGAATCCGTCACCGCCGACGGTGCCGTTCAGGATGAGGTAGGCGAGGATCGCCTGCTCCTGCTGCCACCAGGCCTTGCGGTCGTGCCAGGCGAAACGATACGTCTCCTCGTCCCCGGACTTGACGCGCTCGACCACGTCGTACCAGCCGCCGCGCTGCACGTCGCTGCCGACGGCCGGCATGATCTCGCCGATCTTGCGGGCGAGCTCCTCGTAGGCCGGCTTGGCCTTCAGCGAGTTCATCCGCATCAGGTTCCAGGCGATCTTGAGGTTGTGGCCGACGACCGCGCGGTTCTGCTGCCAGCTGTGCGCGGTGTCGTGGGACCAGTCGCGGAAGAAGCGCTCCTGGACGAACGGGCTGTTCTTGTAGTCCGGGAACTTGTCCGCGATCGTGTCGAAGGTGTACTCGAGGAAGTCGGCGTAGCTCTGCTCGCCGGTCGCCAGGTACAGGTTGATCAGGTACGCCGGCGCGTGGTCGCCCACCGAGTTCCAGTTCTTGCGCTCCGCGTTCTCCCCGAGGGACTCGTGGTCGGCGCTGAAGAGGATCGGGTCGATGTGCGAGTAGTAGCCGCCCTGCTCCGGGTCCTTGAAGAACTTGTCGAACAGCCGGATGGTGGCGTCCGCGTCGTTCTTGATCCGGATGTCGCCGGTGATCCGGTAGGTCTGGATCGGGCCGGCCAGCGCGTAGATCTGCTCGTACATCGGGATCGCGTCGTAGTCGTCGGAGAACTCCGAGGTGAACAGCTTGCGTTCGCTGTCCCCGTCCACGCTGATGCCGTGGTACCAGAAGACCACGTCCTCCTCGCTGTCCACGACGCGCATGTGCTTGCGCAGGTACTCGGTGCCGCGCTCGGCGACCTCCAGGTACTCGTCCTTGCCGGTCAGCAGGTAGGCCGAGGCCATGCCGTAGACCAGGCGGGAGATCGTGTCGGTCTCCTGGACGTGGCTGGCGGTCTTGTCACCGCCGAGCCGGATCTCGGTGCGGTACTCGGTGAAGTCCACCGGGCCGTCGCCGAACTGCGCCCGCTTGTAGAAGTCGGCCAGCGATTCGATCTGCTTGATCCACCAGCTGGGCTCCTCGAAGCGGTAGTCCTCGGCCCCGCGGCCCAGGAAGACCAGGCGCTTGGCTTCGAAGCGGCCGCCCTGCTCGGGGTAGTGCACCCCGTAGACGTAGAGGAACCGTCCCGGCGAGAGCATCTCGTCGATGTGCCCGGAGGCGTCGATGTACGGCTCGTCCAGGTTGCGGACCAGCTCGGCGCTGGGGTCCCCGGCCAGGGAGACGTCGAACTCGCGGCCGTCCGAGGTCTTCAGCCTCAGCAGCCGGGACCCGGAGTCGAAGCGGGCTACGTAGCCGGCGATCGTGTCGGAGAAGGAGAAGCTCACGGCGTCCGCCATGTCATACACCGTCCTTGTCGTGGTGACCGTGTTCGTCCTCGAATCCCTGGCTGACCTCGACGATCACCCCGTCGGGATCACGGACCCACACGGTCCGCCACCCGCAGATGAAGTCGTCGAAGTCCAGTGGGCCCAGGGTCACTTCGGCCGCGTCGCCGAGCGTGGCCAGGAAGCCGTCCACGCTGTCGGTCTGGAAGGCCAGGTGGCGCATCCGGCCCGGCGCCGCCGGCCCGTCGTGCTGGGGCGTGTCGGCCGGCTCGGCACCCGCCGCGAAGAGCTCCAGGTACACGTCCCCCTGGCGGAGAAAGATGATCGATGCGTCTCCGAGGTCGACCACCCGGGCCCGGGCGAAGCCGAAGTACCTGGTGTAGAAGTCCTCGGTGGTCTTCTGGTCCGCGCAGTTCAGCCCTACGTGCGACCAGACCATCGGGGCCATCAGCCGGCGCCCTGACGGCTCTGGTCTCCCTGGGCCCGCGCACCGCGCCCGGCGGCGATCAGCTCGATGATCCGGCGGGCGAACAGGTGGTGGTGGGCCCCGGTCCGGCCGGTGACCAGATCGCCGTCGACCACCACGTCCTCGTCCACGTACTCGCCGCCCATGTTCCGGACGTCGCCGATGAGGTTGTTGTGGCAGACGACCTTGCGGCCGCGGATCTTGTCCGGGATCGAGGCGGCCAGCCACATGCCGTGGCAGATGATCCCCTTGAGGACTGATCGCTCCTCGAAGGCCCGGCGCAGCAGCTCCGTCGCCGGGGCCAGTACGTCCACGTCCTCGGTGTAGCGCAGCCGGTCGGCCACCATGCCCGAGGGCACGATGATCGCCGCGTAGCGCCGCAGGTCCTCGTCGCTCAGCCCCTCCAGGGACTTGTCGGCGGTGAACGGCGCACGGTACTCGTGCCCGGCGAAGGTGATGGAGTCGTTGCCCCACAGCCGGGTCAGGAAATCGACCTCGGCACCCTCCTCCGCGAACCGGTGGCCGTAGTAGAAGATCTCCGGCTCGTAGAAGTCGCTCTCGACCAGGACCGCGATCCGGGTTCCGGTCAGCGCACCCTCGCGCAGGACCACATCAGGCACGGGACACCCCCTTCAGGAAGTCCGCCGCGCGCTCGGCGATCATCGCGATGGCGGTGTGGCAGTTGCCCGACGGGACGGCGGGCATCACGCTCGCGTCGACGACGCGCAGGTTCCGTACGCCGTGCACCCGCAGTTCCGGGTCGACGACGGAGAGGTCGTCGACGCCCATCCGGCAGGAGCCGGCCTGGTGGTGGTAGCTCTCCGACTTCTGCTTCACGAAGGTGCGCAGGTCCTCGTCGGACACGTAGCCGGGTCCGGGCTGGAGCTCCTGCTTGTACCAGGGGGAGAACGCGGAGGTCGCGAAGATCTCCCGGGCGGTCTTGACGCCCTGCACCATCCGCTCCAAGTCCCAGCGGTCGCCCAGGTAGTTCGGATGGATCAGCGGGTGGGCCAGCGGGTCGGCGCTCGCCAGCTTGATCCAGCCCCGCGAGACCGGCCGGACGACACCGGGCAGGATGGACACCGTGTTCGGGTGGTCCCGGCCGACGATCACGTCGAACGGCACGTGCACGAAGGCGATCTGCAGGTCCGGCGCCGGCAGCCCGGGCCGGGACGAGAGGAACAGTGCGCTCTCCGACAAGTTCTGTGCGGGCGGCGGCAGTTCCTGGGTGACCTCGGCCATCAGCCCGGTCAGTACGTGGTTGTGGAAGTTCTCGCCGACCCCGGGCAGTTCGGCGACGGTCGCGATGCCGTGCTCGCGCAGCTGCTCGGGGTGCCCAATCCCGGAGAGCAGCAGCAGCTTCGGCGATTCGATCGCCCCGGCGGCCACGATCACCTCCCGGCGGGCCCGTACGGTGTGCGGCCCGGGCTCGGCCGCCGCACTGTGCCCGTCCCGCACGGTCCGCCCCGGGACGTCGCCGTCCGAAAGCGTGGCGGGGGCCTGGAACTGGACGTACTCCACACCCGTGCAGGTGTCCCCGTCGAAGAGCAGCCGGGTGCTCTGCGCACTGGTGCGCAGGGTCAGGTTGGAGCGGTCCAGCGCCGGCTCCAGGTACGCGGCGAGGACGCCCTGACGGCGGCCGTCGGCCACGTCGATGTGGTGCCAGCCGGTGCCGAAGAGTCCGCGCCGCGGCCCGTCGGTGTTGAAGTCGGCGATCTCCTCGTGCCCGAGCTCGACGGCGGCGTCGATGAAGGCGCGGGAGACCGGGTTGGGGCCGTGCCGCCCGGCGTGGGTGATCCGCTGCGGCCCGCGGGTGCCGGTGGTCGGCGCGGTGGCGTCCTCCTGGCCCTCCAGCAGCGAGAAGTAGGGCAGTACGTCCTCGTGGGCCCAGCCGGCCGCGCCCTGGTAGGCCCAGTTGTCGAAGTCCGAGGCGTGGCCCCGGATGTGCATCATGATGTAGAGGTTGCTGCTGCCCCCGGGGGCCTTGCCGCGCGGTTCGTACGTGCGGCGGCCGTCCAGGCCGGGCTGCGGGACGCTGGTGTAACCCCAGTCGACGGGCCCGCCGAGCAGCTTGTACCAGGAGGACGGATCGTCCACCTCGGGAGGGATGCGGCCCGCCCCCGCCTCCAGGACCAGGACGGTGACGTCCGGGTCCTCGGAGAGGCGGTTCGCGAGGACGCTGCCGGCGGTGCCGGAACCCACGACGATGTAGTCGTACTCATCCACGGCCATCGCGCGCCCCCTCAGCCCTGGCCCAGCACCTGGAAGGGAACCGTGTCGTGGTGGTTCGCCATGTAGGCGATCTTTCCGTCCACGATCCGGAAGAAGTTCATGACCTCGGCCTCGATCTCGTCCCCGGAGGGAGTGACCGCGGTCAGGTGGGAGACGGCCGCGGCCTTCTCCCCGTCGACGAGGAAGTGCACGGGCTCGTTGCGGAAGACCCGGTACATGGTCCCCATGCCCTTCATCATCGACCGCAGCGTCTCCAGGCCCTCGATGTGGCCGGCGAGCTGCTCGTCCATGACCTGGTCCTCGGCGAACAGGTCGCACCAGCTGTCCCAGTCACCGGCGTTGGCGTACTCGTAGTACCTCTGCAAGATCTGCCGCGCGTCCATGGCGCTCAACCCCCTACTGGTCCCTGCGGGTTCCGTCGGGCGCGAAGGGCGCCCAGAACTGGCTGAAGGCGGTGGCCGTGTCGCCGAAGAGCCCGTCGTGGCCCTCGATCACCCGGCCGTCGCGCCAGCGCATGAAGTGGAAGACCGGGTAGTCCATCCGCTCGTACGGGGACCGGCTCGACTCGTCGGCACCACCGCGCACGGCGACGTTGCGGCAGACGTCCGCACTGCAGTCCTCGCCGACGAGGACCGCTTCGATGTCCATGCGGAAGGTGCCGCCCGTGAGCTTGTGGGTCTGGCCCATCAGCTCCAGGAAGGCGTCCAGGCTCTCGTACCAGCCCGCGAGCGGATGGTTGCCGGGGACCTGCCAGCGCAGGTCCTCCGCGTAGTACTCCAGGATCCTGGCCCGGTCGCCGGAGCCGAGGGCGCGGTACGCCGCCTCGACCCGCTCCCGCGTCACTTCGGTCATCGTCGCTTCTCCTTCGGCGCTCAGAGGGAGGCGGAGCCGGGCATGGGCGCCAGGTCGTTGACGGTGTACTGCCGGATCAGCGGCCCGTCGGGGCCGGCGACCACGGTCCAGGTCTGGTCGGCGTCGAAGCCCAGCCACGCGCTGCGGGCGGCCGGCGGGTCCCAGATCTTGGCCTGCCAGTTGACGAGGACCCGGACGATCGCCCGGTCCCCCTCGATGACGGGCTCCACCTTGGTGACCGTGTGCACCTCGTCGAAGAAGCGGTTCGTGACCGCCTCGTACCAGCGGCCGAAGCCCTGGTGGCCGAGGAAGGTGTCCTCCGGGACCTTGAACTCCAGGTCCTCGGTGATCAGGGCCAGCACCTGGTCCGGCTGGACGTGCTGGTCCAGGGCCACGTACCACTGCTCGGCGAAGGCGCGGATCGCGTCCTCGGTCAGCCGCTCGGCGGGCATGCGGTCTCCTCCTGTCTGTGGTGGTGTCAGATCTGGCGGTGTCAGATCCGGCGGTGTCAGATCCGGCGGTGTCAGATCTGTATGTCGACCAGGAACGGCCCCGGGTGGGCGAGCATCCGGCCCACGGCGGCGATCGCCTCGTCGGGCTTCTCCACCCGCATCCCGCCCGCCCCGAGCGACCGGGCCAGAGCGGCGAAGTCGATCTCGGGGTGCGAGAGGTCGAAGGAGCCCGGGAAGCCGTGCTGCGCAATCTCCCGCTCCCGCCAGTACTGGGCGATGTTGTCGTCCAGCAGCCGGTACTTGCGGTTGTTGCAGACCACGAACTTCGCCTCGATGCCGTGCCGGGCCGCGGTCCACAGCGCCTGGTAGGTGTACATCGAGCCGCCGTCGCCCGCGAAGCCGACGACGAGCCGCTCCGGCCGGGCCAGCTTGACGCCGACCGCGCCCGGGAAGCCCACGCCCAGCGATCCGCCCCGGGTGAGGTGGTAGTCGCCCGGCCGCTCCGGCGGCAGGTACCGCGTGACCAGCGGAGAGGTGGTCAGCGCCTCGTCGAAGACGATCAGGTCCCCTCCGGTGCGCTCGGCCAGGGTCCGCAGGAAGACCGCCATCGGCGAACCGTCCGCCTCCTTGGCCTCCCGCTCGGCTTGGTCCGTCCGCACCCGCTCCCGGGTCCGCGCGTCCAGCCGCCCGGCCGCCGCCGCCCGCTGCGCGGGGGTGAGCAGGTGCTCCAGTACGCCGGCCAGCGCGCGCAGCGCCTGCCGGGGATCGGCGGCGAGCCCGAGGTCCACCGGGTGGTTCTTGGCGATCTCGTAGGCGTTCAGGTCGATGTGCACGACCCGCGCGCCGGCCCGGAAGGGGCTCTCCAGTTCCGGGAACACCTCGGGGAAGACGTAGGTGCCGACGATCAGCACCCCGTCCGCCCGCCCGATCAGCTCCTTGCTGTGCGGGCCGAACATGTGGCCCGTCTGACCGCGGCGCAGCGGGTGCGAGGCCGCGATGTTCACCTCGGAGGAGTCGACCTCGTACACGTCGGCGCCGAGCAGCTCGGCGACGGCGACGAGCTCGCGCTGCGCCCCGGAGAGCGAGACCCCGTCCCCGACGAGGACGACCGGCCGCTCTGCGGAGGCCAGCAGCTCCGCCGCCCGCCCCACCGAGGCGGGCGAGGGCGCCACGTCCGTGAGCGGCACCGTCGCGGGCAGCACGAGCTCGGAGTTGAGCTCGTCCAGCACGTCCATCGGCAGCGCCACGAACACCGGGCCGCGCGGCGGGGTCAGGGCGATCTTCACCGCCCGGCGGATCGTGCGGAGCACCGAGTGCCGGTCGGTGACCCGGGTCGCGTACTTGGTCACCGGCTTCGCCATCGCCACCAGGTCGGACGCCATCTGCGCGTCCATGGCGTCGTAGCGCACCCCGGCGTCTCCGGCGACGACGACGAGCGGGGTGTGGCCGCGCAGCGACTGGTAGAGCATGCCGATGCCGTTGCCCAGCCCCACCCCGGAGTGGAGCTGGAGCAGCGCCGCCCCGCCGGTGGCGCGGGCGTAGCCGTCGGCGATGCCCGCGGCCACCGTCTCCTGGAGGGCGAGGACGTAGTGGAAGTCCTCCGCCGCGTCGACCGCGTCGAGGAATCCCTGCTCCACCGTCCCCGGATTTCCGAACATGACGTTCAGGCCGTCGGCCTTGAACTGGTCGATCAGCCTTTCCCGTCCGGGAGTGGCTCCAGAACTCATCGAACTCCCCCTCCTTTGCGTACCGTCGTGCCGGAGTTACCGCCAATTACCAGCCGTACCGGGTGAGACCGTTCTCCAGGACTTCCACGATCTTCTGCCCCGTGAGACATGAGTCGGGGGTCGAACGACCGGTCACGAAGGGGAAGTCGACGATGACCGAGAGGGGATGGCCGAAATTCCCGATGTACGCCCCGCCCGGCCCGGTGGCATCGCGCAGGATGTACTCCAGCGGATACGGCGGCGGCCCCATGTTGAAATCGGTACCGAGGAATCCGGTGCCGTCCTTGTAGTCGTACTCCTTGCAGTGACCGGTCACGTGCTTGCCCCAGATGATGCTGCGCCGGTCGCCCCAGTCCCGGGCGAAGGCCAGGCAGGCGACGCCGTAACACTCGGCGGCGACGACCTTGCCCGCGTTCTTGAAGGCGAGGATCAGGGCGTGCACGCGCTCGTTGTTGGCGAGGTCGACGATCGGACCGCTGCCTCCCACGATGAGCACCGCGTCGAAGCCCGCGATGTCGGCCTGGAGCTTGTCCAGATCGCGGTGGTACTGCTCCAGCTTGGGCAGATAGGCCGAGTCGCTCGTGTACGGGCGCTCGGGGGCCCACGCCTCGATGTCGAGCGGGGAGTCGAGCCGGCTCGACTGCTCGAACTCCCGGCCCAGCCGGGCGTTCTCCTCGGTGGTGACCGAGCGTCCCAGCGGAGGATCGATGTAGTTCGCGTCGAGGCTCGGCGGGAGAGCGTGGGCACGCTTTCCGGTCGGCGTGGCGAATACGACTTCATAGCCCTGCTCGTCGAACTGGGATACGGGGCCGATCAGTTCTTCGGCCCAGTAACCGTGTTCGGAGACAATGACCAGAATCTTTCTGCTCACGGATTCCTCCAGGCGCCGCCTGTTGTCGTTGGCGTCCCCCACACTGGCCGTGCCCGGGGTTCCCGTCAAAGCGCTGGTGTGCGACTTCGTGAGGTAGTCGCCCAGGTCATGGGGGCACTTCAGGAAGTCGTCCGGCGATGTCATGAAGTAGCTTCCGGACTACCTGACTTCGTCCGAATCCCTGAACCGCCGCCGAGGCCCCGCCTTATGGTCTGGACGCCCCGGAATCACGGGCGCGCCGCAATCACGGGCGCGAAGCGCGAGGGCGCGAGAGCGCGAGAGAGGGACGGGGACGATGACGATGGACCTGTTGTGCACCCACATCGAGTCGATACGTCCGGTGAAACCGGGAACCGAGGGCTGCGAGGAGTGCCTCGTCTCCGGTGACGCCTGGGTGCACCTGCGGATGTGCCTGAGCTGCGGGCACGTCGGCTGCTGCGATTCCTCGAAGAACCGTCACGCCACCAGGCACTACGGGAGCACCGGGCACCCCATCGCGGCCTCCCACGAGCCCGGCGAGGACTGGGCCTGGTGCTACGCCGACAAGCTGATGCTGGACCCGGCGTGAGCGCGGCCCCGGAGAGCGCCGCCGCGGGCACCCCGCCCACGGGCAACGCGCCCACGAGCACCGCCACCGCGACCGCCGAAGCCGCGGCCCGCGCGGAGAACCGCAAGCCCGTCATCCTGGCCGTGGACGACGACCCGCAGGTGCTGCGCGCCGTCCGCCGCGACCTGCGCAGCGCGTACGGCGACCGCTATCGGGTGCTCGGCGCCTCCTCGGCCGCCGACGCGCTCAAGATCCTGGACTCCCTCGACGAGCGCGGCCACGACCCGGCGCTCTTCCTCGTCGACCAGCGGATGCCGGACGTCACCGGGGTCGAGTTCCTGCTGGAGGCCGTCAGCCGCTTCCCCGACGCCCGGCGCGTGCTCCTCACCGCGTACGCCGAGACGGACGCGGCGATCACCGCCATCAACCGGGTCCGCCTGGACTACTACCTGCTCAAGCCATGGGACCCCCCGCACGAGCGGCTCTTCCCGGTCCTGGACGACCTGCTCTCCGACTGGCTCGCCACCTACCGGCCGGCGTACGACGGGATCATCGTCGCGGGTCACCTGGTCTCCCCCGGCACCCACGCCGTCCGCGACTTCTTCACCCGCAACGGCCAGCCCTTCCGCTTCCTCAACGTGGAGCGGGACCCCGAGGCGCTGACCGTGATCGCCGCCGCCCAGCCCGACGCCGCCCTGCCCCTGGTCCGCTTCCCGGACGGCTCGGTGGTCTCCGCGCCGACGGACACGCAGCTCGCCCAGCGCCTGGGCCTGGCCACCACCGCCTCGCGCCCGCACTACGAGTGCGTCATCGTCGGCGCCGGCCCGGCGGGCCTCGCGGCCGGCGTCTACTCGGCCTCCGAGGGCCTCTCCACCCTGATGCTGGACTCCCGCGCCCCGGGCGGCCAGGCCGGCACCTCCAGCCTGATCGAGAACTACCTCGGCTTCCCCTCGGGCCTCTCCGGCGGCGACCTGACCCGCCGCGCCACCATCCAGGCCTCCCGCTTCGGAGCCGAGATCCTGCACCCGGTGGAGGTGACCTCGCTGACCCGGGACGACCCGGCGAAGATCCTGACGCTGGCGGACGGCACGGAGATCAGCGCCGAGACGGTGCTCCTGGCGACCGGGGTCTCGTACAACCGCCTGGACGCCCCCGGCGCCGACCGATTCGAGGGCGCCGGGCTCTACTACGGCGCGGCGACCACGGAGAGCTCGGCGTGCATCTCGCAGCACGTGTTCATCGTCGGCGGGGCCAACTCGGCCGGCCAGGCCGCCGTGCACTTCGCCAAGTACGCCGCCCGGGTCACGATCCTGGTCCGCGCGGCCTCGCTCGACGACAGCATGTCCCGCTACCTGATCGACGAGATCGAGCGCACCCCCAACATCGAGGTGCGGGTCCGCACGACGGTCGTCAGCCTGCACGGCGAGGACCACCTCGAGCGCCTGACGCTCCACGACTCCGGGACCGGCGAGGACAAGGAGGTCCCGGCCCGCTTCATGTTCACCTTCATCGGCGCCCGCCCGCACACGGGCTGGCTGGCCGGGGTGGTGGAGCGGGACGAGTACGGCTTCGTCCTCACCGGCTCCGACCTGATCTCCAACGGCGGCGAGCTCCCGGAGGAATGGAGCCTGGAGCGCGCCCCGTACCCGCTGGAGACCAGCGTCCCCGGGGTCTTCGCGGCCGGGGACGTACGGGCCCACTCGGTCAAACGCGTCGCCTCGGGCGTGGGCGAGGGAGCCATGGCGGTCTCCCTGATCCACCGCTACCGCTCGATGGGCTGAGAGCGAACACGGAGCCGCCCCCTTGCGATCAAGGACCAGCCGGACGCACCGTTGATTACATGATTACAACCGAGCAGAACGAACAGCTCCGCACCTGGTTCGCCGAGCACCTGCCGGTGGACGTCTACGCCTCGCTCCTCTCGGTCACGGTGGACCGGGAGGAGATCACCGTCGTCGGTGAGATCCCCGCCACCGAATCGGTCGCGGCCTTCCGCGAGCGCACCCGCGAACAGCGCATGGAGGTCGCCCGGGAGGCGGAGGAGCTCTACCGCCGCAAGGTGTCCTGGGCGGCCCGGTCGGGGGAGGAGCAGACCCTCTTCACCCACCTCGCGGTCCCGGTCATGACCCGCCTGCGCCAGCCCGAGCGCCAGGTCCTCGACACCCTGGTCGCGGGCGGGGTCGCCCGCAGCCGCGCCGACGCCCTGGCCTGGTGCGTCCGCCTGGTCGGACGCAACACCGACACCTGGCTGGCGGACCTGCGCGAGTCCCTGGACCGGGTCCAGCAGGTCCGCGCCGAGGGCCCGGACCTCGCCGACTCCCAGAAGTCCGGCTCCCAGAAGTCCGACTCCCATAAGTCCGGGTCATAACGGCGAAAGATCTCCCCGAGCCCGCAAGATCGCGCAAGCCTGGCACGGACCACCGGCGATCAACGCCCGCCCCCAGGGAGAGGCCCGCACCATGACCACCACCGTCGAATACATCCGCTACCGGATCGCATTGGACGAACAGCCGGCTTTCGAGGACGCGTACGTCCGGGCCTCCGAGGCCCTGGCCGCCTCGCCGGAGTGCATCGACTACGAACTCGCCCGCTGCGAGGAAGAGCCGGAGCGCTACATCCTCCGCATCCGCTGGACCTCGATCGACGCCCACCTGAACGGATTCCGCAAGGGCGAGCACTTCCCCGCGTTCTTCAGCGCGATCCGCCCGTACGTCACGGCCATCGAGGAAATGCAGCACTACCTCGTCACCAAGGTGGCCGGCCCCGGAAAGGCTTCCACCCCGTCATGAGCACCACACCCGACACCACACCGGACACCACGCCCACCATCTACGAATGGATGGGCGGCGAAGAGGCGATGAACCGCCTCACGGACGCCTTCTACGCGCACGCCCTGCGGGACGAGATCCTGGCCCCGGTCTTCGCCGGCATGGACTCCGAACACCCGCAGCACGTGGCGGTCTGGCTGGCGGAGGTCTTCGGCGGCCCGAAGCAGTACACCGCGTCCCACGGCGGCCACCAGCACATGGCCACCAAGCACCTGGGCCGCGGCATCACCGAACAGCAGCGCCGCCGCTGGGTGGACCTCCTGACGGACACGGCCGACGAGGTGGGCCTGCCCACGGACCCGGAGTTCCGCGCGGTCTTCGCGTACTACATCGAGTGGGGCACCCGCATGGCCCTGATCTACTCGGGCCCCACCCCGCCCCCGGTCGACGCGGCCGACATCCCGGTCTGGTCCTGGGGCCAGACCCCACCCTGGATCCCGAAGTCCTGATCCAGAACCCGGCGGAGCCCCTGGGCTCCGCCGGGCCCATCCGGTCCCGCGGATCCATCCCAGCCCTGCGTGCTCATCCCAGCCCCGCCGGGACAGATCCAGCCCCGCCGGCGTTTGAGGCGCGGGGCCCGGGGCGGAGCCCCGAATCCTTCGGCCCCGCCGACTCCGACTCGGCTCCGCCGGGGCAAATTCAGCCCCGCCGGCGTTTGAGGCGCGGGGCCCCGGCAGCCGGCCCCGGGCCGGAGTCGGCGAGCAGCACCGTCAACGCCGGCCCGCCGCCCTCACCCTCGCCGTCCCCCTGGGCATCCGCCCGCCAGAAATCGACGGCCTCCTCCAGGATCTCCCGCAACGTCTCCCAGTCCTCGGGCCTCGCAGCCGCGTACCCCCGCCAGGAGGTCACCACCACGAGCCGCCCCGGCGCAGCCGGCAACCACGACAGATCCCGCAGCGCATCGGCCAGCGCGTCCCAGTTCCCCCCGACCCACGGCGGCAGCCGCAGCGCGCCCCCACACACCCGCATCAGCTCCGCCTTGCTCCGTACGCCGTCCAGATCCAGCCGTACGGTCGCCCACCCGGCGGCCTCGGCCGCTTCGAGTGCGGGGGCCAGGGGCCGCGGGTCCAAGGTCATCGGAGAACCGCCTTGAAGGTGTCGTAGTGGTCGTCCGTGTAGAAGAACTCCCCGCCCCCGCCGGTCACGATGCGCCGGGCCCCACGGTCCCGCTCACCGGGCGTCTTCACGGTGAACTCGTGGTAATAGCCGCGCTTCTTCTGCGGCAGGACCTTCTCGAAGTTACCGAAGACGGTCCCGTCCTGCCGGTACTGGTACGGCCCGCCCTTGTCGATCAGCGCGAGCACGTCCCGGGCCTGCTGCGGCAATGCCGAGGCCCGTACCGTCGCCATGCCCTTCGCCCATGCGGGCGTCGGCACGGCGGAACTCGCCGCCCCGCTCGGGGCAACGTCAACGCCGGAGCCGGCACTCGCGCTCGTACTGGTGGCGGCGGCAGGCGCGGGTTTCTTCCCGCTGCAACCCACCGCACCGACCAGCGCCGCGCAGAGGAAAACGGCCCCCAGCACACGCAGCAACGATCGGGGCACGTTCCGAAAGATCATGCACCGATCGTGCCAAATATCCGATTCTCCCGCGAGTCGCGCGGTGTCTTCAGAGGGCGGACATCTTGGTGTACGGACTCAGGATGCGCTTACGCACCTCAGGCCCGAATTCGACGAGGACAGCGATCCCCTCCTCAATGGCGACGACACGGCCGAGGCCGTGCTCATCGTGAGAAACCCGGTCGCCGACGCTGAAGTGCCGGAGCGGCGCTTCCACGGGGGCCTTGAACGGGCTGGACGGCAGATGGCGGCGAGGTACTGCGGACTTTGTCATTGCACCCAGTATGCGCCCAGCAGGCCGTCGAACGGTCCGCCGTTCGGATCTCAATTGCGGCACCATCCGCATCGGCGAACCTCGCGTGCCCGCGTTTGACCGGCATTCGTCCGGACAATCGGACCAATCCGAACAATCACTCGTCGGGGTCGGCCCGCTCCAGCGCCGGCCGCAGACCGGGCTCCGATTCGGTCAGCAGATAGTCCGCGACGGCGGTGTCGGTGACCAGACTGGTCACGAGCCCCGAGCGCAGCACCGCCCCGATCGCGGACGCTTTGCGCAGCCCGCCGGCGATGGCGACGACCTCGGGGATCCGGCGCAGCCGGTCCGCCTCCACGGTGATGCACCGCTCGCCGAGGTCCCGCCCGACCCGACGCCCTTCGGCATCGAACAGATGGGCGGACATTTCGGCCGCGACACCCAGCGAGGCGTAGTGCGCCCGCTCCTCGTCGCTCAGCATGTCGTGGACGGTGGAGATGCCCGGCTCCCAGGACCCGATGGAGACGGCGGCGACCGTCACCTTGTCGAAGTACTCGAAGGCCCGCGCGATCCCCGTCTGGTTCCGCAGGGCGGCCGCGGTGGCCGGATCGGGCAGCAGCATCGGCGCGTAGATCGGGTGGGCGTCGCCGCCCGACACCTGCGCGGCCCTGCGCACGGCCTCCACGGACCCGCGCTCGGCCGTACCGGCGTCGTACACGCCCGTCAGCTGGACGACGGTGCAGGGAGGCAGCCGGTGCAGGGAGGCAGCCATGTGGATGGTGGACCGCCCCCACGCGAGACCGAGCACGTCCCCCTCATTGACGAGCTCACCCAGCAGATCGGCGGCTACGGCACCCAGGTTCTCCGGGTCCGGCGCGTCCTCGGTGGCATCGGCGGGAGACTCCACGACCACGGCGTGCCGCAGCCCGTACCGGGCGCGCAGCGCGTCGGACCGCTCCGCGTCCAGCTCCGCCGGTACGCGGATCTCGATGCGCACGAGGTCGCGCTCCAGGGCCGTCTCCAGGACCCGGGCCACCTTGAAGCGGCTCACGCCGAACTCCTCGGCGATCTGGATCTTGGACTTCCCCTCCAGGTAGAAGCGGCGCGCCATGGCCGCCGCCTGCACCAGCTCCGCGGGTCCCATCCGCAGGGCTGACCGTCCCGCCGACATTGCAGACACCGCGTTCTCCTCACTGCTGTTCACACCATCGTGTTCACACTCTCGACTCGCCGTTCATCCTGTCAGATACGACGGCCGTTGATCAGCCTGGACAGCTCCCGTTCACCGAGCTGTTCACCAAGCCTTGTTTCAGTGGTCGCAAGCCCAGGGCGCAGCGGCGATCGCCGCACCCGCCTGGTCACGCAGCGTGCGTACGGCCGCTGCCGGATCCACCGCTCCGTAGACCGCGCTGCCCGCCACGAACACGTCCGCGCCGGCCTCCGCGCACCGCTCGATGGTCGTGGCGGAGACGCCTCCGTCGACCTGGAGCCACAGCTCCAGACCGTGCTTGGAGATCAGCTCCCGGGTGCGGCGGATCTTGGGCAGCATGATGTCGAGGAAGGGCTGACCGCCGAAGCCGGGCTCCACGGTCATGATCAGCAGCATGTCGAGCTCGGGAAGGATGTCCTCGTACTGCTCGATGGGCGTCGCCGGCTTCAGCGCCATGGACGCCCGCGCTCCCTTGGCCCGGATCTCCCGCGCGAGCCGCACGGGCGCCGCGGCGGCCTCGGCGTGGAAGGTCACCGAGCCGGCGCCGGCCTCGATGTACTGCGGGGCCCAGCGGTCGGGGTCCTCGATCATGAGGTGCAGATCGAGCGGGATGTCCGTAGCCCGGCTCAGCGACTCCACGATCGGCACGCCGAGCGTGAGGTTCGGGACGAAGTGATTGTCCATGACGTCGACATGCAGCCAGTCGGCCCCCTGAACGGCCTTCGCCTCCTCGGCGAGCCGGGCGAAGTCGGCGGACAAGATGCTGGGATTGATCTGAACGGCCATGCCCCAAGCGTGCCATGCCGCCAACGCCTTCCGGCCACTACCCCGGAAGTGGGGGGTGAGGGTGCGATCCGGGACGGGGCACCAGAGCCGTCAGGGGCGTTGGTGGACGTGCGCTGCGGGTTGGCCCCGGGCTCCCCCCGGACCCCGTCAACGCCACCGACCCACCCGCAGCGCAAGCCCACCGACCCGTCACCCCAACACCCCCGGCTCCCCCGGCTTCCCCAACACCCCCGGCTCCCCCAACACCCCCGACCCCCCGTACCGCGCCGCGACCGCCTCGGCGCGCTCCCGCAGCAGCGTGCGCAGCGACTGCGGGGCCAGGGCTTCGCCGTCCGTGCCGAGCTGCCACAGGGCCCACTGGGCATGTCGTGAATCCTGGAAGGTCACCTCCAGGCGCAGCCAGCCGTCCGCGTCCGCGTCGGGCTCCTCCGCGCGGACCGCCAGTGCGGTGTTCAGCAGGTCTTCCCGGCGCGCCGGGTTCACCCGGAGCTGCACGGCGATGTGGTCGCCGCCCGACAGGAACTGCGCCGAGCGTTCCCGCCAGATCCGGTCCAGATCGACCCGGTTCGGCCGCTGTGCCGCCTCGGGGAGTTCCTCTGCGGCCAGCACGCGCGACAGCCGGTACGTGCGGTCCTCGCCGGACCTCGTGGCCAGCAGGTAGCCCCGGTCCCGTACGGTGACCAGCCCTATCGGGTCCACCGTCCGCCACTGTGGCGTCCCGCCCGTGGCCGCGTAGTGGATGCGCAGCTTGTGGCCGGCGAGCACCGCGCGCCGGACCTCGATCATCGTGGTGCCGGATACTTCCTCGGCGACCCGCCTGCGCGAGAGGAGGTCGGCCTCCGGGTCCACGAGAAATCGCTGGGCCGCGTCGCTGGCGACGGCCCGATGGCTTTCCGGGAGCGCGTCGACCACCTTCCGCATCGCCGAAGCGAGCGCCGGTCCCAGGCCGAAGACCTGCTCGCCGCGTGCCCCGGCGGCCAGCAGGGCCAGGGACTCTTCGTGGTTCAGGCCGGTGAGCTCGGTGCGGAATCCGGGCGACAACGCGAAGCCGCCGTGCCGGCCGCGTTCGGCGTAGACCGGGACCCCCGCGGCCGACAGCGCCTCGATGTCGCGCAGCACCGTACGGGTGGACACTTCCAGCTCGCGGGCCAGCGCGTCCGCGGTCAGCTGACCGCGCTGACGCAGCAGCAGTACGAGCGAGACCAACCGATCTGCGCGCATGCGAAAAACTCTATCGGAATACATGACAGAGGGTGTCGTGATTCATTGAGAGGCTCTTCAACGCAGCAGCTACCCGCAACGAACGAACCAAACGAACCGATGGAGCCGACATGGCCACGCACATCAGCCGCACCGCCGTCAACCCCGTGACCTGGTCGGCCGAGATGGGCTTCAACCAGGGCGAGGTCGTCTCCGGCCACACCCGGACCCTCTACATCTCGGGCCAGACCGCGATGAGCGCCGAAGGCAAGCCCGAGCACGACGGTGACATGGCGGCGCAGCTGGCGCTGAGCATCGACAACGTGGAGGCGGTGCTCGCCGAGGCCGGCATGTCCCTCGCGAACCTCGTCCGGCTCAACGTCTACACGACCGACGTCGACCTGCTCTTCCGGCACTACGGCGAGCTGGCGTCACGGCTGGGCGCCGCCGGGGTGGCGCCCACCACCACGATGCTCGGGGTGTCGCGGCTGGCGATCCCCGGCCAGCTGGTCGAGCTGGAGGGAACCGCCGTCGCGTAAGGCACCCGGCTCGGCCAACCACCCGGGCTCGGACAACTACCCGGGCTCGGCCAACCCACCCTGGCTCGGCCGGCCACCCGGGCCGGCCGACCACCCGGTCCTGCGGATCAGCCGGTCCTGCGGAGCAGCGCCAGGTACATCGCGTCCGTCCCGTGCAGGTGCGGCCACAGCTGTACGTCCGGGCCGTCGCCCAGTGCCGGGACCTCCTGCATGTACGGCCGCGCGTCGATCAGTTCCGCCGCGATCGGGGCCGCACCCGCGCCCCGGCCCTTCAGTACGTCCTCCACCACCACCCGGGTCTCCGCCAGGTGCGGCGAGCAGGTCGCGTAGCCCACGACGCCACCCACCCGGACGGCCGAGAGCGCCTCGCGCAGCAGCCCGCGCTGGAGCGGCGCGAAGCTCTCCAGGTCCTCCGGGCGGCGGCGCCAGCGCGCCTCCGGGCGGCGGCGCAGAGCGCCGAGCCCCGAGCAGGGCACGTCCATCAGGACCCGGTCGAAGGAACCCGGCAGCCACGGCGGGCGCGTTCCGTCGGCCGTGATGACCTGATAGGGGCCCGGGTTGCCGGCGAGCGCGCGCTCGACCAGCCGGGCCCGGTGGGGCTGCTTCTCGGAGGCCAGCAGGAACGCCCCCCGCTGAGCGGCGAGCGCCGCGAGCAGCGCCGCCTTGCCGCCCGGTCCGGCGCATCCGTCCAGCCAGCGCTCGTCACGGCCCTCGACCGGGACGGCCGCCAGGGCCATCGCCACCAGCTGGCTGCCTTCGTCCTGGACACCGGCGCGCCCCTCGCGCACCGCCTCCAGCGCGCCCGGTTCGCCGCCCTCGGCCATCCGGACCGCGTACGGGGACCAGCGCCCCGGCAGCGCCGAGTCCTCGCCCACCGCCTCCAGCAGCTCCTGGGCCGTGGACCGCCCGGGCCGTGCGACGAGCGTGACCTCGGGCCGCTCGTTGTCGGCCTCCAGCAGGTCCTCGATCCCGGCCCGGCCGCCGCCCAGGGAGTCCCACAGGGCGCTGACGACCCACCTCGGGTGCGAGTGGAAGACCGCGAGGTGCTCCTCGGCATCGTCCTCGTACGGCGGGGCGACCTTCTCCAGCCACCCCTCCAGGTCGTGCGCGGAGATCTTGCGCAGCACCGCGTTGACGAACTTCGCCCGCCCGTCCCCGAGCACCACCCGGGCCAGCTCCACGCTCGCGGACACCGCCGCATGGGTGGGGATCCGGGTCCCGAGCAGCTGGTGCGCGCCGAGCGAGAGCACGTCGAGCACCGGCGGGTCGACCTCGCGCAGGGGCCGGTCGATGCAGGCCTTGATCACCGCGTCGTACGTGCCCTGGCGGCGCAGGGTTCCGTACACGAGCTCGGTGGCCAGGGCCGCGTCCCGCGCCTGGAAGGTCTCGTCCTTGCGGGCCTTCTTCAGCAGCGGCGGCAGCACGAGGTTCGCGTACGCGTCACGCTCGTCCACCGCCCGCAGCACCTCGAAGGCCAGCATCCGGACGGGGTCCTTCTTCGGCCTCCGGTGGGGCTTGGCCGTCTTGGCGGGCTTGCCGCCGCTCTTGGGCTGTTCGCTCACGTGAAAGGTGCTCCGGATTTACGTACCGCTGGGATGGAACAAAAACTATGGGACTAAAACAGGGGTGGAACTCGGAAAATCAGCCTACGTCGGTCCCGCCCAGCCGCTCGCCGGGGGCGATCCGCACCCCGCGCGCCCAGTCGGCGGCCTTCATGGGCTTCTTGCCCTGCGGCTGGACCCAGAGCAGTTCCACGGCGTGCGAGCCGGTGCCGACGTAGACGTTGTTCTTGGCCGCGCCCAGGTCACCCGGCGCGAGGTCCGTCCGGTCCGCGACCGGCTTGACGGAGACCAGCTTGAGCCGCTCCCCCCGGAAGACCGTCCACGCGCCCGGCGCCGGGGTGCAGCCGCGCACCAGCCGGTCGACGCGCATCGCGGGCGCCTTCCAGTCGACCCGGGCGTCCTCGACGGTGATCTTCGGCGCGAGCGAGATCCCGTCGGCGGGCTGCTCCACCGCGCGCAGGGTGCCGTCCTCGATGCCGTCCATGGTGGCGACCAGCAGCCCGGAGCCGGCGAAGGCGAGGCGGGTCAGCAGGTCGCCGCTGGTGTCGGTGGGCCGGATCTCCTCGGTGAGGATCCCGAAGACCGGGCCGGTGTCCAGCCCCTCCTCGATCCGGAAGGTGGAGGCACCGGTGACCTCGTCCCCCGCCATGATCGACTGCTGCACGGGCGCCGCGCCGCGCCACGCGGGCAGCAGCGAGAAGTGCAGGTTGACCCAGCCGTGCTTGGGCATGTCCAGGGCGCCCTTGGGAATGAGCGCGCCGTACGCGACCACCGGGCAGCAGTCGGGCCCGATCTCCCTCAACCGGGCCTGGAACTCCGGGTCGCGCGGCCGGGCGGGCTTGAGCACCTCGATGCCGGCTTCCTCGGCGCGCTCGGCGACGGGGCTGGCGACGAGGCGACGGCCCCGGCCTGCCGGGGCGTCGGGCCGGGTGACGACGGCGGCGACCTCGTGACGCCCGGAGGCGATCAGAGCGTCCAGGGCGGGCACGGCGACCTCGGGGGTGCCTGCGAAGACGAGCTTCACTGGGGTCTACCTCGCTATCTCGGCTGTCAGCAGCACATCAGTCTATGGTCTGTCCGCCCACGGTCCCACCTGCGTCGCACCGCCCGCCCCAGGGGGCGTACGCACACACGCGCGCTCCTCGCATATGCCGACACGCCCCCACAGCGTGACCTGCCCACCCGGTAGCGCGTTGGTCAAAAGAGATTGACCGAAACGGGCCGCGAAACAGAACGGTGTCTGCGGCCCTATCCGCTCTTCAGCACCGGTTCGAGAGGCTTCTTCATGGCCGACCACGCCACCCACGACGCCCAAGCACGGGCCAGCCTGCACCTCCTGGTGCGGGACATCGAGCGGGTTCGCCGGCAGGTGGATGCCCTGCGTACGCTCACCGCCCAGCTCGGCAACGTCTATCGCCCGCGCCGCTCAGGCCCCTCCACGGGCTTCGTCGTCTACGGCCGGGCACCCGCGCCCACCGTCCGCCTCGCCCAGGAGCTGCGGGACAGCGTCGAGACGCTGGTCACCGCCGCGGTGGACTTCGACCGCTCGCTCGGCTTCTCGTGGGACGCGGTCGGCTCGGCGCTCGGCGTCACCAAGCAGGCCGTCCACCGGCGCTACGGCGCCCGGCGGGCGCAGAGCGCCGAGTCCGCCGAGCGGGAGCCGCTGGCGGAGGGCGCGACGACCACGACGACGACCCGGACCCTGGGCCCCCTGCCCACCGTCCCGGCGGCCCGCTCGGTGCCGCCGCAGCCGGTGCGCGAGGAGGCGGGCGCGTCCCGCCCCGGCGCCTTCCCCGGCCCCCGCACGGGCTGACCCTCCCCGTCGGGACGCCGACCCCCGACGACCCCGCCCCCGGCGACTTTGCCGGGGGCTCCGTCGTTTCCGGCACTGGGGAGGAGCAGGGGTCCCCTACCCGCGGGGCCGCCCCACCCATCGGCCGGTGTCCAGCGGATCAGCCGATGTCCAGCGGGTCGATCCGGATCCGCACCGCCTCCGCCGCCGGAACCCCCCGCGCGAGCCGAGCCACCTGCGCGGCCTTCAGCGCGGCCGCCAGCGCGGCCCCGCTCCCGGGCGGGACCCGGACCAGCGCCCGCTCCCCCGCGGACGGCTCACCCCGGAGCCCGGGCAGCGGCACGGGCCCCAGCACCTCCGCGTCCGGCGGCAATCCGGCCCCCGCCAGGAAGGCCTCCACCAGTTCGGCGCTGCCCGCGGCCACCGCCGCCATCCGGGACACCGGTGGGAACCCGAGCTGCGCCCGCTCCGCGAGCTCCCGCACCGCGTGCCCGACGGGGTCCCACCGCACCAGCGCCTGGACCGGCCGCAGCGTCGGCTCGGCGACCACCACCACCTGCCCGTCCCCCCGTACCAGCGAGGCCGCCGCGATCCACCGCCGCAGCGCGTCCTCGCTCGCCCGCAGGTCGGGCCGGCTCAGCATGGCCCAGCCGTCCAGGAGCAGCGCCGCCGCGTACCCGGCGCCCGCCGCGACCGGCTCGGCGCCGGGCGTGGACACCACCAGCGCGGGCCGGTCCGGTACCTCGTCCAGGATGTGGTCGCGCCCGGAGGTGCGTACGGGTACGGCCGGGAAGGCCCGCCCCAGCTCCTCGGCGGTCCGCCGCGCTCCCACCACCTGGGCCCGCAGCCGGAACGACCCGCACTCCTCGCAGTGCCAGGCCGGCTCGGCCCTTCCGCACCACCCGCAGTGCAGGTCCCGCTGGTCGGGCGCCTCCAGCGGCCCCGCGCAGACCGTGCACCGCGCGGGCGTCCGGCACCGCTCGCACGCCAGCCGCGGCACGTAGCCCCGCCGGGGCACCTGTACGAGCACCGGCCCGGTCTTCAGTCCCTCCCGTACGGTCTCCCACGCCAGGCTCGGCAGCCGGGCGGCCCGCGCGGCCCCGTCGCGGGCCAGCAGCTCGTCCCCGACGGTCCGGATGCGGGGTGCGTACGTGCGCACCGTCTCGCGGTCGGCGGCCAGCGGCCGGGCCCAGCCGGACTCGACGAGCTGCGCGGCCTCCACGGTGCAGCTGGTGCTGCCCACCAGGAAGGCGCAGCCGTCGGTGACCGCGCGCAGTTCCAGCACCTCCCGCACGTGCGGGAAGGGGGCGTGGACGTCGCTGTGGCTGGAGTCGCCGTCGTCCCAGACGGCGACGAGCCCGAGGTCCCGTACGGGAGCGAACATCGCGGCCCGGGTGCCGACCACGGCCCGCACCGACCCCCGGCTGACGGCCAGCCACTGGCGGTAGCGCTTCTCCGGCCCGGAGTCGGCGGTCAGCAGCGCGTGCCGACCCTCGCCGAGGAGGGCGGTGAGCGCCGCGTCGACGCGTGCGGCGGTGCGTCCGTCGGGCACCACGGCGAGGGCCCCTCGTCCGGAGGCGAGGGTGGCGGCCATGGCGCGGGCCAGCTCGTCGGCCCAGCCGGGGCCGGGCAGGGCCGTCCACACGGCGCGCGGGGTTCCGCCGCCCGCCAGGGCCCGCAGGAAGCCGGGGCCGGCTCCGTACCGCTCCCAGCCGGCGGGCTCGGGCGCGGCGGGCGGGGGCAGCGGTTCGGGGGACGGCTTGGCCTCGGCGCGGGCGCTGCGCGCGGGCAGCGCGAGCTGGAGCACGTCGGCGAGGCTGCCGGCGTACCGGTCGGCGACGGCGCGGGCGAGGGCGAGCATGCGGGGGCCGAGCACGACCTCGGGCGAGACCACCTGGGCGAGGGCGGCGAGGGCTCCGTTGTAGTCGGACTCGGCGCGGCGCTCGATGACGAAGCCGTCGATGAGCCCGCCGCCCTCGCGGCGGCCGCCGTGCACCCGGTGGGAGCCCGCGCCGAAGCGGACCCGGACGCGGACGCCGGGCTGGGCGTCCGCGGAGAGTTCGGCGGGGACGGCGTAGTCGAAGAGCCGGTCGAGGTGGAGCACGCCCTTGTTGACCAGGACCCGGGCCACGGGCAGTTCCTCGGCCACGGAAGCCCCGCGCCAGGTCCGCGGCTTGGCCTTGGGCGCCTTGGCCTTCGCCTCGGCGACCATCTCCCTCATCAGCGCGAGCTGCTCCGGCGGACCTCCCGGCCCGCTCGGCTCCCCCGCGTCATCGGTGCTGCTCACACCCGCATTCTTACCAAACCCCGCCGACAGCGGCGGACGGGCGCCGCACGCGGACGGCCCCGGACCACAAAGGTCCGGGGCCGTCCGTCGAGCGGGTGCTGCGGGGTCCTACAGGCCGGCAGCGGTGCGCAGGGCGTCCACGCGGTCGGTGCGCTCCCAGGTGAAGTCCGGCAGCTCGCGGCCGAAGTGGCCGTAGGCGGCGGTCTGGGCGTAGATCGGGCGCAGCAGGTCGAGGTCGCGGATGATCGCGGCCGGGCGCAGGTCGAAGACCTGGCCGATGGCGTTCTCGATCTTCTCGACGTCGACCTTGTGCGTGCCGAAGGTCTCCACGAACAGACCGACGGGCTCGGCCTTGCCGATCGCGTACGCGACCTGGACCTCGCAGCGCGAGGCCAGACCGGCGGCGACCACGTTCTTGGCGACCCAGCGCATGGCGTACGCGGCGCTGCGGTCGACCTTGGACGGGTCCTTGCCCGAGAAGGCGCCGCCACCGTGACGGGCCATGCCGCCGTAGGTGTCGATGATGATCTTGCGGCCGGTGAGGCCGGCGTCGCCCATCGGGCCGCCGATCTCGAAGCGGCCGGTGGGGTTGACCAGCAGGCGGTAGCCCTCGGTGTCGAGCTTGATGCCGTCCTCGACGAGCTGGTTCAGCACGTGCTCGACGACGAACTCGCGGATGTCCGGGGCGAGCAGCGAGTCCAGGTCGATGTCCGCGGCGTGCTGCGAGGACACGACGACCGTGTCGAGGCGGACGGCCTTGTCGCCGTCGTACTCGATGGTGACCTGGGTCTTGCCGTCGGGGCGCAGGTACGGGATGGTCCCGTTCTTGCGGACCTCGGACAGCCGCTTGGACAGGCGGTGCGCGATGTGGATCGGGAGCGGCATGAGCTCGGGGGTCTCGTCGCAGGCGTACCCGAACATCAGGCCCTGGTCGCCGGCGCCCTGCTTGTCGAGCTCGTCCTCATCGCCCTCGACCCGCTTCTCGTACGCGGTGTCGACGCCCTGCGCGATGTCCGGGGACTGCGCGCCGATGGACACCGACACGCCGCAGGAGGCGCCGTCGAAGCCCTTCTTCGAGGAGTCGTAGCCGATCTCGAGGATCTTGTCGCGGACGAGCTGCGCGATCGGCGCGTACGCCTTCGTCGTCACCTCTCCCGCGATGTGGACGAGACCGGTGGTGATGAGGGTCTCCACGGCGACGCGCGAGGTCGGGTCCTCGGTGAGGAGCGCGTCGAGAATGGTGTCGCTGATCTGGTCAGCGATCTTGTCGGGGTGACCCTCGGTCACAGACTCCGAGGTGAACAGGCGACGGGACACAACGCTCCCTGGGGTTGCAGCGGCTGCTGGCTGAAATTTTGGTGGAACGACATCGGAGGCTGCGCCCGATCACGTTCCGGCTGCAGTTTATCGGTCGCCACCGTTCGCCGGACCACCCGTCTCGCCCTATGGGAGCCGCGTGACCTGCGACACTCCATTCTTACCCAAGGAACTGCCTGCGGAAAGGGCCTCCGCTCAGGCGCGTCGCGCCGCGAGGCGCGGTGCCACCTGGTCCCAAATCACGTCCGCCAGCGATTCCTTCGGACCGTAGGGGACGGCGAGTTCGCTCCCGTCGGAGGACAGGATGACCGCCTCGTTCTCCTCGGAACCAAAGGTCTTCGTCTCACCCACCTCATTCACGACGAGAAGGTCACATCCCTTGCGGAGGAGCTTGCTCCGCCCGTTGGCGAGGACGTCGTCGGTCTCGGCGGCGAATCCCACCACCACCTGGCCCTCCCGGGCCCGGTCGGTGGAAATCTCCGCGAGAATGTCCGGATTCCGTACGAGGGTGACCGGCGCGGGCTCCTGCCCGTCCTTCTTCTTGATCTTCCCGCCCGCGTACTCGGCCGGCCGGAAGTCGGCCACGGCCGCGGCCATCACCACCGCGTCGGCGTCCGCGGCGGCCTTGAGCACGGCCTCGCGCAGCTGCAGGGCCGTCCCGACCCGTACGAGGTCCACCCCGGCGGGGTCGGCGAGCGCGGTGTTGGCGGACACCAGGGTGACCCGGGCCCCGCGGGCGACCGCGGTCCGGGCGAGGGCGTAGCCCTGCTTGCCGGAGGAGCGGTTGCCGAGGAAGCGGACCGGGTCCAGCGGCTCGCGGGTGCCGCCCGCGCTGATCACCACGTGCCGCCCAGCGAGGTCGGGCTCGGCCACCCCGCGGGCGAGACCGCGCCTTCTCAAGACGTTTGCGCACACCTCGAAGATCTCCTCGGGGTCGGGCAGCCGCCCCTTGCCGGTGTCCTTGCCGGTGAGCCGGCCGACGGCGGGCTCGATGACGACGGCGCCGCGACGGCGCAGCGTGGCCACGTTCTCCCGGGTCGCCGGGTGCTCCCACATCTCGGTGTGCATCGCGGGTGCGAACACCACGGGGCAACGTGCGGTGAGCAGGGTGTTGGTGAGCAGGTCGTCGGCCAGCCCGTGGGCGGCCTTGGCCAGCATGTCGGCGGTGGCCGGGGCGACGACGACGAGGTCGGCGGTCTGCCCGATGCGCACGTGCGGCACCTCGTGGACGCTCTCCCAGACCTCGGTGGAGGCCGGGTTCCCCGAGAGGGCGGCCCAGGTGGCCTCCCCGACGAAGTTCAGCGACGCCGCCGTCGGCACCACGCGGACGTCGTGCCCGGACTCGGTCAGCCGGCGCAGCAGCTCGCACGCCTTGTAAGCGGCGATCCCGCCACTGACTCCGAGCACGACCTTCGGCTTACCCACCACACACGCCCCTTCGGCTGACTGCGACGACTGACTGCGACGACACCTCTATGACACACCACAGGCCCGGCAGATGTTCTGCCGGGCCTGTGGTGAAAGGACACTCGTGCCTTACTGAGCCGGGGCCTCGATGGCCTCGGAGGTCAGCAGACCCGCGTTGATCTCGCGCAGCGCGATCGAAAGCGGCTTCTCGTGGACGTGGGTGTCCACCAGCGGGCCGACGTACTCCAGCAGGCCCTCACCGAGCTGCGAGTAGTACGCGTTGATCTGGCGCGCGCGCTTGGCCGCGTAGATCACGAGACTGTACTTCGAGTCCGTGGCCTCGAGCAGCTCGTCGATCGGCGGGTTGATGATGCCCTCGGGCGCAGTAATGGAAGAGGACACGCTCTACCTTCCGAAGATGGGGTAAGACCTAGAAGTGTCGATTTCGGACCGCCCGGACCGGTTGAACACCGGTCAACGATCAGACGACATTCATCAAGGCTAGCAGCTCGCGCGCGACGTCCTCGACCGAGGTGTTGACCAGGGTGGTGTCGAACTCGGATTCGGCAGCAAGTTCGATCTTGGCGGCGCCGAGTCTGCGCTCGACGACCTCCGCCGTTTCGGTGCCCCGGCCGGTGAGCCGGCGGACCAGCTCGTCCCAGCTCGGAGGAGCCAGGAAGACCAGCTGTGCCTCGGACATGGACTCGCGTACGAGCCGTGCGCCCTGGAGGTCGATCTCCAGCAGGACCGGCTCGCCGTTCTCCAGGCGTTCCAGTACTGCGCCGCGCGGTGTGCCGTAGCGGTTGCCCGCGAACTCGGCCCACTCCAGCAGCTCGCCATTGGCGATCAGCTTGTCGAACTCGTCGTCGTTGACGAAGAAGTAGTGGACTCCGTGTCGCTCACCGGGCCGCGGCTTGCGGGTGGTGGCCGACACCGAGAGCCAGACCTCGGGGTGAACCTTGCGCATATGCGCGACGACCGTGCTCTTGCCGACCCCCGAAGGGCCGGAGAGCACGGTCAGCCGCGGACGAACCTCTGCTGCCATAGAGCGATTATCCAGCTTCTCGGGACTGCCTGAGAACGCCGGGAGAACTTCGGACGACGCCTTAGGCGGCGTTACCGCCGAACTCGCGCTCCAGAGAGGCGATCTGGTTGGAACCGAGACCTCGGACACGCCGGGACTCGGAGATGCCGAGGCGCTCCATGAGCTGCTTGGCGCGCACCTTGCCGACGCCGGGCAGGGACTCCAGGAGAGCGGAAACCTTCATCTTGCCGATGACGTCGTTCTCCTGCCCCAGCTTGATGACGTCGTGCAGGGAGGCGCCGGAGTGCTTGAGTCGATTCTTCACCTCGGCCCGCTCCCGGCGAGCCGCGGCGGCCTTTTCGAGCGCTGCTGCGCGCTGTTCAGGGGTAAGGGGCGGAAGAGCCACGCCTACGTCACCTCGGATGTCGAACTGTCGGATACGGACCAGTGAAATGCCGGAAGGCATCACACCAGGCGAGCGCCCGAACAGCGGTGGTGCTCGATCGCTGCTCGTTCACTCTGCTCGGAGACTAGCGGCCATGACCGCTCCAGTCAGCGAGAACGGACGAAAAGTCCTGGTCAGCCTCCACTGAACCGTACATCACGGACAAACCACCCCGGATTTGTCCGGTGAAAGACGTTCGAATTTCGTCAGGGAGTGCGATGAGCGAGCCCGACGGCGTCCTCGAACGCTCCGATCCCGCGTGCGGCGAGCGCCGCGCGCAGGTCGTCGCGGATCCGCAGGGGCGCGGACGGATCGTTGAACAGGGCCGTCCCCACCGCGACGCCCGAAGCCCCGGCGAGGACGAATTCGAGTGCGTCCCGGCCGGAGGCGATCCCGCCCATCCCGAGGAGGGGGACCCGCCGGACGGCGCCCGCCAGCATCGCCCCGTGGACCTGGAAGACGCAGCGGACGGCGACGGGCCGGATCGCCGGGCCGGAGAGGCCTCCGGTGACCCCGGCGAGGGCCGGGCGCATGGCGTCGGTGTCGATGGTCATCCCGAGGACGGTGTTGATCATCGACAGCCCGTCGGCGCCCGCCTCCGTACAGGCGGCCGCGATGTCCGTGATCCGCGTCACGTCGGGGGTCAGCTTGGCGTAAACGGGCAGAACGGGGCCGGCCGCCGCCTTGACCTCCCTGACCACCTCGAAGGAGGCGTCGGTGTCACAGGCGAAGACGAGACCGCGGTTCGCGACGTTGGGGCAGGAGATGTTGGCCTCGATGCCGACCACGCCGGGCTGCCCGGTCAGCCGGGCGGCCGCCTCGGCGAACTCCTCCGTACGCTCCCCCGCGACCGATACGAGCACCCGCGCCCCGCGCTCGGCCAGCCAGGGCAGCTCGTGCTCGACGAAGTGGTCGATGCCGGAGCCCTGGAGCCCGATGGAGTTCAGCATCCCGCTCGGGGTCTCGGCCATCCGGGGCGTGGCACGGCCGGAGCGGACGTACGGCATCACGGTCTTGGTGGTGATCGTGCCGAGCTCGTGCAGGGGGGTGAACCGGTGCAGCTCACGGCCGTAGCCGGCGCAGCCGGAGGCGGTGGAGACGGGGTTGGGGAGGGTGACGTGGGCGCCGAGGGGCGCGGACATGTCGACGTCTTCGGGGTGGAGGGGGCTCGGGGGGTTCACCGGTCGCCGCTCGCCTTCGGGGTCATGGCCGCCGCGCCTTCGAGGTCTTCGGGGAGTGTTCCGGCGTCGTCCCAGCGGACGGTGGTGCCGTCGAAAACGGGGCCGGATGTGCAGGAGCGAAGGAAACGGGTGACTCCGTCGGGGCCGGTGACGGGCAGGACGCAGCTCATGCAGATCCCGATCCCGCAGGCCATGGCCTCCTCGACGGCGGTGTGGCTGGCGGCTCCGGCCGCGGTGGCGATCTCCGTGACGGCCTTGAGCATGCCCATCGGGCCGCAGGAGTGGACCTCGGTGGCGCCGATCCCGTTGATGGCCTCGAGCAGGGGTCCCGTGACCCGGCCCCGACGGCCGGCGGAACCGTCGTCGGTGACCACGTACACGTGCTCGGCGAGGGCCTTGGCCCGCTCGACCCCGAACAGCCGGTCGGCGGTGGACGCGCCGAGCACGAAGGCGACCCGGCCGCCGCGGCCGAGGATCTCCTCGGCCAGGGCGAACATCGGGGCGCTGCCGTACCCGCCGGCGACGAGGACCGCGCCGACCGGGCCCTCGGGGAGCGGGAAAGGGGTGCCCAGGGGGGCGATGAGGTCCACGGCGTCGCCGGGGCGGTGCGCGGCCAGCGCCCTGGTCCCGCGGCCGGCCTCGGCGAAGACGAACTCGACGGTGCGGGTGGCGGGGTCGGCGCGGTGGATGGAGAAGGCGCGGCGGAGGAGCATCGCGGAGTCGGGGCCGCCGATGGCCAGGGCGCCGAAATGGCCGGGGCGCACTCCCGTGACGCCTGGGGCGTCGAGGACGAGGTGGCGGTACGCCCCGACGGGGTCGATGCGCCGGATGGTGGCGGCGGTCTGCACTGGGGGCACGCGGGGCGCTCCGATCGGGGGGTAGGGGGCGTAACCCCCCACCCCATGATCACCCTGCGGCCCCCTCCACCGCACCGGTCCGAAGCCCCGACCCCGCGGGTCGTACGCCCCTGCCGGCACGCCGGTTTCCCGCGCAGCGGCGCCGCCGACGGGCTACGCCGCTACGGCCGCGCGGATCTCGTCCGCGAACGCTCGGGCGGAAGCGCGCAGCGCGGCCGCGTCCGGCCCGTGCTTCAGCACGCCCCGCGACACGTTCGGGACGACATTGCGGACGGCCGCGCCGAACACCGCCGGGAGGTCCGCCGCGGTGGCGCCCTGCGCACCGATGCCGGGGGCCAGCAGCGGCCCGTTGATGTCCAGGTCGAAGGAGGACAGGTCCCCGAGGGTCGCCCCGACCACCGCTCCGAAGGAGCCCATCGGGGAGGCGTCCGCGTTCTCCGCCGCCAGGTGGGCCAGCATCGTCGCCCCGATGGTGCGGCCGTCCGACCGCACCGCCCGCTGGACCTCCGCGCCCTCCGGGTTGGAGGTCAGGGCCAGCACGAACAGACCGGCCCCCGACTCCCGCGCCAGGTCGACGGCCGGCTTCAGCGAGCCGTAGCCGAGGTACGGGGAAACCGTCAGCGCGTCCGAGAACAGCGGGGACGAGGGCGAGAGGAAGGTCTGCGCGTAGGCGGCCATCGTCGAGCCGATGTCACCGCGCTTCGCGTCCATGACGACCAGCGTGCCCGCCGCCCGCGCGTCGGCCACCGTCTGTTCCAGCACGGCGATCCCGCGCGAGCCGAACCGCTCGAAGAACGCCGCCTGCGGCTTGAAGACGGCGACCGAGTCGGCGAGCGCCTCGACCACCGTGCGGGAGAACTTCTCCAGGCCCGCGATGTCGTCGTTCAGGCCCCAGGAGGCCAGCAGGGCGGCGTGCGGGTCGATGCCGACGCACAGCGGCCCGCGGGTGTCCATCGCCTCGCGCAGCCGCGTGCCGAAGGGGATGACGGGAGTCGCAGAGGTCACAGGGCGGCCTTTCGGGTTTCCGCGCCCACCGCTTCGGCGAGCGTCGCGTACGGGCTGGCGGCCAGGCGCGCGGCCAGGCCCTTGTGGATGGCGCGGGCGTAGCAGGGGCCCTCGTAGATGAAGGCGCTGTAGCCCTGGACCAGGCTCGCGCCCGCCAGGATCCGCTGCCAGGCGTCCTCGGCGTTCTCGATGCCGCCGACGCCGACCAGGACCAGGCGGTCGCCCACGCGGGCGTACAGCCGGCGCAGGACCTCCAGCGAGCGCTCCTTGACCGGGGCGCCGGACAGGCCGCCGGTCTCCTGGACCAGCGAGGGGTCGGACTTCAGGCCGAGGCCCTCGCGGGCGATGGTCGTGTTCGTCGCGATGATGCCGTCGAGGCCCAGCTCCAGGGCCAGGTCGGCGACCGCGTCCACGTCCTCGTCCGCGAGGTCCGGGGCGATCTTGACGAGCAGCGGGACCCGCCGGTCGGTGACGACGCGGTCGGCCGCCTCGCGCACGGCGCTCAGCAGGGGGCGCAGCGACTCCGTGGCCTGGAGGTTGCGCAGGCCCGGGGTGTTCGGTGAGGAGACGTTGACGACGAGGTAGTCCGCGTGCCGGGCGAGGCGCTCGGTGGAGGCGACGTAGTCGGCGACGGCCTCCTCCTCGGGGACGACCTTCGTCTTGCCGATGTTGACGCCGACGACCGTCTTGAAGACGGGTACGCGGGCCGACAGGCGCTCGGCGACGGCCGCCGAGCCCTCGTTGTTGAAGCCCATCCGGTTGATCAGCGCGCGGTCCGGGACCAGCCGGAACAGCCGCTTCTTCGGGTTGCCGGGCTGGGCCTCGGCGGTGACGGTGCCGATCTCGATGTGGTCGAAGCCGAGCATCGACATCCCGTCGATGGCGACGGCGTTCTTGTCGAAGCCGGCCGCGAGCCCGAAGGGGCCGTGCATCCGCAGTCCGAGGGCCTCGGTGCGCAGGGACGCGTACCGGGGGGCCAGGTAGGCGGCGACGAAGGTGCGCAGCACCGGCGTGCGGGCCGCGAGGCGGATCCAGCGGAAGGCCGTGTAGTGGGCCTGCTCCGGGTCCATCCGCTTGAAGACGAGGTTGAAGAACAGTTTGTACATCGTCCGAAATATCCCTTTGGCGCTCATGAAAGGGGGGACACCGGTCGCTGTCGCCGGTGCCCCCCTTTCGTACGGGCTGCTAGTCGCGGGCCGCCGTCAGCCGCTCCGCGTGCTCCTGGAGCGAGCGGACGCCCACGTCGCCGCGGTTGAGCGCGTCGATGCCCTGGACGGCCGCGGCGAGAGCCTGGACCGTGGTGAGGCACGGGACGCCGCGCGCCACGGCGGCCGTACGGATCTCGTAGCCGTCGAGGCGGCCACCGGTGCCGTACGGGGTGTTGACGATCAGGTCGACCTGGCCGTCGTGGATGAGCTGGACGATGGTCTTCTCGCCGTCGGGGCCCTCGCCCTCGCTGAGCTTGCGCACGACGGTGGCGTTGATGCCGTTGCGGCGCAGGACCTCGGCGGTGCCGGAGGTGGCCATCAGCTCGAAGCCGTGGGCGACGAGCTCGCGCGCCGGGAAGATCATCGTGCGCTTGTCGCGGTTGGCGACGGAGATGAAGGCGCGGCCCTTGGTGGGCAGCGGGCCGTAGGCCCCGGCCTGCGACTTGGCGTACGCCGTGCCGAAGACGGAGTCGATGCCCATGACCTCGCCGGTGGAGCGCATCTCCGGGCCCAGCACGGTGTCGACGCCGCGGCCGTGGATGTCGCGGAAGCGCGACCACGGCATGACGGCCTCCTTGACCGAGATCGGCGCGTCGAGCGGCAGGGTGCCGCCGTCGCCGGTCTTGGGGAGCATGCCCTCTTCGCGGAGCTCGGCGATGGTGGTGCCGAGCGAGATGCGGGCGGCGGCCTTCGCGAGCGGGACCGCGGTCGCCTTCGAGGTGAAGGGGACGGTCCGGGAGGCGCGCGGGTTGGCCTCCAGGACGTAGAGGATGTCACCCGCCATCGCGAACTGGATGTTGATCAGGCCGCGGACGCCGACGCCCTTGGCGATGGCCTCGGTGGAGGCGCGCAGGCGCTTGATGTCGTAGCCGCCCAGCGTGATCGGGGGCAGGGCGCAGGCCGAGTCGCCGGAGTGGATGCCGGCCTCCTCGATGTGCTCCATGACGCCGCCGAGGTAGAGCTCGGTGCCGTCGTAGAGGGCGTCGACGTCGATCTCGATCGCGTCGTCGAGGAACCGGTCGACCAGCACCGGGCGGGTCGGCGAGATCTCGGTGGACTCGGCGATGTACGAGGACAGCCGGTCCTCGTCGTAGACGATCTCCATGCCGCGGCCGCCGAGCACGTACGACGGGCGTACGAGCACGGGGTAGCCGATCTCGTCGGCGATGGCCTTGGCGCCGGCGAAGGTGGTGGCGGTGCCGTGCTTGGGGGCGGGCAGGCCGGCCTCGGCGAGGACCTGGCCGAAGGCGCCGCGGTCCTCGGCTGCGTGGATGGCCTCCGGCGGGGTGCCGACGACGGGGACGCCGTTGTCCTTGAGGGCCTGGGCGAGACCCAGCGGGGTCTGGCCGCCGAGCTGGACGATGACGCCCGCGATCGGGCCGGCGAGCGACTCGGCGTGGACGATCTCCAGCACGTCTTCGAGCGTCAGCGGCTCGAAGTACAGGCGGTCGGAGGTGTCGTAGTCGGTGGAGACGGTCTCCGGGTTGCAGTTGACCATCACGGTCTCGTAGCCGGCGTCGCTGAGGGCGAAGGAGGCGTGGACGCAGGAGTAGTCGAACTCGATGCCCTGGCCGATGCGGTTCGGGCCGGAGCCCAGGATGATGACCGCGGGCTTCTCGCGCGGGGCGACCTCGGACTCCTCGTCGTACGAGGAGTAGAAGTACGGGGTCTTCGCGGCGAACTCGGCGGCGCAGGTGTCGACCGTCTTGTAGACCGGGCGGACGCCGAGCGCGTGACGGACCTCGCGGACGACGTCCTCGCGCAGGCCGCGGATCTCGGCGATCTGGCTGTCGGAGAAGCCGTGGCGCTTGGCCTCGGCGAGCAGCTCGGGGTAGAGCTTGTCGGCGGCGGCCAGCTCGTCCGCGATCTCCTTGATGAGGAAGAGCTGGTCGACGAACCAGGGGTCGATCTTCGTGTACTCGAAGACCTCTTCCTGGGTGGCGCCGGCGCGGATGGCCTGCATGACGGTGTTGATGCGGCCGTCGGTGGGGCGGACCGCGGTGGCCAGGAGTTCTTCCTTGTCGCCGGTGGGGCCGACGAAGGTGAACTGCGAGCCCTTCTTCTCCAGCGAGCGCAGGGCCTTCTGCAGGGCCTCGGTGAAGTTGCGGCCGATGGCCATGGCCTCGCCCACCGACTTCATGGTGGTGGTGAGGGTGGCGTCGGCCAGCGGGAACTTCTCGAAGGCGAAGCGCGGGGCCTTGACGACGACGTAGTCGAGGGACGGCTCGAAGGAGGCCGGCGTCTTCTCGGTGATGTCGTTGGGGACCTCGTCGAGCGTGTAGCCGATGGCCAGCTTGGCGGCGATCTTGGCGATCGGGAAGCCGGTGGCCTTCGACGCGAGCGCCGAGGAGCGCGAGACGCGCGGGTTCATCTCGATGACGATGACGCGGCCGTCGACCGGGTCGATCGCGAACTGGATGTTGCAGCCGCCGGTGTCGACGCCGACCTCGCGGATGATCGCGATGCCGATGTCGCGCAGCCGCTGGTACTCGCGATCGGTGAGGGTCATCGCCGGGGCGACGGTGATGGAGTCGCCGGTGTGGACGCCCATCGGGTCGAAGTTCTCGATGGAGCAGACGACGACGACGTTGTCCTTGGTGTCGCGCATCAGCTCCAGCTCGTACTCCTTCCAGCCGAGGATGGACTCCTCCAGGAGCACCTCGGTGGTCGGGGAGAGCATGAGGCCCTGGCCGGCGATGCGGCGCAGCTCTTCCTCGTCGTGGGCGAAGCCGGAGCCGGCGCCGCCCATGGTGAAGGAGGGGCGCACGACGACGGGGTAGCCGCCGAGGGTGTCGACGCCCTGGATGATGTCGTCCATCGTGTGGCAGATGACCGAGCGGGCGGACTCGCCGTAGCCGATCTTGGCGCGGACGGCTTCGACGACGCCCTTGAAGAGGTCGCGGTCCTCGCCCTTGTTGATCGCCTCGACGTTGGCGCCGATGAGCTCGACGTTGTACTTCTCCAGCACACCCTGCTCGTGCATGGAGATGGCGGTGTTCAGCGCGGTCTGGCCGCCGAGGGTCGGGAGCAGCGCGTCGGGGCGCTCCTTCGCGATGATCTTCTCGACGAACTCGGGGGTGATCGGCTCGACGTACGTGGCGTCGGCGATCTCCGGGTCGGTCATGATCGTGGCGGGGTTGGAGTTCACCAGGATCACCCGCAGGCCCTCGGCCTTGAGGATGCGGCAGGCCTGGGTCCCGGAGTAGTCGAACTCGGCGGCCTGGCCGATGACGATCGGGCCGGAGCCGATGACCAGGACGGACTGGATATCGGTGCGCTTAGGCACGCTCGGCCTCCATCAGATTAACGAAGCGGTCGAAGAGGTACGCGGCATCGTGCGGGCCGGCAGCCGCCTCGGGGTGGTACTGGACCGAGAAGGCCGGCTGGTCGAGCAGCTGGAGGCCTTCCACGACGTTGTCGTTGAGGCAGACGTGGGAGACCTCGGCGCGGCCGTAGGCGGTCTCCGAGACCTTGTCGAGGGGCGCGTCCACGGCGAAGCCGTGGTTGTGCGCGGTGATCTCGACCTTGCCGGTGGTGCGGTCCTGCACCGGCTGGTTGATGCCGCGGTGGCCGTACTTCAGCTTGTAGGTGCCGAAGCCGAGCGCGCGGCCCAGGATCTGGTTGCCGAAGCAGATGCCGAAGAGCGGGGTCTTGCGGGCGAGGACGCCCTGCATGACGGAGACCGCGTGGTCGGCGGTGGCCGGGTCGCCCGGGCCGTTGGAGAAGAACACGCCGTCGGGGGCGACCGCGTACACGTCCTCGACGGAGGCCGTGGCGGGGAGTACGTGCACCTCGATGCCGCGCTCGGCCATCCGGTGCGGGGTCATGCCCTTGATGCCGAGGTCCACGGCGGCGACGGTGAACTTCTTCTCACCGATCGCGGGGACGACGTACGCCTCCTTGGTGGAGACCTCGGCGGAGAGGTCGGCGCCCTTCATCTGCGGGGCGGCCTGGACCTTGGCCAGCAGCGCCTCGTCGCGGACGCCCTCCCAGGCCTCGCCCGAGAAGATGCCGACGCGCATGGCACCGCGCTCGCGCAGGTGGCGGGTCAGGGCGCGGGTGTCGATGCCGGAGATCCCGACGACGCCCTGCTTGACGAGCTCCTCGTCCAGCGAGCGCACGGAGCGCCAGTTGGAGGGGACGCGGGCGGGGTCGCGTACGACGTAGCCGGCGACCCAGATGCGGGAGGACTCGGGGTCCTCGTCGTTGACGCCGGTGTTGCCCACGTGCGGGGCGGTCATCACGACGACCTGCCGGTGGTACGACGGGTCGGTGAGGGTCTCCTGGTAGCCGGTCATGCCGGTGGAGAACACGGCCTCGCCGAAGGTCTCCCCCACAGCGCCGTAGGCGCGGCCGCGGAAGATCCGACCGTCCTCCAGGACGAGTACGGCGGGAGCTTTGGCTGCTCCCCTGGTGGAGGTCGTCATCGTTCGGCGCCTTCCGTCGTGGTGATTGAGTGGTTCATGTCGTTGATCGCTTCGACCCATGCGGCGTGTTCCGCCGCGCGGTCGGAGCGGAATCCGGAGTCGATCAGCCTGTCGCCGTGCGCCCATGTGACGACGAGGAGACCGCCCTCGGTGAGTACCTTGCCCGCGATTCCCTTGTCGAGGCGGGCGCCGCGCAGCTGCGCGGCCGGTACGAAGAAGTCGGTGGCACCCGGACGGACCACGTCGAGGCCCGCGTCGGTGAGCGCGAGCTCGACCCGGCTGCGGACGCCCAGTCCGTGGGCGACGATCCGGTCGAGCCACTGCCCGGCGGTGGTGGACCCGTGGTACCGGCCGGTCAGGGCCAGCCGGTGCTCGGGGAGACCGCCGGGGGCGACGGGCAGCTCCGGCAGATCGCTCTGCAGGGTGCCGCGCCATTTCCAGCCCTGCCGCATCAGCCAGTACACGAAGGCGATGAAGACCAGCAGGCCGATCACCCACGCGATGCGGGCGCCCCAGTCCGTCACCTCCGCCGACTGTCGCTCGGCGGCCTCGGCGGCCAGTTGGATTACTGCAGGTGTCACGCCAGCGTCCCGTCCACGACCGTTGCCCGGCCCCGCAGGAAGGTGTGAGTCACGCGCCCCGGCAGCTCACGGCCCTCGTAAGGCGTGTTGCGGCTGCGGGAGGCGAAGTGTGCGGGGTCCACGACACCACGGTACGAGGTATCGACCAAGGTCAGGTTCGCGGGTTCACCTGCCGAGACGGGGCGTCCGTGGTTCGGGAGGCCGCCGATGCGCGCCGGGGCGAAGGACATCCGCTCGGCGACGCCGGCCCAGTCGAGCAGTCCGGTCTCCACCATCGTCTGCTGGACGACGGAGAGCGCGGTCTCCAGGCCCACCATGCCCATGGCCGCGGCGGCCCACTCGCAGTCCTTGTCCTCGTGCGGGTGCGGGGCGTGGTCGGTGGCGACGATGTCGATCGTGCCGTCGGCGAGCGCCTCGCGCAGGGCCAGCACGTCGGCCTCGGTGCGCAGCGGCGGGTTGACCTTGTAGACCGGGTTGTACGAGCGCACGAGCTCGTCGGTGAGGAGCAGGTGGTGCGGGGTGACCTCGGCGGTGACGTCGATGCCGCGGGACTTGGCCCAGCGGATGATCTCGACGGAGCCGGCGGTGGAGAGGTGGCAGATGTGGACGCGGGAGCCGACGTGCTCGGCGAGCAGGACGTCGCGGGCGATCACCGATTCCTCGGCGACGGCCGGCCAGCCGCCGAGGCCGAGCTCTGCGGAGACGATGCCCTCGTTCATCTGGGCGCCCTCGGTGAGGCGGGGCTCCTGGGCGTGCTGGGCGACGACGCCGCCGAAGGCCTTCACGTACTCCAGGGCGCGGCGCATGATGACCGCGTCGTCCACGCACTTGCCGTCGTCGGAGAAGACGGTGACGCGGGCGGCCGACTCGTGCATGGCGCCCAGCTCGGAGAGCTGCTTGCCCTCCAGGCCGACGGTGACGGCGCCGATGGGCTGGACGTCGCAGTAGCCGGACTCCTTGCCCAGGCGCCACACCTGCTCGACGACGCCGGCGGTGTCGGCGACGGGGAAGGTGTTGGCCATGGCGAAGACGGCGGTGTAGCCGCCGGAGGCGGCGGCGCGGGTGCCGGTGAGGACCGTCTCGGAGTCCTCGCGGCCGGGCTCGCGCAGGTGGGTGTGGAGGTCGACGAGGCCAGGGAGGAGGACCTGGCCCGCGGCCTCGATGACGGTCGCGTCGCCGGCATCGAGGCCGGTGCCCACGGCGGCGATCGTCTCGCCGTCGATCAGGACGTCCTGGACGTCGCCACCGAGTACCTTCGCGCCACGGATAAGGATCTTGCTCATCTTTACTTGCTCTCCTCGGTGCGGGGCGTACTGGTGGTGGTGACGGCGGGCTCGGAGCCTCCGAGCAGCAGGTACAGGACGGCCATGCGGATCGAGACGCCGTTGGTGACCTGCTCGATGACCGTGCAGCGGTCGGAGTCGGCGACCTCGGCGGTGATCTCCATGCCGCGGACCATCGGGCCGGGGTGCATGACGATGGCGTGCTCGGGCATGCGGGCCATCCTGGCGCCGTCCAGGCCGTAGCGGCGGGAGTACTCGCGCTCGGTGGGGAAGAAGGCGGCGTTCATCCGCTCTCGCTGCACCCGCAGCATCATCACGGCGTCGGACTTCGGCAGCACCTCGTCCAGGCTGTACGAGATCTCGCACGGCCAGGCCTCGACGCCGACGGGCACCAGGGTGGGCGGGGCCACCAGGGTGACCTGGGCTCCGAGGGTGTGGAGCAGCTGGACGTTGGAGCGGGCGACCCGGCTGTGCAGGACGTCGCCGACGATGGTGATCCGGCGGCCGTTCAGGTCCTTGCCGAGCCCGGCGTCCTTGCCGACCAGGCGGCGGCGCATGGTGAAGGCGTCGAGCAGGGCCTGGGTGGGGTGCTCGTGGGTGCCGTCGCCGGCGTTGATCACCGGTGCGTCGATCCAGCCGGAGGTGGCGAGGCGGTAGGGGGCGCCGGAGGCGTGGTGGCGGATGACGACCGCGTCCACGCCCATGGCCTCGAGGGTCTGGGCGGTGTCCTTGAGGGACTCGCCCTTGGAGACGCTGGAGCCCTTGGCCGCGAAGTTGATGACATCGGCGGAGAGGCGCTTCTCGGCGGCCTCGAAGGAGATCCGGGTCCGGGTCGAGTCCTCGAAGAAGAGGTTGCAGATCGTGCGGCCGCGCAGGGTGGGCAGCTTCTTGATCGGCCGGTCCGCGACTCGGGCCATCTCCTCGGCGGTGTCGAGGATCAGGACCGCGTCGTCGCGCGTGAGATCGGCGGCCGAGATGAGGTGGCGCTTCATCCGGGTGCTCCGTAAGTCGTTGAGTTCAAAGCCGTGGTGAGGTCAATGCCGTGGAAGGTCGAAACCGTGGTGAGGCCGAAACCGTGGGAGGGCAGACGGGCTGGCTGGGGGTGCGGGCAGGGCGGACCCCGGCGCGGACCCCGAGGGCCCGGCCACCGGCGGGGGCTACTGCCCGACGGCTGCCCGGTCGGTCCGCTGGCCGAGCAGCACGGCGTCGCGGCCGTCCTCCTCCTGGACCTGGACCTGGACGTTCTCCCGCAGCGACGTGGGGAGGTTCTTGCCGACGTAGTCGGCGCGGATCGGCAGTTCGCGGTGGCCGCGGTCGACGAGGACCGCGAGCTGCACCGCGCGGGGGCGGCCGAGGTCGCCGAGGGCGTCGAGGGCGGCCCGGATGGTGCGGCCGGAGAAGAGAACGTCGTCGACGAGGACGACCAGGCGGCCGTCGATGTCGTCGCCGGGAATCTCGGTGCGGCCGATCGCCCGGGCGGGCTTCATCCGCAGGTCGTCGCGGTACATGGTGATGTCGAGGGAGCCGACCGGGATCTTCACACCGGTGATCTCTTCGAGCTTGGCGGCCAGCCGGCGGGCGAGGAAAACGCCGCGGGTGGGAATGCCGAGGAGCACCACATCATCGGCACCCTTGGCGCGTTCGACGATTTCGTGGGCGATACGGGTCAGAACACGGGCGATGTCCTGCGCTTCGAGAACGGGGCGCATGACTTCGGCGGCGGCCTTCTGATCCTGCTGGTCGTACTGGTCCTGCTGAGTGTCCATGAAAAGGACCTCCTTCTCCGCCTCACGGGACGGACCTTAAAGGACGTCGGATCTACGCGTTCCACGGTACCAGGGGGATTCCCGCGACCCGACATCGGGGCAGCCCAGGACCCCTCTTACGTGGGCGTCGGACACCATTCGGCTTGACGCATCCAAGTAACGCTGCGTAACCTCACAGTGAGTTACCAGCCGCGCGGCGGAGCCGCACGTGGTCATGTCGTCACAGCGTCCGGGAGCGTTATGTCCAGCGAATACGCCAAACAGCTCGGGGCCAAGCTCCGCGCCATCCGCACCCAGCAGGGCCTTTCCCTCCACGGTGTCGAGGAGAAGTCCCAGGGCCGGTGGAAGGCCGTGGTGGTCGGTTCTTACGAGCGCGGAGACCGCGCCGTGACCGTCCAGCGTCTCGCCGAGCTGGCGGACTTCTACGGGGTGCCCGTGCAGGAACTGCTGCCCGGTACGACCCCCGGCGGAGCGGCCGAGCCGCCGCCGAAGCTGCGCCTGGACCTGGAGCGCCTCGCCCACGTCCCCGCCGAGAAGGCCGGCCCGCTGCAGCGTTACGCGGCGACCATCCAGAGCCAGCGCGGCGACTACAACGGCAAGGTGCTCTCGATCCGCCAGGACGACCTGCGCACCCTCGCCGTCATCTACGACCAGTCGCCCTCGGTCCTGACCGAGCAGCTCATCAGCTGGGGCGTGCTGGACGCGGACGCGCGTCGCGCGGTGGCGCACGAGGACATCTAGTCCCCGAGTCCTCCGAGGCCTCAGCAGAAACGTTTACCGGTGGGTGCCGGGAGCCGACAGGCTCCCGGCACCCACCGGTTTTTTCATGCCGGCCCGGCCCGCGACGACGGAGGGCCCGCAGCGCGCGTGCGCTGCGGGCCCTCCGTTCACGCCGTACCGGCGGCGCCAATCAGCTCTCGCTGCGGCGCAGCTTCGGCTTGAGGTCCTTGAAGCGGCCGAGCAGCCCGTTCACGAACGAGGGCGACTCGTCCGTGGAGAACTCCTTGGCCAGCTCGACGGCCTCGTCGATGGCCACGGCGTCCGGGGTGCCGTCGTCCCAGATCAGCTCGTAGGCACCGAGGCGCACGATGTTCCGGTCCACGACCGGCATGCGGTCGAGGTCCCAGTCCACGGCGTAGGTGGCGATCAGATCGTCGATGCGGTCCACCTTGTCGGCGTACCCCTCGACGAGTTCCATGGTGAACTCGTTCACCGCGGGCTGACGGTCGGTGTCCGACCGCGAGTGGCGGACCCAGTCCGCGAGGACCTCGCGCACGGAGACCCCGCGCTGGTCGGCCTCGAACAGGATCTGGAAAGCGCGCTTGCGCGCGTTGCTCCGGGCAGCCACGGTTAGCTGTTCACCCGGCCGAGGTAGTCGCTGGTGCGGGTGTCGACCTTGATCTTCTCGCCGGTGTTGATGAAGAGCGGGACCTGGATCTCGTGGCCCGTCTCCAGCGTCGCCGGCTTGGTGCCACCGGTGGAGCGGTCGCCCTGGACGCCCGGGTCGGTGTGCTGGATGGTCAGCTCGACGGCGGCCGGGAGCTCGACGTAGAGCACCTCGCCCTCGTGGCGGGCCACGGAGGCGGTGAAGCCCTCGATCAGGAAGTTGGCGGCGTCACCGACGGCCTTCTTGTCGACCATCAGCTGGTCGAAGTCCTCCATGTCCATGAAGACGAAGTACTCGCCGTCCATGTAGGAGAACTGCATGTCGCGGCGGTCGATGGTGGCCGTCTCGACCTTGGTGCCGGCGTTGAACGTCTTGTCGACGACCTTGCCGGACATGACGCTCTTCAGCTTGGTGCGCACGAAGGCCGGGCCCTTGCCGGGCTTGACGTGCTGGAACTCGACGACGGACCAGAGCTGGCCCCCGTCGAGCTTCAGCACCATGCCGTTCTTGAGGTCGTTCGTGGAAGCCACGGTGTGGGAATCTCCTGCACTGGAAGACCACGGGTGCGCGCACAGCCCGCCGACGCGGGCTAGAGCGCGAGCAGCTCCTTGGTCGTAATGGTGAGTAGCTCGGGACCGCCGTCCGCCTCGGGGCGTACGACGAGCGTGTCATCGATCCGGACACCACCCCGGCCAGGGAGGTGAACCCCCGGTTCGACGGTGACCGGCACGCAAGCGTCCAGTTTACCCATGGCCGTAGGTGCAAGCTGCGGGTCCTCGTCGATTTCGAGACCGACTCCGTGTCCGGTCCACGCCGCGAGGGCCTCGCCGTGACCTGCGGAGTCGAGGACGGAGCGGGCCGCGTGATCCACATCGCGGTACGCGGCCCCGGGCAGCAGGGCCTCCCGGCCCGCCCGCTGGGCGGCGAAGACCAGGTCGTAGAGCTCGATCTGCCAGTCGGCCGGGGTCGTGCCGATCACGAAGGTGCGGCCGATCTCGCAGCGGTAGCCCCGGTAGTTCGCGCCGAGGCAGACGGAGAGGAAATCACCCTCCTCGACCCGCCTGTCCGAGGGCCGGTGCCGGGAGCGGCCGGAATGCGGCCCGGTGCCGACGGAGGTCGGGAAGGCCGGGCCGTCGGCCCCGTGGTCCACGAGCCGGCGTTCCAGCTCCAGGGCGAGGTGCCGTTCGGTGCGGCCCACCAGGATCGATTCCAGCAGCTCCCCGAGGGCCTGGTCGGCGATCTCGGCGGCGATCCGCAGGCAGGCGATCTCCTCCTCGTCCTTGACGAGGCGCTGCTGTTCCACGGCGGTCCCCAGGTCCGCCAGGCGCAGCCCCGGCGCCACCGAGCCCAGGGCGCGGTGCCGGCCGACGGTGAGGTGGTGTTCCTCGACGGCGAGGGAATCGGCGCGGGCGAGGAATGCCGCGTCGGCCGCCGCGACGGCGGGATCGGCGCCGGGGCCGGCCAGCACGGAGAGCCGCAGGTGCTCGTCGAGCCGTCCCTCTTCGGCCTCCCCGGTGGGCTGTCCGGCGCAGAACAGCATGTCCTCGCCGCCCGGACCGACCAGCAGGACGGCACCCAGCGGCGACGCCCCGGAGAGGTAACGGACGTTCGCCGGACGCGTGATGAGTGCGGCGGCGTTTCCGGCGGCCGCACAGCGGTCGCGAAGCAGGCCCCGGCGGGCCGCGTACACGTCTGACATGTTTCCGAGCCTACGAGCGCTGCGCCCATCCGGCCCGGTGAGCGCAGCCGTACGGGGCCGGACCGGACCGGCGGGCACCGCGGGCAGGGGTCCGCCAAACCGATTCCGCAGGCCGATTCCGCAGGCCGATTCCCCCTACGGATTCGGTGGGACGATTCAGTAGGCCGGCTGCGAGATGACGCGGGCCAGGGTCTCGTCCAGGGCGCGTGCGGTGCCCTCGACGTCGAGGTGGGAGTTGTCGATGATCGGCAGCCCGGATCCGTACCAGCCGGCCATCCGGCCGTGGATCCGCGCGACCTCCTCGTCGGAGAGGCGCCGGTTCCCCGAGCGGGCGGCATTGCGCTCCAGGACGATCTCCAGGCCGGGCAGCAGCACGACCGGCAGGAGCGCGGGCCCCACATGGCGCTTCCAGCCGCCGAGGCCCACCACCGGCCGGTCCGGGAACACGGCGTCGTCGAGGATGCAGGAGATCCCGTTGGCCAGGAAGTTCCGGGCGGCGAACCCGCAGGTGCGACGGGCGAGGCGGTACTGCGCCTCGGAGTGGTCGTTCCAGCCGGCCTGCGGATCCGCGAAGCCGGAGCACACCCATTCCCGTACGTCGTCCAGGCTGATGTGCGCGGTGGGGACGGGCCGGGTGCCGGCCCAGTGGCGGGCCACCGTGGTCTTGCCGGCACCCGCGGGGCCGATCAGCAGGACCGCGAGGGTGGCGCCGCCGGTGCCGGGGGCGACGGGCGGCAGCGGGACGTGCCCGGTGAAGCCGTCCGGCGGACCCGGCGCGGTCCGGGGCGCCGCGGGCGGGGAGGGCAGGGGCGGCACGGGAGGCGCGGGCCGGCCCGTCACCGGCGCTGCCGACGGCTGCGCGGGCGCCGCCGGGTGTCGACTCTCCGGCGGCTCCCAGCCCCCGTCTCCCACTCCTTGGTGCATCCGCTGCCACTCCGTCTCGTTCCATCACGACTGATACGAGAACGTTATATGACCCCGGAGGCTCGCCGGGTCACGCGATGGTCGCGAGGAGGCCGGCCCCGGCCGGTTCGGGCCGGTTCGCACCGGCCCGCACCCGGTTCAGGCCGTGACCTCGCCGAAGGCCGCCACGAGGACGGCCGGGTCGGGACCCTCCAGGACGGTCGGCTTGGCCAGCCCGTCCAGGACGATGAAGCGGAGCAGGTCCCCGCGGGACTTCTTGTCGAGCTTCATCGTCTCCAGCAGCTTGGGCCACTGGTCGCCGTGGTAGGTCAGCGGCAGCCCCACCGAAGCCAGGACGGCCTTGTGCCGGTCGGCCGTCGCGTCGTCGAGCCGGCCCGCGAGCCGGCCGAGTTCGGCGGCGAAGACCATGCCGATCGAAACGGCCGCGCCGTGGCGCCACTTGTAGCGCTCGTTCTTCTCGATGGCGTGCGCGAGGGTGTGCCCGTAGTTGAGGATCTCCCGCAGGCCCGACTCCTTGAGGTCGCTGGAGACCACGTCGGCCTTGACCTGGATGGAGCGGCAGATCAGCTCGGCCGTGTGCGGTCCGTCGGGCGTGCGCGCCGCCGCGGGGTCCGCCTCGATCAGGTCGAGGATCACCGGGTCGGAGATGAATCCGGCCTTGATGATCTCGGCGAGACCGCTGACGTAGTCGTTGACCGGCAGCGAGTCCAGCGCCGCCAGGTCGCAGAGCACACCGGCCGGCGGGTGGAAGGCGCCGACGAGGTTCTTGCCCTCGGCGGTGTTGATGCCGGTCTTGCCGCCGACGGCCGCGTCCACCATCGCCAGGATGGTGGTCGGGACGGCGATCCACCGCACCCCGCGCAGCCAGGAGGCCGCTACGAAGCCCGCGAGGTCGGTGGTGGATCCCCCGCCGACGCCGACGACGACGTCGCTGCGGGTGAAGCCGGACTGTCCCAGCGCCTTCCAGCAGTACGCCGCCACCTCGGCCGTCTTGGCCTCCTCGGCGTTCGGCACCTGGATGGCGACGGCCTCGTAGCCCTGCGCGGCGAGGTCGTCCCGCAGCGCCTCACCGGTCGAGGCGAGGGCCTCGGGGTGGATGACGGCGACCCGCTGGGCCTTCGTACCGATCAGGGAGCCGAGCTCGCCGAGCAACTGCCGGCCGACCAACACGTCGTACGCGTCGTGCCCCGCGCTCGCGCCGACCTGGATCCGCGTCACCTGGTCTGTCATGCGTTCTTCAACTCCAGAGCCTCGAGGACCGCCTGGGCGACCTCTTCGGGGGTGCGGGCGTCCGTGGCCACCACGACGCGCGCGACTTCGGTGTACAGGGGGCGCCGGGCCTCCATCAGCTCGCGCCACTGGCGGCGCGGGTTGACGGCGAGCAGCGGGCGCGCGGCGCCGAGGCCCACGCGCTTGACGGCTTCCTCGACGTCCATCGAGAGGTAGGCGACGGGCAGCCCGGCCAGCAGCTCGCGCGTCGTCTCGTCGAGGACGGCGCCGCCGCCCAGGGCGAGGACCCCCTCGTGGCCGGCGACGGCGGCGGCGACCGCCTCCCGCTCCAGCTCACGGAAGTGGGGCTCGCCCTCGTCGATGAAGATGTCGGAGATCTCCCGGCCCTGGGCCGCGACGATGTCGGCGTCGGTGTCCCGGTAGGAAACTCCGAGCCGCTGGGCGATCAGCTCGCCCACGGTGGACTTGCCGGACCCCATGGGGCCCACGAGGACCACCAGGGGTCCGGTCGCGCGGCCGCCGGTCACCGGATCTGCAGGTTGTCGAGGTACGAGCGGACGTTGCGGCGGGTCTCGGGGACCGAGTCGCCACCGAACTTCTCCACGACCGCGTCGGCCAGCACCAGAGCCACCATCGCCTCCGCGACGAT
>NZ_JBIWAE010000012.1:0-238568 GCF_044759865.1 Streptomyces sp. NPDC099050 | reverse complement strand
AGGGGCACTCAACGTTCTACGGGCCGGGCTGGTCCGTCGCGACGCCAACCCGGCATAGCGAGAAGCCCCCTCATTTATGAGGGGGAGGAGTCACGTCGGCCCTGTTCTTGAGGGGGGGGCTACGGTTGGGTGGCGTGCTCGCCGGAATCAGGCTTGTGCCTGGGATCCAGGCGGTAGTCGGGGCAGTCGCGGTTCTGGCATGGGCCCGGTCCCCACACGGGAACGAATACCCCGAGGCTCTTATGGCGGTGGGGTGTGGCCGGCACGGACTGCCGACACGTCGGACACGCATACGCTTCAGGCTTGCGCTTCATCTTGACCATTTCTTTACGATATGCCTGTTTTGGTCGGTCGGGAAGTGGTCGGCTTCCGGACTGTCACGAGCGTGGAGGCGCTTCACCCTCTTGATCTGGTGGGCCGGTGGACGGCTCAGGGTCATCCACCGCGGGTGGTGCGCTACGCGCCTCGACCTGATCGGTGGACTCGGAGGCGCCTCTCTGCTCATCGGCCTGTTCCGGAACGCGCTTCGGGGCCGACCTTCTGAGGCTGAGCACCACGGAGCCCGTCAGGACGACGACAATGACGGCGAGGCTGATCGGTGAGGGGATTTCCGGGATGCTTGGGCTGATCAGCTTGTGTGACGCCTGGAGGATGAGCTTGACGCCGATGAAGGCGAGGATGATCGCCAGGCCTTTGCTCAGGTAGTGGAAGCGGTCCAGGAGGCCGGCGAGCATGAAGTAGAGGGCCCGCAGGCCGAGGATGGCGAACGCGTTGCTGGTGTAGACGATGAAGGCGTCGTCGCTGACCGCTAGGACGGCCGGGACGCTGTCGACGGCGAAGATCAGGTCGGCGGCCTCGATCGCGGCGACCACCGCGAGCAGCGGGGTCGCCACACGCTTGCCGGCTTCCCTGACGAAGAACTTCGCCCCGGCGTATTCGTCGCGCACCGGGATGATCTTGCGGAGCAGCCGCACGGCGAAGCTCTTACCCGGGTCGAAGCTGTCCTGCTCGTCCTTGAGTAGCTTGTACGTGCTGTAGAAGAGCACCGCCGCGAACGCGAACAGCACGGCGGTGAAGCGGCTGACGACGGCCACGCCGAGGGAGAGGAAGATGCCGCGGAAGACGAGGGCGCCGATGACGCCGAAGAACAGCACGCGGTGCTGGTAGGCCCTGGGTACCTTGAAGTAGGCGAAGATCACGGCGAAGACGAAGAGGTTGTCGACCGACAGGCTCTTCTCCAGCAGCCAGGCCGTCGTGTACTCGGTGCCGGCGGTCGTGCCGAGGACGAGGAAGACGACCCCGCCGAAGATCAGGGCCAGGCTCACCCACAGACCGCTCCAGGCCGCGGCTTCTTTGAAGCCGATGACGTGCGCGGTGCGGTGGGACAGCAAGTCGACCGCCAGCGACACCACCACCGTCGCGGCGAACGCCCCCCACAGCCAGAGCGGGACCTCAAGCACGCCGAACACCCTCACCTCGGCCCGCGCGAAATGCGTAGGCCTCCTTATCGCAGTGTGCGGCTTCCCGCCCGCTGGGGCACGCGGAACGGTCCCGGTACCCGTCGTCGGCGCAGCGTGCGTCCGCCCCGGCCCTCGGGTGCAGGCCGGGGCGGACGCAGGCATGATGGGGGTGGGGTAGCGGTTCAGGGAGGCGCCTGATGGCGGGAAGTCACCACTTTCACCTTGATGTCAGGGGCCACTCGGTGACCGTGAACGTCCACAGCGGCCATCCGGGACTGGTCGAACTGCTTGTCGACGGCAAGGAGACCGGCCGCTCCCGGCTGCACGGGAACCGGCCTGAGGTCGTGAGCGGGGAACTGCCCACAGACCCACCCGCGTCCGTCGCCGTCCGCGTCACTCCCGGACCTGGCACGCCCCGCTGTACCGCTGTCATAGACGGAGCGGAGACGATGATGTCCCCGCGTGCGACTTAGAGGTCATCTCAACTGGGACGACCGCCAGTTTCCTCCAAGTCGCCCTGTGCCCTCATGTGCCTGATGTGCCGTCAGGCAGGTCGGCATCTGGTCAGCATCGGTCCCCGAACATCCCGAAGTGGCTGTGTCCCATTCGAGCTGTGGTCGGCGGCGCGACCACGGCCTGGTTCGCGCGGAAGTGCAGGGCGAGGAGCCTTCTCGCCAGCGGGAATCGATGTTCCTTTTAAGCTTCGATCCGGCGCGTGTCAGTGTAGGGTGAGACCGCCCCTGACCTGCAGAAAGCTGGCAGGGAGCCGTCTTCTGGGAGTTCAGAATGCTGCGCACCATGTTCAAGTCCAAGATCCACCGCGCCACCGTCACCCAGGCCGACCTGCATTACGTCGGGTCCGTGACCATCGACGCCGATCTCCTCGACGCGGCGGATCTGCTGCCCGGCGAGCTCGTGCACATCGTGGACATCACCAACGGGGCGCGGCTGGAGACCTACGTCATCAAGGGCGAGCGCGGATCCGGGGTCATCGGGATCAACGGGGCCGCCGCGCACCTCGTGCACCCCGGTGACCTGGTCATCCTCATCAGCTACGGGCAGATGGACGACGCCGAGGCGCGCGTGTTCGAGCCGCGCGTCGTGCACGTCGACGGGGACAATCGCATCATCGAGCTGGGTGTGGATCCGTCCGCCCCGGTTCCGGGAACGGACCAGGAGCGCAGCCCCTACGCGGTGGCTGTCTGAGGGGAGTCGGGACGATGTCGCAGACCGGGTCGAGCGAATCGATCAAGATCGTGGACGACCGCCCGTCCGGGCGGCTGCTGACCGTCGAGGACGGGGCGGTGGTCGGATACATCGCCTACTTCGTGCTCAGCGAGGCGCCCCACGCCCTCGTGGCGGTGCACACCGTCGTCGAGCCGGGGCACGAGGGCCGCGGGATCGCCGGGAACCTGGTGAAGACCTTCTACGGGATCGCGGCCGACGAGGGCGTGCCCGTGGTCCCGCTCTGCCCGTATGCCGCGAGCTGGGCCGCCAAACACCCCGAGCAGGCGCCCGAGGCGCCGGCCGGGGTGGTGACCGCGGCCAAGGCGCAGCTCGACTCGGACTCCGACCTGTGGTGACGTCGTCGTCCCTGCCCAGGTCTCCCTGACGGGCGCGCCGGCCCGGGTCACCACCGCCGTGCCGGTCCCGTCCGGCCCCGGGTCCGGTCTCGTCGCCGCTCTGGGGGACCAGAGCGTGCGCCGGAACCCGGACCGGGGGAGGGTGGAGGTATGACACAGCCTCCCGTTCCCGAACCGGCCCCGGTGCCGAATCCGTTCCCGGATCCGGGGCCGCTGCCCCGGCCCGAGCCGCCGACGCCCGGTCCGGTGCCCGAACCCGACCCGATTCCGGCGCCGCCCGGCCCCGCGCCGCAGCCCGCACCGGAGCCGCTGAGCTGAGCTGAGCCGGCGCGGAAGCGCTGGGCGTCAGTCCGTACGGACTTCGGAGCGGTCGCCGCTCCACAGCGTGTGGTACGAGCCCTCGCGGTCGGTGCGCCGGTAGGTGTGCGCCCCGAAGAAGTCGCGCTGGCCCTGGGTCAGGGCCGCCGGGAGCCGCTCCGAGCGCAGGGCGTCGTAATACGCGAGCGAGGCCGCGAAGGCCGGTACCGGGATGCCCTGGCGGACCGCCGCCACCAGCACCTCGCGCCAGTCCTCCTGCGCGGCGCCGATCTCATCGGCGAATCCGGCGTCCGCCAGCAGGCTCGGCAGCTCCGGGCGGGCGTCGTACGCGGCCCGGATCCGGTCCAGGAACGCGGCGCGGATGATGCAGCCGCCGCGCCACAGCGAGGCCACGGCGCCCGGGTCCACGCCCCAGCCGTACTCCTCGCTGCCGGCCTGGATCTGGTGGAAGCCCTGGGTGTACGAGACGATCTTCGAGGCGTACAGGGCCTGCTCCACCCGGGCCGCGAAGGCGTCGGCGGCCTCCGCGGAGAGCGGCTCGGGCTTCGGGCCGGCCAGGCCGCGGGCGGCCGTGCGCAGCTCGCCGTGGCCCGACACCGCGCGGGCGAAGACGGCCTCGGCGATGCCGGACACCGGCACGCCCAGGTCGAGGGCGATCTGCACGGTCCAGCGGCCGGTGCCCTTCTGCTCGGCGGCGTCGGCGACCACGTCCACGAACGGCCGGCCGGTCGCGGCGTCCGTGTGCGCGAGCACTTCGGCGGTGATCTCGATCAGGTACGAGTCCAGCCGCCCCCTGTTCCAGGCGCGGAAGGTCTCGGCGATCTTCGCGGGGGAGTAGCCGGCCACCTCGCGCAGCAGGTGGTAGGCCTCCGCGATGAGCTGCATGTCGGCGTACTCGATGCCGTTGTGCACCATCTTCACGAAGTGCCCGGCGCCGTCGGGGCCCACGTGCGAGGTGCAGGGCGTGCCGTCGGCGGCCTTGGCGGAGATCTTCTCCAGCATCGGGCCGAGCGAGGCCCAGGATTCCTCGGATCCGCCGGGCATGATGCTCGGGCCGAGCAGCGCGCCCTCCTCGCCGCCCGAGATCCCGACGCCCACGAAGTGCAGGCCCTGCTCGCGCAGCTCCTTCTCGCGGCGGCGGGTGTCCTCGAAGTGGGCGTTCCCGCCGTCGATGATCACGTCGCCCGGCTCCAGCAGCGGGGCGAACTCGCGGATCACCGCGTCGGTCGGCTCGCCGGCCTTCACCATGATGATCAGACGGCGCGGGCGCTCCAGCGCGTCCACGAACTCCTTCGCGCTCCCGGCGGCCACGAAGGAGCCCTCGTGGCCGAACTCCTCCACGAGAGCCGTGGTCTTGGCGGTGGTGCGGTTGTGGACGGCGACGGTGAATCCGTTGCGGGCGAAGTTGCGGGCGAGGTTGCTGCCCATCACCGCGAGTCCGGTGACGCCGATCTGGGCCGTGCTGCTGGTCATGTGCGTGCGCTCCTGAGTGCGTCGACAGTGCATTCGATGTGCGGAGGAATGCAGGAACACCGACGCTACCCCGATGGTGATCCTTACCGGCGTCTTACATTCGGCGTTAAATCAACTTCCGCTCGAACGCGTTGTGTTGTGCGCCTTGTCATGCCCCGGTCGTGGCGTTAGGTTGCGAGTTTCCTGATGTCTTCGATGGGGGCTCCCATGCGCGTAAGGGGCCGGCACCGCCGGTATCAGCCGAGCAGCATCAACCGTGCTTCGCTCGTCGTCACCGCCGGCGGAGCCGGGATAGCACTGCCCCTGATCGGAGCGGGCACGGGGCACGCCGCCTCGCTGGACACGTGGAGCAAGGTCGCCGCCTGCGAGTCCACGAGCAACTGGCACATCAACACCGGCAACGGCTACTACGGCGGACTCCAGTTCAGCCAGAGCACCTGGCGCGCCTTCGGCGGGACCGCGTACGCCGCCCGAGCCGATCTGGCCACCAAGGCGCAGCAGATCGCGGTGGCGGAGAAGGTGCTGAAGGGTCAGGGGCCGCAGGCCTGGCCGGTCTGCGGGAAGCAGGCCGGACTGAGCCGCAGCGGCCCGGCACCCGCGCTCGGCGCCCAGGGCAAGGTGACGGGCCCGGGGAAGGCGACGGCCCCGAAGGTCGCGGCGCCGGCCGCTCCGAAGGCGGCTCCGAAGGCGGCTCCGAAGGCGGCTCCGAAGGCCGCTTCCCAAGCGGCGACGCCCCGCCCGGCCGGGGGTTCCGTCCTGCCCGACCCCTACGTCGTCGCTGCCGGGGACTCGCTGTCGGAGATCGCCACCGAGCAGCACGTCGACGGCGGCTGGCAGTCCCTGTACGCGACCAACCGGGCCGTCGTGGGCGGTGATCCGGACCTGATCTTCCCCGGGCAGCGCCTCACCCTGCGCGTCACGGCCGCGCCGCCCGCGCAGAATCCGCAGAAGCCGCCGCGCACGGCCGAGCCGGTGAAGCCCGTGGCACCGGCGAAGCCCGCCGAGCAGGCGGGTACGAAGCCGGCGAAGCCCGCGGAGAAACCCGCGGAGAAACCTGCCGAGAGGCCGCAGACCCCCTCCGGGGCCTTCAGCGCCCCGGTCGACGCGGGCCTCGGCACCGGCTACCACGTCGCGGGTTCGTCCTGGTCGAGCGGCTACCACACCGGGATCGACTTCCCGGTGGCCACCGGCACCACCGTCAAGGCCGTCAGCAGCGGGCAGATCGTCTCAGCCGGCTGGGCCGGTGCGTACGGATACCAGGTCGTCATCCGGCACACCGACGGCCGGTACTCCCAGTACGCGCACCTCTCGGCGGTCTCGGTCAAAGCCGGCTCGGCGGTCTCCGGCGGGCAGCGCATCGGCCGTTCCGGGGCGACGGGGAACGTGACCGGGCCGCACCTGCACTTCGAGATGCGCACGGGACCCGGCTACGGCACCGACATCGACCCGCTGAGGTACCTGCGGGCCCACGGAGTCAGCATCTGAAGCCGGGGCCGGGGCCGGGACCGGGACCGCGGCGGTAGCCGGAGCCCCGGCCATCGACCGGGTCCCGGCCACCGCCGGCGTCCCGGCCGCCGAGGGAGCCGGGACCGGCGCGGGTCCCGACGGCAGGGGCACCCGCGCCTCGCGGGGTGCGACGGTGAGCAGGACGAGCCCGGTCGCCGCCGCCGCCGCGCTCACCAGCGCCGCCGCGACGCCGGCCGCCCCGTAGCGGAAGCCCTCGTCGAACAGTGCGATGCCGACCGCCGCCGCGACCACCGGGTTGGCCACCGTCACGGTGGCCAGCGGGGCGGTCAGCCCGGCGCCGCGGTAGGCCGCCTGCGACAGGAGCAGTCCGGCGGCGGCCAGCGCGGCGATCGCGGTCAGCTCCGGCCAGAGCGTGACCAGCGCGTCCGGGGCGAAGCTCTCGGCCACCGACTTCGTGAACACCGAGGCCATCCCGAAGGCGGCCCCGGCGGCCGTGGCCAGCAGGACGCTGTGCGCGGTGACCCGCCGTACCCGGCGCGCGGCCAGCAACAGTACGGACACCAGGGCCCCGGTCGCGGTCAGGAGCAGGCTCTGTTCCGCGCCCGACAGGGACTGCTCGGCCCGCCCGCCCCCGCCCGTCAGGGCCAGCAGCCCGGCCAGCCCGGCCGTGGCCAGGGCCGCCCCGCGCCAAGCGGCGGCTGACGCCCGTTGCGGCCGATGCCGTACGAACACGGCCGCCATCGGGAGCGCGAAGACGATGGTGAGAGCGCCCAGCGGCTGCACCAGGCTCAGCGGCCCGTAGGCGAGCGCCACCACGTGCAGCAGGGCCCCGAGGCCGTTCAGCGCGATCGCGCCGTACCAGGCGGGCCGGCGCACGGGGGCGTAAGACCGGCCGGTGGAGGCGGCCGCGACCCGCTCCTGGACGATCGCTCCGGCCGCGTACGCCACGGCGGACACCAGGCACAGCAGGACCGAAAAGGCTAGGGCGCTCATAAAAGTCACAATGCCCGAGTCCGGAGAGCTATTCCTCCCCCTGAAGGCGGGGACGGGTACGCCCTTGGGCGTACTCCGAACGCAGTAGCAGGGAGCGGAAGAGTGCGTTTGTCTTCCCGCCCGGGGGATCCGTACACTAGCCCTTTTGGGGACTTCCGCATCCGGCGGACGCGGACGACTGATCAAGGAACGCAGCGGGTATGACGGTGACCGAAGACAGCCAGGAGCAGGGCCACGCCTTCGGGCCGGGCATCGACCCCGACCGCCTGGCCCTCTGCCTCAGCGTGCTCGACGAGCTCGACAAGCTCGACGTCGACCACCCGGACGCGATCACCGTGCGCCGCGCCACCGCCGGTCTGTACCGGACGGTCAAGCAGCGCCGCCGCCAGGACCGCCGCGCCGCCAAGACCGCCAACGACAAGGCCGTCACCGAGGCGACCGCGACCGGCTCCGCCGAGCGCATCGACGACGAGACCGAGGGCCTGCTGCCCTCCTCGGTCACGGAGACCGGCCGGATCGCCGGAATACTCCAGCGCCCGCGCTCTTGCTACGTCTGCAAGGCGCGTTACGTCGAGGTCGACTACTTCTACCACCAGCTCTGCCCGGGCTGCGCCGTCGAGAACCGGACCAAGCGGGAAGCCCGTGCCGACCTCGCCGGCAAGCGCGCGCTGCTCACCGGCGGCCGGGCGAAGATCGGCATGTACATCGCGCTGAGGCTGTTGCGCGACGGCGCGCACACCACGATCACCACCCGCTTCCCCAAGGACGCCATCCGCCGCTTCAAGGCGATGGAGGACTCGGTGGACTGGATGCACCGACTGGAGGTCGTCGGCATCGACCTGCGCGACCCGGCCCAGTCGGTGGCCCTCGCCGAGCAGGTGGCCGCGGCCGGCCCGCTCGACATCCTGATCAACAACGCGACGCAGACCGTGCGCCGCCTGCCCAGTGCCTACGCGGCGCTGGTCGAGGGGGAGAGCGCCCCGCTTCCGGCCGGCGAGCTCCCGGCCCACCACGTCATCGGGGCCTTCAACTCCGGCGCGGTCGACGGTCTGGCGGCGCTGCCCATCGGCGTGAGCGGGCTCGAGGCGCAGAAGGTCGCCGACCTCGCACTGGTCGCGGGCAATGCCAGCCTGGAGCGACACCTGGCCGGCACCGCCATCGACGCGGGCGGCCTGCTGCCGGACGTCGTCGACAGCAACACATGGGTGCAGACCATCGACCAGATCTCCCCGGTGGAGCTGCTCGAGACCCAGCTGTGCAACTACACGTCGCCGTTCATCCTGATCAGTGCGCTCAGGCCGGCCATGGCCGAGGCCGCCCGAAAGGCGGCGGGTGGACGGGCGTACGTCGTGAACGTCTCGGCGATGGAGGGCGTCTTCAGCCGGGGTTACAAGGGTGCGGGGCACCCGAACACCAACGCCGCCAAGGCCGCGATGAACATGGTGACCCGGACCAGCGGCCAGGAGATGTTCCAGACCGACCGGATCCTGATGACCTCGGTCGACACCGGCTGGATCACGGACGAGCGCCCGCACTTCGACAAGCTCCGCCTCGCCGAGGAGGGCTTCCACGCTCCCCTCGACCTGGTCGACGGCGCGGCCCGGGTCTACGACCCGATCGTTCGCGGCGAGCTCGGCGAGGACCTGTACGGGGTCTTCCTGAAGGACTACGCGCCCGCCAACTGGTAGGCCGGGCCGCACGGCACCGGGCCACCGGCCCCCACTCATCTGCGCGCCCCCGGCCCCTCTCCACGCGAGAGGGGCCGGGGGCGCTCCCCGTTCAGGCGGTGCGGCCGTAGGCCCCCGCCGCGACCAGCTCCAGCACCGGGCGCCAGTCCTCCAGCACGCCCGCGTCCAGGCCCGCGGAGCGGCCCGCCTCCGCCGCGTGACCGAGGGACTCCGCGTCGGGGTCGGGCCCGGGAGCGGGCGCCCCCGGTCCGTGCAGCCGTACGAGCCGGGCCACCCGCTCGCCCAGCAGAGGGCGGATGGCGTCGGCGGGGTGGTTGATCAACAGACCCGCGACCTGCAGTTCCTTGTCGGAGGGGTGGGAGCGGCGCAATAGCGCGGCCACCCGCAGCCCATGGCCGTCGCCGTGCGCGCCGCGCAGCAGGTCCATCAGTTCCCCGACGCTCCTGACGACCACCGGCACCTCGGACTTCGCCACTGTCGTTCCTTCCGTCGCCGACCGCGTATCACCCGTATGGCGCCGTCGAGCAGATCAGCCGTACGCGACGCGCCGCTGTGCGAGGTGATGAACTCGTGGCGAAAACAAGCTTTCCGGAGTGGATTTTACTATTCTATCGAGCGGGAGTGCGCTCATATGTGTACTCTGATCGCCATGAGAGCCCCACACGGGCCCTCGCTCCACCAAGGCGCCACCGCGTCCGGAAACCTTCTCTTCCCGCACCGGCGCGCGGTTCGCCCGCCGGGTTACGCGACCCAAAGGAGTGCGCGGTGACACCAGAACTGACGACGACGGACCAGGCGCCCAGGGAACGGACGGGGACGCGGAACAGCAAGCGCCCCGAGACCCTCGGCAACCTGGAGGTCTGGGCCCGGTCCGCTCCGATCCGCCTGGCCGGCTACGAGGACGACCTCGCGGAGCCGCACATCCTGCCCGGCATCGACTGACCGCGCGGGCGCGGTCCGCCAGGAGCGGTCCGCCCCCACGCACACGGCGCGGTCCGCCCGTCGTCCCGGAGTCAGGGCCCGGGACGACGGGCGGCGGCCTGTGGCGGCTGTCCGCCCCGTGTCGCCGCAATGCCGGACGGCGCCCGGAAGTTCCCGGTACGCGTACGCCGAGGGCGTCATCGCTCTGGGCGATCAAGGGTTCCGCGCACCCCCGGTGCCGGGCAGGCTGACCAGCATGAAGCTGCTGATGCTGGGTGGAACCGAATTCGTCGGGCGCGCGATCACCGAAGACGCCCTGAGCCGCGGGTGGGACGTCACCGTCTTCCACCGCGGGCACCACGCGCCCCCGCCGGGGACCACGGCCCTGCACGGGGACCGCACCGCCCCCGGAGGCCTGGACGCCCTCGCCGAGGGGGAGTGGGACCTCGTCGTCGACACCTGGGGCGGCGCCCCCACGGCGGTCCGCGACAGCGCCCGCCTGCTCGCCGACCGGGTCGGCCGGTACGCGTACATATCCAGCCGCTCGGTGCACGCGTACCCCGCCCGGGCGGGCCTGGATGAGGACGGACCGCTGGTCGACGGCTCGCCCGACGCGGACTCCGTCGCCTACGCCGAGGACAAGCGCGGAGCCGAGATCGCCGTCGTGGACGCCTTCGCGGACCGCGCCCTGCTGGTCCGCGCCGGGCTCATCCTCGGCCCCTACGAGAACGTGGGCCGGCTGCCCTGGTGGCTGAACCGCACGGCCCGCGGCGGTCCGCTGCCCGCCCCCGGGCCGCGCGACCTCCCGCTCCAGTACGTGGACGTACGCGACCTCGCGCACTGGACCCTGGACGCCGCCGAGGCCGGGCGCGGGGGTCCGTACAACCTGGTCTCCCCGACCGGCCACGCCACGATGGGCAGCTTGCTGGAAGCCTGCGCGAAGGTGACCGGCGGCGGCGCCGAGCTCCGCTGGACCGATCCGGCCCGGATCGAGGCGGCCGGCGTACAGCCCTGGACCGAACTGCCGGCCTGGATGCCCGAGGGCGAAATGCACGACCACATGTACGGCGCGGACGTCACCAAGGCGCTCGCCGCGGGCCTGAAGTGCCGCCCCGTCGGGGAGACCGTCGCCGACACGTGGGCCTGGCTCCAGGAGTTGGGCGGGATCGCCCCGCAGCGCCCCGACCGGCCGGCCCCCGGGATGAGCGCCGAGCAGGAGTCCGCGCTACTCGGACTCTGACCGGGCCGCCTCCGCGAGCCGGGTCGGCGGCAGGTACTCGCGCACCAGCGTGCGGTGCCACCACGCCCCGGTCTCGCGCAGCTCCCGCCAGGTCGTGAACCGGTAGCGGTACAGCCGCGCCCGGACGTAACGCGGCGGCGCGTCCGGGAAGGGGTTGTGCCGGAGCAGCTTCAGGGTGTCCCGGTCGCCCGCCAGCAGCCGCTCCACGAACGGCCCGAACCAGTCGCGGGCATAGCCGGGGGAGAGCGCCGCGAACCACATGAGCCAGTCCAGGCGCAGGTGGTACGGGGCGAACTGGCGCGGCATCCGGCGCACGTCACCCGGCTTGCCCCGGAACCCGTACTCCTGCCACGCGCCGTCCTCCCGAGGCTGCCGGTCCGCGGTGCCCTCCACCACCACCTCCTCGCGGATCCGGCCCACCGTGCCGAACGCGCCGTAGGTGTTCACCAGGTGGAGGGGGTCGAAGGACCGGTTCATGACCTGGCCGCGGGAGACCATGTTGGCCACCGGGTGCCGGCTCAGCACGAGCACCAGCGCGGTCACGGCGCACACCAGCACCACGTACCAGAGCGGCCCCTGCCGGGAGGCGGCCGGCGGTGGTGCGCCCGCGAGCGCGCCGAAATCGAAGGCCGGCAGGGCCGCCGTGATCGTGATCCAGTTCAGCCAGGCGAAGTTCCCCGACACCACCAGCCACAGCTGGGTCGCCACGATCACCGCGGCGGCGTACGAGGCCACCGGCTGCGGAGTGAACAGCAGGACGGGCACGACCAGTTGGGTCACGTGGTTGGCGGCGCACTCCACCCGGTGCAGCGGCTTCGGCAGATGGTGGAAGAACCAGCTCAGCGGGCCGGGCATCGGCTGCGTCTCGTGATGGAAGTACAGGCAGGTGAGCCGCCGCCAGCAGGGGTCGCCGCGCATCTTGATGAGCCCCGCGCCGAACTCCACCCGGAAGACCACCCAGCGCAGCAGCCACAGCACCAGCACCGGCGGCCCGGCCCGCGCGTTGCCGAGGAACACGGCCAGGAAGCCGACCTCCAGCAGCAGGGACTCCCAGCCGAAGGAGTACCAGGTCTGCCCCACGTTCACGATCGACAGGTAGAGCAGCCACAGCAGCGCCCACATCGCCATGGCCGCGCCCAGGGGCACCGCGTCCCCGGCCCCCGCGGCGAGCGCCGCCGCCAGGGCCGCCCCGGTCCAGGCGCAGGTGGCGAAGAACCGGTCGGAGTAGTGCAGGTGGAACAGGCTCGGGGCGCGGCGGAAGGGCACGTACCGCAGATGTCGCGGCACGGGCAGCATGCCGTGCGCCCCGATCAGTGCCCGGAACTGCAGGGCGGCCCCGGCGAAGGCGAGGAGGTAGACACCGGCCAGGGCCCGCTGGAAGATCAGCCGTCCCAGCCAGTATCCGGGCGCCGTGAACCAGTCCATCGCCTCCAGTATCCGGCCGGCGCGGGCCGGGCGCCCGTGGCGAGACGTCGGACGTACCGCCCGAGGTGGCGTGCGTAGGCCTGCTGGAGGAAGGGGACGAGCGGGCCGGCGAGCTGGGTGTACCAGGTTGCGGGGCGGCTGAAGGCGTTCACCTCGAACCACACGGAGCCGTCCGGCTCCATGTCGACCACGAAGGACTCCTCGCCGCACTCGGGGTGTCCGGCGAGCGTGCCGTAGGCGAAACCGGTCCGGCGGGGTTCGTACGCGGTCCAGATCACCTCGCACGGGGCGTCGACGCGCACCGGGCCGATTCCGATCCCGACCACGACCCGGTCGCCGGGCCGGACGGGGAACGCCCCGGCCGTGACGAGCATGCCCGAGGCGCGGTGCGCACGGAAGCTGGTCAGGGCGGCCCCGGCGGCGTCGAAGGCGGCCTGCCCCTGTCCGATCCGGGTGCGGTGGTGGGTGAAGTTGTACCCGGTGGGCAGCGGCCGCCGGGCCGTGGCGCCCCGGTCGGGGTAGTTGAAGGTGCTTCGGACCTCGCTGCGGCCTTCGCTGATGAGGCGGGTCATGCCGGGATCTCCGTTCGGTCGGGCAGGGCGGCCGGTGTGGGCGGGGCGACTGGGGTGGGCAGGGCGGCCGGTGTGGGCGCGGCGACTGGGGTGGGCGGGGCGGCCGCCGCGGGCAGGGTGACCGGTGCGTGCGGTGCCGACGTCGGCGGTCCGGGTGGGCCGGCGGTCAGGCGGCGCCAGGCCAGCAGCGAGCACAGGCCGAAGCCGAGGGCGTTGCCGAGGCCGTGGGTGGCGGCCATCCAGGTCAGGGTGGGGTGCGCGATCCCGGTGGCCTCGCCGAGCGCCCACCACAGGGCGAGCAGCATGGTGGCCACCAGGACGGCCGCCGAGCCCGTGAGCAGCGCGCCGGTGACCCGGTCCCTGGCGCCGGCCCCGGTGCGGACGTCCCGCCAGGTCAGCAGGGCCACCGCCCACATGCCGCCGGTCAGCGTCACCGCGCCCACCAGCTCGGCCCAGTCGTCGATGAAGTAGCCGAGGAGCACGAGCCCGGTCCCGGCCGGGACGCTGTACGCCGCCCAGCGCGCGAGGGCTCCGGCGGCGCAGGCCCGGCACACCAGCCCGGCGACCAGGGCGGCGGCGAAACCGGCGAAGTGGAAGTGCGGCACGGTCAGGGCCAGGATGTCGAGGTCGAAGCCGAAGAGCCGGTACCCGGCGCGTTCGGCGACCAGGGCGGTCCCGGCCACCGAGGGCGCCACGAGTGCGGTGAGCACGGCCACCCCGGCGGGGCCCGGGCCGAAGCCGGAGCTGGCGCCGAAGCCGGAGCCGAAGCCGGAGCCGAAGCCGAAGCCGGAGCCGGAGCTCCGGCCGGGCGCGGCCCGTACAGCCGGGGCCAGGGCCCGGACCGCCAGGGCCAGCGTCGCCGCCGCGTAGACCGCGGCGAGGGCCGTGGCCGGGGCTCCCCGGGGCAGCCACAGGCAGACCGCTCCGGGAGCCGCGAACAGCGGCCAGAGCCGGGCCGTCCGTCCGAACCGGACCGGATCGATCAGGCGCAGGCCGGCCGGGACGACGTGGAGCCTGCCCAGCGCGACGATCAGATTCACCAGCACGGTCACCGCGGATCCCCCTCCTCGGACCGAACGCATTGAACGTGTTCAACTCACGATCGTGAGCCTAGACCCCCTCTTGAACATGTTCAAGAGGGGATCGGATTCGTGATCTCCGGTTGCGGCCGCCCCGTACATACGGCAGACAAGAGGAAGCAACCGGGGCGAAAAGGGAGATGCAACGTGTACGCACCGACACCTCGTCAGGCGCCGCGTCGTCACGCACCGGCCCGTGCGGCCCTCTTCACCGTCCTCGGACTCCTCGCCGCCGCCTGCGGCGCCTCCGCCGACGAGGGACGGACCAAGGGCCCCGGCGCCGAGAGTCAGGACGTCCACCTCCAGCCCGTGGCCACGGCCGGTCCCGACCCCTTCACCGCCTCCTCCACCACCGGCGAATCCGCCCCCGTCCAGCCCCCGCTGCCCAACACGACCGGCCGGGGCATCCGTACCGTCAACGCGGCCACCCCCGGCCTGTACGGCGGAACCCAGCGCCTCGGCAGCTGCGACGTGGAGGCGCAGGCCCAGTCCCTGACCGCCGACGACGCCAAGGCCCGCGCCTTCGCCGAGGCCTCCCGGGTGGAGCAGGAACAGATCCCCGATTTCCTGCGCGGCCTCACCCCGGTCGTGCTGCGCGCCGACACCCGGGTGACCAACCACGGCTTCGTCGGCGGCAAGCCCGATGCCTTCCAGTCCGTGCTCCAGGCCGGCACCGCCGTCCTCGTGGACAACCACGGAATGCCCCGCGTCCGCTGCGCCTGCGGCAACCCGCTGCTCGCGCCGCGCGCCGCCAAGGGCTCACCGGTGCTCAAGGGAGACCCCTGGAGCGGCTACCAGCCCGCCCAGGTCGTGGTCATCGAGCCGACCATGGAGGTCATCGACAACCTGGTCATCGTCAACATCGCCGACAACACCTGGATCGAGCGCACGGCCGGCGACGACGGAGCCCAAGACCGCGCTCCGCGGACGCCGCCCCCGTACGATCCGGCCGACGGGATCCCCGCCAGTCCCGCGACCCCGCCCGGCACCTCGCCGGCCGAACCGTGCAGGACCCCGGACAGCAACAGCCTCGCCCGCACCGAGCCGCCGCCCACCGGCCCGCCGAGCCCCGGCGCCGCCCCGAACGCGGCCGACTGCCCGCCGGGCTCCCCGCAGACGGCTCCCGTCACCCCCGACAGCCCGACCGGCCCGAACACCCCGACGGCCCCCGACCAGCCCTCGTCCGGCGTGCCCACGGGCCCGCCCACGGCGCCGCCGCCCACCACCGACCAGCCCGCCGACATCCCCTCCGACCTCCCCGGGCAGACCCCGAGCGACCCCGGGACCCTGGTGGGCCCCGACGGGGCGTCGCCGCAGCCGAGCGACCCGTACGCGGACCCGTACGCCAACCCGGACGCGGACCCCTACGCCGACCCGTACTCCGACCCCTATTCCGTCCCCGAGCAGCAGCCCTCGGCCCCGTACGACGGCGAGTACCTGGAGAGCGCCTGACCGGCCCGTGTGTCATGGTGGACCGGTGCCGATCGCCGTATCGCTGCCGGAGGACTGGCCCGCACACCCGGACCGCTCGCTCTCGCTGAACCGCATGGGCAGTTTCGACTGGGACCTCGTCACCGGTCTCATGCACATGGACTCGGCCGCCCTGGAGGTCTTCGACACCACCGTCGAGGAGTACGACGGCAGGCCCGGGTCCCTCTCGCCGCGCGTCCCGCCCGCCGAGGGCGCCCGGCTCGACGCACTGGTCTCCTCGGCCCTCAAGAGCGGGGTGGACAGCTACGGCGCCTACTTCCGCATCCGCTGCCACGACGGCACGCTGCGCTGGACGCACACCCAGGGCCGGGTCATGCGCGGCCCGGACGGCCGCCCGTACCGCATCATCGGCATCGTCCGCGACGCCACCGAGGAACTCAGTCATTCGGCGGAACGCCTCGGGCTGGACGAGGAGCGGCGCCGCCAGACGTCCGTGGTCGAGTCCACCACCGCCGCGCTCGCGCACGCCCGTACCGTCCAGGACGTCATCGACGCGCTCGGCGACGCCCACGGCCTGGAACGGCTCGGGTCCATGGGCATGGTGATGGGACTGGTCGAGGCCGGCCGGATCCACCTCGTCGCCGAGGGCCCCGCGGGCAGCTTCGTCCCCGGCACCCGTTATACGCGCATCGACGAGCAGTACCCGATGAGCGAGGTGGTCCGCTCGCTCCAGCCGCGGTTCCTGGACTCGGCGGCCGAGTTCGCCGCCGGGTACCCCGGGCTCTGGGCGAAGATCTCCTCGATGCACATCTCGGCGGCCGCCTACCTGCCGCTGATCGCCCAGGCCCGTCCGATCGGCGCGATCGGCCTGCTCTACCAGGACAAGAACGGCTTCACCCAGGAGGAGCGCAACCTCCTCGTCGCACTCGGCAGCAGCATCGCGCAGAGCCTCCAGCGGGCGATGCTGCTGGAGCAGGAGCACGATCTGGCGGAAGGGCTCCAGCAGGCGATGCTGCCGCGCCGGATCCCCTCGGTGCCCGGCGCCGAGATCGCCGTACGGTACCGCTCGGCCAAGATGGGCCAGGACATCGGCGGTGACTGGTACGACGTCATCCCGCTGCCCGGCGGCCGCGTCGGCGCGGTCATCGGGGACGTCCAGGGCCACGACACCCACGCGGCGGCGGTCATGGGTCAGCTGCGGATCGTGCTGCGCGCGTACGCCGCCGAAGGACACTCGCCGGCCACCGTCATGGCCCGGGCCTCCGTCTTCCTGCACGAGCTGGACACCGACCGCTTCGCCACCTGCACGTACGCCGAGGCCGACCTCTCGACCGGGGTGCTGCAACTGGTCCGGGCCGGCCACATCGACCCCCTGTTGCGCACCCGCGACGGGGGCTGCGAGCGCCTCGCCCTGGAGGGCGGTATGCCGCTGGGGCTGTCGGCGGAGTTCGGGCTGCTGGAGTATCCGGTGACCACGGTCGAACTGGGGCCCGGGGAAACGCTTCTGCTGTGCACGGACGGTCTGGTGGAACAGCCCGGAGCCGACCTCGACGACGGCGTCCGGCTCCTCACCTCCCTCGTGCGCACCGGACCGGCGGACCTGGCGCTGCTCGCGGACCGGCTGTGCGAGGTCGTCGACGACCGGGGCGGGGCCGACGACATGGCGCTGCTGCTGCTCCGCCGCGAGGCCGAGGAGGTCCAGCAGGCGGGCGGGCGGCTCCAGCAGCACGTGGCACCCGGCGACCCGGAGGCCCTCGTATCGGCCCGCCACATGATCGGCGCGGCGGTGCGGGCGTGGGGCGCGCGGGACCGGGCGGACGAGATCGAGCTGATCGCCGACGAACTCATCGTCAACGCCCTCATGCACACCGACGGTCCCGCCATCGTGACGCTGCGGGTGCTGACCGGCCCCGAACGCCGGCTCCGCGTGGAGGTCGAGGACCGCTCCAGCGCCCTGCCGCGCCGACGGGAGGCGGGGGATTCCGGGGTCTCGGGACGCGGCCTGATGCTGGTGGACCGGCTGGCCGACGTCTGGGGCGTGGAATCGCGGGGGAACGGCAAGTGCGTGTGGTGCGAGTTCACGATGCCGTGACCCCTCCACGGGTACGAGGCTGACGGCCTCGCACTCTTCGCTCATGCATCCCGGAAGATCCATAGCCCTGCTGATCGGCGCAACGCTCCTGGTCAGCGCCTGTTCCACCCCGTCCGCCCCGCGCTCCGCGGACACCAGCGGTACGAAGCGACGGACGTGAGGATCATCGCCGTCGACGGGAATCCGCTCTCCCAGGACGGCGGGCGCTTCCTCACCAAGGGCTGCGGCCTCTGGGTGCAGATGGAACCGCTGGCACCCGGCAGCCACACGCTGAGCATCAGGGGAGCATCGGGCTCCTTCGCCACCGGCGTGGACTACAAGCTTCAGGTCGCGGCCGGCTGAGGAGCGCTGAGGAGCGCTGAGGAGCGGCTGAGGAGCGGCCCGCGGGACCGGATCGGCTCCCGCGGCCCCCTCCCGGCTCGCGCTCGGCCCGGGGCCACGGCAGGCTGGGGGCATGCCCGAGCTGCCCGAAGTCGAGGCCCTGAGGGAGTTCCTCGACGAGCACCTGGCCGGGCGGGTGGTCGAGCGCGTCCTCCCGCTCGCCGTGAGCGTGCTCAAGACCTACGACCCGCCGCTGACCGCACTCGAGGGGCAGCGGGCCGGAACCACGGCCCGGTACGGCAAGTTCCTCGCCCTGCGCATCGGCGAACTGCACCTGGTCACCCACCTCGCCCGGGCCGGCTGGCTGCGCTGGATCGACACCTTCCCCGACCGGCCGCCGGGCCCCGGCAAGGGGCCGCTCGCGCTGCGCCTCGTCCTGGAGGGCGGCGGCGGGTTCGACCTCACCGAGGCCGGCACCCAGAAGCGGCTCGCCGTGTACGTGGTCCGCGATCCGCAGGAGGTTCCCGGCATCGCCCGGCTGGGCCCGGACCCGCTCGCCGAGGCCTTCGACCGCGAGGCCTTCGGCGAGCTCCTCGCCGGGGAACGCCGCCAGATCAAGGGCGTGTTGCGCGACCAGAGCGTCATCGCGGGCATCGGCAACGCCTACAGCGACGAAATCCTCCACCACGCCAAGGTCTCGCCCTTCAAGCCGGCCGCCTCCTTCGACGAGGCGCAGGTGGACCAGCTGTACGAGGCCGTCGAGGAGACCCTGCGCACGGCCGTCGAGCGGGCCCACGGGGTGGCCGCCGGACGGCTCAAGGCCGAGAAGAAGAGCGGGATGCGGGTCCACGGCCGCGCGGGCGAGCCCTGCCCGGTGTGCGGGGACACCGTCCGCTCGGTTTCCTTCGCCGACTCCTCGCTCCAGTACTGCGCCACCTGCCAGACCGGCGGGAAGCCGCTCGCCGACCGCAGGCTGTCGAAGCTGCTGAAGTAGCGGCCGGGGTTGCGGAGGCCCCTTCCCGGGAGGGTCCCGGCCGGACCGGCTCCGGTTAGACTCCGGCCCATGGCCGAGGAGGAGCAGCCGCAGCCGCCCCGGCGGGAGGTCGTCACCGGGGTTCCGCGCGGCAGCCGCAGGAGGGCCCCCGCGCACGCGCCGGCCCGCTCCGAGATCTCCGAGCAGACCACCCTGGGCGCCACCTACGTACGGGCCCTCATGCGCAGCCAGCTGCGCGCCGGACTCGCCGCCCTGGCCGCGCTCGTCCTCCTGGTGGGCCTGCTGCCGCTGCTGTTCCTCCTGCCGCGGGTCGCGTCGGGGCCGCTGGTCTGGATCGTGCTCGGGGTGCTGGTTTATCCGGTGCTGTGGTGCGTCGCTCGTGCGTACGTGATCCGGGCCGAGCGCAACGAGGCGGATTTCACCGGGCTCGTCACCGACCCGACGGAGCCGCCGCCGGGGCCGCGGCGGCCGGAGTAGCGGGGTCCGGAGTAGCGGGGTCCGGAGTAGCGGGGTCCGGTCCTCCCCGAGGCCCGCTCAGAACAGGTGCATGGCCAAATGGCCGAGCGGGAGTCCGAGTTGCCAGGCCGGGGTCCAGACCCGGGCGTTCTCGTCCAGGCCCGGCGGGGTGTCGGCGTGGCCGTGGCGTCCGGGGTCGAGGTTCGTGGCGAACAGCTCCGTGTGGTCCAGCCAGCGCCAGGCGGCCCGGGCCAGTTCCAGGTCGGGGTCCTCGCCCTGGCCGCGCTCGCGGGCCTCCTCGCCCAGCGCGAGGAACCGGGTGTGGACCCAGTCGCGCCAGGGGTGACCGTACGCCGTCAGCGACATCCACTCGTCGAGCTGCGAGACGACCCTGATCCCGGAGAGTTCGCCGGCGGCGTCCGAGAGGTAGATGGTCAGCGCGAGCGTGTCGCGTCCGGCGCGGAACTCCAGGGTGCTGACCGGGATCAGCCGGCCCGTGCGCAGCAGTTCGTCGGCGATGTACTCCGCGTAGAGCCATGCCATGGGCACCGCTAGCCCACCGTCACTGGTGCCGTTCGTACCCTCGGGCTGCACCGTTCCACCTTCTCCCGCATGCGTCGCGTCTTCCCGCCGTCAGCGCCGAGCCTTCCTTGCGCGGCTCGCGATGCGGGGGATGTTTACTCAACTTGAACGTTCCGATGCCGGTTTCGATGCGGTTCGTGTCCGGTTCGCGGGCGTTCAGGCCATTCTTTGACGCGTTCGCCGCCCCTCGGGCCGAGAGGCCCCTCGCAGGTGCGGGGCCGGTCAGACCGTGGCGATCACGGCATGGCGTTCGCCGGTCACCGCCCGTCCCGCAGGACCGCGTTGTCGCCGGGGGGCTCGACGCGCAGGGCGGTGACGAGCGGCGGCCGATCCAGTCGCCGAGCGCGGCCTCCGGGGCGGGCAGGGTCCCGCCCCTCAGGCGCCGAGTCCGTACCCGTAGCCCTGGAGGTCCTTCCGCAGGGCGCGCAGGGCGTAGTACGTACGGGACTTGACCGTTCCCGCCGGAATGCCGAGCTCGGCCGCGGCCTCGGCCACCGAGCGGTCCTGGAAGTAGACCTGCACCAGGACGTCGCGGTGCTCCGGCCCCAGGGAGCCCACGGCCCGCCGTACGTCTATGGCCGTCACGGAGCCCGCTACCGCGTCCCCCGGCGCGGGTGCCTGGTCCAGCCCCTCCGGGTCCACCTCCAGGGGCCTGGACAGGCGTGCCCGCCGGGCGTCGATGGCGAGCCGCCGGGCCACCGTGAACAGCCAGGGTCGCAGGGACTCGTAAGCACCGCCCAGGACCTCGGGATGCTGCCAGAGCCGCAGCAGGGTCTCCTGGGCGAGGTCCTCCGCGCGCTGGGCGTCCCCTGCCGTGAGGCCCAGCAGGAAACCGAACAGGGCCCGTCCGTGTTCGCGCTGGAGTTCGGCCAGTGCCTCGGGGTCCGTGCGTCGGAGGGTGGGGGCAAGGGGCACGGGGGGCTCCTTCCGGGGGTCGGTGCGGGGGCGGTCGAGGTCGACGGATCCACCCTGACCTGCACCGGGCCGCCCGGGAACCGTCCCGTCCGGACCGTGCGCCCAAGCACCCGGGTCATCCGGTGGGCGGCCGCGCGGGGCGGTGAACGGTCGAACGGCGCGCCGAACGGCCATTGGAGTGAGCGCGCGGCCGGGACCGGAGCCGTTTCTTGACTTCGGGCGTCTCTTTCTATGGATTGACGGAAGATCAGATAGTCGTATGAAGCGGGCCAATCGAGCCAGCCAAGCCAATCGAGCCAGTCAAGCCAGTCAAGGAGAGCCGGGACAGATGACCGCACGCACCCGCCACGCCCTCGCCCTCCTGACCGCCGTGGTGTTGTCGGCCGTCGCCGGCTGCTCGGCCGGCGGGGACCCCGCGCCGGCCCGCCTCGCCGGTTCCCCGTCCGCCGCCCGGGCTGCCTCCGGCGCTCCCGGGTCGACCACGGCCCCCGCCGCGGGCTCGCAGAAAGGGTTCACGCTGGTGGCGAGCGGCGACGTGCTGCCCCACGAGTCGGTCATCCGGCGGGCCGCCTCCGACGCGGACGGCGACGGCCACGACTTCCGGCCGATGTTCTCCGCGGTCAAGCCGATCGTCTCGGCAGCCGACCTGGCCCTCTGCCACATGGAGACCATCTACGGACCGGAGGGCGGCCCGTTCACGGGCTACCCCGCCTTCCAGTCCCCGCCCGAGGTCGCGGACGGCCTCAAGGACGCCGGGTACGACGGCTGTTCCACGGCCTCGAACCACACCCTCGACGGAGGTGGCGCCGGCCTGAAGCGCACCCTCGACCGCTTCGACAAGGTCGGCCTGAAGCACGCGGGTTCGGCCCGCACGGAGGCCGAGGCGGGCACCGTGACCATGTACACCGCGGGCTCCGCGAAGGTCGCGCACCTCGCGTACACCTACGACACCAACGGATACCCCATGCCCGAAGGCCAGCCCTGGGCGGTCAACCTGATGGAGCAGGAGAAGATCGTCGCGGACTCGCGGGCGGCCCGGAAGGCGGGCGCCGACGTGGTCCTGGTCAGCCTGCACTGGGGGACGGAATGGCGGACCGAACCGGACGAGAAGCAGCTCGCGCTCGGCAAGGCGCTGACCGCCTCGCGGACCGGCGGGCGCCCCGACGTGGACATGATCCTCGGCACGCACGCCCACATCCCGCAGGCGTACGAGAAGGTCAACGGGACCTGGATCGTCTACGGCATGGGCGACCAGGTCGCGGGCGAGATGTTCAACTACGGCGGCGCACGGGACATGCGCGGCAACTACGGATCCATCGGCCGCTTCACCTTCGCCCCGCCGGCCGCCCCCGGGCAGCGCTGGCAGGTCACCAAGGCCGAGTTCGTCCCGCAGATGATGGACCTCGGAGCGGGCCGGGTCGTCAACCTCCCGGCCGCCCTCGCCCAGTCGCCGGGCCGCGAGGACTACGAGGAAGCGCGCGACGAGATCACTGATGCCGTCCTCGGCCGGGGCGCGGCGAAGGACGGGCTGACGATGGCGCAGTAGGGCCGTGGGGGTGCTCGGATCGCGGCGGCCAGACCGCGGCGTTCGGAACCTGGACGGCCTTGGCGCCCTGGAGCGCGGTCAGCTTGTGCACGAAGAGGACGGCCAGTACGGAGGCCACGAGGATGAGCAGGTCCGCGACCACGCCGAGGGAGGCGGCGTCGCGGATCGCCGCGGCGCCCACCGCCATCCCGTACTTGTACCTGGCGATCCCGTCGATGAGCCAGGCGGCCAGGCACGCCAGCCACCACATGACCACCGGCGCGCCCGAGACGGAGCGGTAGGAGCCGTCGGGCGCGTTCTGCGTGCTGGCGTTCCAGGTCTCCCGCGCCGTCCGGTAGACGAGGAAGATGTTGGCGATCGGGACGAACCACCCGCCGATGGCCCAACCGGCCGACTGGCTGAAGCCGTCGGGGCGGAACACCTCGGCATTGCAGCGGACCCGGTGGAACCACACGAGGAAGACCACGGTCGTTGCCAGGATGATCAGGCTCTGGAGGAGTCCGATCAGGGAGTTGATGATGTCGCCCGCCGCCAGCACGCTGCCGGGGTCGGTGCCCGGGGGAGTGGCGAGCGCCTCGTTCATGTTCTGCCACTTGCTGAACTTTCCCCAGGCCGAGAGCAGGGCGACCGCCGCTCCCACGGACAGCAGCGCCATCGCGGCGTTCGCGATCCCCTGCGGGGAGCGCAGGACCCGGGCGGGCTGGGACGGCGGATACGGCGCCAGTGGCGGCGGCTGGCCGGGCGCGTTCGAGGACATGACGGAGGACCCCCACGGGACAATGCGTGACGTGTGACAGGGAATCGGGCAGGCACGCGGGCGGCCCAAGTCGCCCGAAGATACGTCAGTCCCGAGTCCGCCGTCTACGGTGATCAGGTTGCGGGGGCAAACGGCCGCCACGGGGCAGGGCATACCCGGGCGACAGCGGCGGACTCCCAGCCTCCTCCGCTACGGAACCACCGTGACCGGCCAGCGCCCCGCCTTCACCAGACGGATCGCCACCGAGCCCACGATCCGGTGCCCGGCCTGCTCCGAGGCCCCGACCACCACCGCGTCCGCCATCAGTTCCTCCGCCGCGCTCACCAGCCCGGCGTACGCGTCCCCGCGGAAGGTGTGGAACTGCCACCGGACGTCGTAGACGCCCTTCAGCCGCTCCGCGGACTCCCGGATCTCGGTCACCAGCCCCTGCGCGATCTCCTCGGTGGCCCCCGACACCGGCGCTCCCAGCGAGGCCCCGGCCGGCATCACCGGCTGGACGTACACCAGCGCCAGCAGCGCGTTCTGCCGCCGGGCCAGCCCCGCCGCGTAGGCGGCCGCGCGGAGCGAGGGCTGCGACCCGTCCACTCCGGCGAGGATCACCTTCGGACCGTCCGTACCGCGCTCGAATCCCTTACCCGCATGCTCCGTCACCCTTCCGAGGTTAGGGCCTGCGCGCGGATCGGGCCGGGCCCGCTCGCCGCGCGAAGGGGCGTGGCCCTCCCTACAGTGCGAACCATGAGTGCCACCGTGGAGGAGACGCGCGGGACGCGCGGCAGCCGCAGCCGCTTCCTGAACCGGGTGCCCGATGCCTTCGGAGCGTTCTTCGGAACGCTCGGGCTGTTCTGCGCGCTGCTGGCGCTCTCCCCGACGCTGCGCCGCCTGCTGCGGCCCGTCGTGCGCTTCCTCGACGCCATCGTCGTACCGGTCAGCGCCAACCTCGCCTACGCCGTCTTCCTCTTCCTGCTCGCCGCGGCACTCGGCATGCGCAAGACGGTCGCCTGGTGGATCGTCGTCACCTATTTGGCCCTGCTGGTCCTGGTCGACGTGCTGACCATCGCCGCCGAGGACTACTGGGTGGGCTTCTCCTCCATGGCCCTGGCGGTGGCCGCCCTCGCGATCCTGATCGCCGCCCGCAAGGAGTTCAACGCCGCCTCCCGGCCGGGGGCCCTGTGGCGGGCCCTGCTCGTGCTCGGACTCGGCCTGCTCGCGGCCGTCTTCCTCGGCTGGGGCCTGGTCGCGCTCTTCCCGGGAACCCTGCCCAAGGGGCAGTGGCTGGACTGGTCCGCCAAGCAGGTCTTCGGCGGGCTGTTCTCCGCCCGGCAGTTCGACGGCCACCCGGCCAGACCCCTGTACTTCCTGCTCGGCCTCTTCGGCGCCCTCGCCCTGCTGAACGCCGCGGCCACCCTCTTCCGCTCCCAGCGGCTGACCGCCGCCCTGCACGGGGACGAAGAGGCCCGCATCCGGGCCCTGCTGGGCGCCTACGGGCGGGGCGACTCCCTCGGCTACTTCGCCACCCGGCGGGACAAGGCCGTCGTGTTCGCCCCGAACGGCAAGGCCGCCGTCACCTACCGGGTCGAGGCCGGCGTCTGCCTCGGCAGCGGCGACCCCGTCGGCGACCCCGCCGCGTGGACCCCCGCCATCGACGCCTGGCTCGCCGTCGCCCGCCGCTACGGCTGGCAGCCCGCCGTCATGGGCGCCTCCGAGGACGGCGCGACCGCGTACGCCCGCTCCGGACTCGGCGCCCTCCAGCTCGGCGACGAGGCCATCCTGCACGTCGCCCACTTCGACCTCGACGGCCGCGACATGCGCGTCACCCGCCAGGCCGTCAACCGGGTCAAGCGCACCGGAGCCAGTACGGTCATCCGCCGCCACTCCGCCCTCTCCGAGGACGAGATGCAGACGATCGTGGACCGGGCCGACTCATGGCGCGACACGGAGACCGAGCGCGGGTTCTCCATGGCCCTCGACCGGCTCGGGGACTCCGCCGACGGGGACTGCCTGCTCGTGGAGGCCTTCGACGACAAGGGCGAGCTGATCGCCCTGCTCTCCTTCGTGCCCTGGGGCAGGGACGGCATCTCCCTCGACCTGATGCGCCGCGACCGGGCCGCCCCCAACGGGGTCATGGAGTTCATGGTCGCCGAGCTCTGCGCGGCCGCCCCGGGCCTGGGCGTGCGCCGCATCTCCCTCAACTTCGCGGTCTTCCGCTCCGCCTTCGAAGAGGGCGGCCGGATCGGCGCCGGTCCCGTCCTCAAGGTGTGGCGCAAGCTGCTGCTCTTCTTCTCCCGCTGGTGGCAGCTGGAGGCGCTGTACCGCTCGAACGTCAAGTACGGCCCCGAGTGGTACCCGCGGTTCCTCTGCTTCCAGGACGCCGGCTCGCTCGCCCGGGTCAGCCTCGCCTCCGGCATCGCCGAGGGGTTCGTCTCCGTGCCGAGCATGCGCACCCTGTGGGGCAACGGCCACCCGCGCGGGCTCACCGCCCCCGCCACCACCGCGGGCCTGCCGCCCATCGAGTCCCTCGGGCTGGAATCCGTGGGGGAGGAGGACGGCGAGGGCGCGCGGGGCGGGCGGATGCCCGAACAGGTCCGGGTCCGGCACGACAAGCTGGAGCGGATCCGGGCCGCCGGCACCGACCCGTACCCCGTCGGCATCCCGCAGCGCACCCACACGGTCGCCGAGCTGAAGGCCGCACACCCCGGCTACCCGCCCGGCACCCGCACCGGCTCGCCGGTCACCCTCGCCGGACGCGTGATGGTCGTGCGCGACCTCGGCGGCGTGGTGTTCGCGGTCCTGCGGGACTGGTCCGGGGACGTCCAGCTGATGTTCACCCGGGACGAGGCGGGCGCCGCCGTGCTCGACACCTTCACCTCCCAGGTGGACTTCGGCGACCACGTGGTCGCGAGCGGCGAGGTCGGCGCCGGCAAGAGCGGCGAACTGTCGGTGGTCGTCGACTCCTGGCAGCTCACCGGCAAGTGCCTGCGCCCGCTGCCCGACAAGCGCAAGGGCCTCGCCGACCCGGAGGCCAAGGTGCGCCGGCGCTACCTCGACCTGGTCGCCAGCCCCGAGGCGCGCGATGTCGTACGGGCCCGCTCCAGCGCAGTCCAGGCCCTGCGGCAGGGGCTGCTGGACCGGGGGTACCTGGAGGTCGAGACCCCGATGCTCCAGCAGATCCACGGCGGGGCCAACGCCCGGCCGTTCCGTACCCACATCAACGCCTACGACCTCGACCTGTACCTGCGCATCGCGCCCGAGCTGTACCTGAAGCGGCTGTGCGTGGGCGGCATGGAGAAGGTCTTCGAGATGGGCCGCACCTTCCGCAACGAGGGCGTCTCCTATAAGCACAACCCCGAGTTCACGATGCTGGAGGCCTACCAGGCCTTCGCCGACTACGACGTGATGCTCGACCTGACCCGCGAGCTGATCCAGGGCGCCGCCACGGCCGCCTTCGGCTCGCCGATCGCGCACAAGGCCGGACCGGACGGAAAGCTCGTCGTCCACGACATCTCCGGGCCCTGGCCGGTCAAGACGATGTACGGGGCGATCAGCGAGGCCCTGGGCGAGGAGGTCGACGCCGACACCGAGGAGCACGTCCTGCGGCGGCTGTGCGACCGCGCGGCCGTGCCGCACACGCCCGACAACACCCGGGGCGACGTGGTCCTGGAGATGTACGAGCGGCTCGTGGAGGAGCGCACCAAGCTGCCCACCTTCTACAAGGACTTCCCGACCGACGTCTCCCCGCTCACCCGCCAGCACCGCAAGGACCCCCGGCTCGCCGAACGCTGGGACCTGGTGGCCTTCGGCACCGAACTGGGCACCGCCTACTCGGAGCTGACCGACCCCGTCGAGCAGCGGCGCCGGCTGACCGCGCAGTCGCTGCTGGCGGCGGGTGGGGACCCGGAGGCGATGGAGCTCGACAACGACTTCCTCGACGCGCTGGAGTACGCGATGCCGCCGACCGGCGGGCTGGGCATCGGGGTCGACCGGCTCGTCATGTTCCTCACGGGCCTGACGATCCGCGAGACGCTGCCGTTCCCGCTGGTGCGGCGGGGCTGACCGGCAGGGCTGACCGGCGGGGCTGACCAGCGGGGCTGACCGGCGGGATTGCTCCGGTCGGGTGAGCGCGCGGGGGTGCGTCCGCGCCTCTCGACATCTGTGGCGATGTCGTTGATACGTAGTAGTAATGAAAAATGACGAGCCGACAGTAGGGCGACGCGTGCTCCTGCGCTCCGCCGTCTTCCTCGGAGTCGCCGCCGCCGCAGGACTGCTGACGGGCGGCGAAACAGATCTGCCGGCACCGGGCGCCGGAGGCACGGGGACTCCGGCGGCGGGACCGCCGCCCGGCGGGGCCGCGGGACCCGGACCCCTCACCGGAGCCCCCGCCGGGCTGCCGCAGTTCCCGCGCGGATCCCCGTACCGGCTCGAACCGATGACCTCCGAAGGGGCCCCGGAGCGTGTCCCCGCGGCGCAGCCCGCCGTACGGACCCGGCCGATCCTGGAACTGCCCGCCGGGGCCCAACGAGGAAGTGGGTCGGCGAGCGCCATGACCCTCACCTTCGACGACGGCCCCGACCCCCGCTACACCCCGGGCATCCTGGACACGCTCGCGCGCCACGGCGTCCGAGCCATGTTCTTCGTCTGCGGGGAGATGGCGGTCGACAACAAGGACCTGCTGCGCAGGATGGTGGCCGAGGGACACGTCCTCGGCAACCACACCTGGACCCATCCGCAGCTCACCAAGATCAGCCGGCCGGCGATGGCCTCCGAGATCGGCCGCACGAGCGAGGTCGTCCAACAGGCCGTCGGCACCGCTCCGCTGTGGTTCCGGGCGCCCTACGGTGCCTGGAACCGGGCCGCCTTCGAGATCGGCGCGGAGCTCGGCATGGAACCGCTCGCCTGGACCGTGGACACCCTGGACTGGAAGGAGCCCGGCACCACCGCGATCGTGTCGCGGGTCCTCAGGCAGGCCGCGCCCGGCGTGATCGTGCTGAACCACGACGCGGGCGGCAACCGCTCGCAGAGCGTGCAGGCGCTGGCGAGCTACCTGCCGCAACTGCTCGGACGGGGATTCCGGATGACGCTGCCCGAGCTGCCGCCGCACTGAGGCCGTACCCCGCGAGGGGCCGTACCCCGTGCGCGGCGGCGGCATCGTCCGCCGCCGCGCACGAGTCGGTCAGCGGGCCTCCACCATCCGCGCGAACACCACGACGTTGCCGTCGTAGCCGCGCCCCTTCGAGTAGCCTCCGCCGCACGTGATCACCCGGAGTTCCGGGTGCCCGGTGTCCCCGTACACCCGGGATCCGGGGAAGGTGTTCTTGGAGAAGACCTCCACGCCGTACACCTCGAACACCGCCGTGCGACCGTCGTAGCGCGCCACCTCGACGCGGCTGCCCTTCTGGACCGAGCCCAGCCCGTAGAAGACCGCGGGGCCCTGCGCGTTGTCCACGTGGCCCACGATCACCGCCGAACCCCGCTGGCCCGGCGAGATGCCGTTGAGGTACCAGCCGGCCAGGTTCCTGTCCTGCGGGGGCGGCGCGTCGATCCATCCCTGCGCGTCCAGCCCGACCGTCATCGCCGGTGCGTCCACGCTGATCGACGGGATCCGGATGCGCTGGACCGACGAGTGGTCCAGCACCTCCATGCCCGGCGCCGGAACGGGCAGCTCGGCGGGTGCCTGATCGGCCGGCTGCCCGACCGTCGCCCCGGCCGGTGCGCTGACCGCCGCGGCGGCGGCCGGCTGCGGGGGTCCGTCGCCGGCCTCGGCTCCGTTGCGCATCATGGCGAGGCCGGTGAGCATGACCAGCGCGATCGCACCCCAGGGGGAGTGCCTCCTCGATGGCCTCTCACCCTCGTCCTCGAGCATGGTTCTCCCTTCCCGGACGCGGGGGTCCCGACCCGCGTTCCTGTCCCACCCCTTCACGCCCTACTTCACGCACGCTAAGGCGGTGCGTGCGGGACGGCGATCGGGGAGGGGCGAACGGGTGGTGGGGCCGGAAGGGGTGCGGCCATCCAGGTAATCGTCACATAAATGCCTGACGGGTCGTGACCTGCGGATCCGTCAGCGAACGCCTCCGCGCACCGGCGTGTCGCTCAACCTTGCGGCCCAAAGCTGGACATGCGCTGGTTGCGGACCGAACCGAGGGTTCGTGGTGGGAGGCGTTCTCGTCGATCTGCCCGGGCCACCGCTCCGGGGCGCTTCCCGCTGGAGGTTCCACCATGCGTGTTCTCCGCGCTCTTACCGTGACCGCGGCGGCCACTTGCGCCGCCATCGCCCTCAGTGCCCCATTCGCCTCCGCGAACCCTGCGGGCGGTCCGCCATCGGGAGGCAACGGCGGGCCCAGCAATGTCACCGTCAACCCGTACTCCGTGCACCAGGGCTCCACGATGCAGGTCAGCGCGGCCGGTTGCCACCACGGCGGCATCGTCTTCTCGCACGGCAACTTTCCGCAGACGAACCTGTCGGCCGGCTCCATCGGCTTCGCGACCGTCCGGATCTTCAACCACGCCTCGCCCGGGCACCACACCCTGTCGGTCAAGTGCCACGACAACAGCCTGGTCGCCACGCACCGCTTCACGATCCTGGACGGCCGAGGCGCCCAGGGCGGCATCGGCGGATCCCTCGGCCCGTCCACCGCCGAGACCGCCATCGGCGCGAGCCTCGTCGGCGCGGCGGCCCTCGGTGCCGGTGCCCACGTGTTGCGCCGTCGGCGCCCGCTCCGCGGCCGGGCCTGACCGGCCGACCTCCCCGGTCGGCCCGGACAACCGCCGGTCGCCCCCGGGGCGGGGCCGGGCCCCGGGGGCCCCGCGGTGCGGGGGGGGCGCGGGGGGGGTGAGACCCGGGGGGCCCCGGCCCGGGGGGGGGGGCGCGGGCGCCCCCGCCCCCGCGCCGGGGCCGCCCGGCCCCCCCCCCCGGGGGGCCCGGCCCCCCGCGGGGCCCCCGGGGGCCGGGCCCCCCCCCGGGGGCGACCGGCGTTCCGGGGGAGACGCGGTGGTGATGAGACCGGGTGGGCCCTGCCCGTGGGGGCGGGCCCGTGGGGGCGCGCGATCAGTGGATGCGGCGGATGTCCCGGCGGCGCAGGGCGTAGCCGAGGCCGACCAGACCGCCGAGGACGAGTCCCGCGCCGGCGCCGAGTTCCAGGGGATCGAGCCCGGCGATGCTGCCGCCGAGGCCGCCGCGGACACCGAGGGTGGCCCGGCGCGAAGCGCCCGTACCGGTGCCGGCTCCGGTACCCGAACTCGTACCGGCGACCGCGGTCGCGCTCGCGCTCGCGCCAGGTGTTTTACGGGCGCCGACGGTGGAACTGGTGGTGGGCCTGCCCGTGCCGCCGGTGATGCTGAGGTCGGCCGAGCCGGTCTCGCCGGCGCAGGTGAAGGAGACGGAGTACTGGGCTCCGCGCCGCGCGTCCCGGTCCACGGTGACCCGTGCGGTCTTGCCCCGGTCGATGCTCACGGTGTCGAAGACGCCGGAGGAGACGGTGGCGAAGGCGGCGTCGCAGCCAGTGACGGACAGCACCACCTGGCCGCCCGGGGCGACCGTAGAGGGGGTGATGGCGAAACCGAAGGAGGTGATCGGCGCGGCCTCGGCCGCGTGCGCGGCGGGGGCGGCCACTGCGCCGCAGAAGAGGAGGGCGCCCGCCGCGGCGGCGCCCAACAGGGCTGTGGGGGAGGTGGGTATCGCGCCCATGGTTGATTCTCCGGATCCCCGAGGAGCAGCCGCGGAACGGTTTCCGCACGTGGGGGGTCGTGCGCCTCGATGTCCGCCACGCTAGGTCCGAGCGGGGTGGCCCGCGATCAGGAACGGGCGAATGGGGCATGGTGCTAGGCCGAACCGGGGACGGGAGGCCCGTCCCCGGTTTGCCGGGCCGCGGTGGGGGACGGTCGTTTCCCCGGTGCGGTGCGGTGCGGTGCGGTGCGGTGCGGTGCGGTGCGGTGCCGTGCGGTGCCGTGGTGCGGTGTACTACGGCCGCAGGGGGCGACGCCGTGTCAGTCGCTCAGGCCCAGATGTGGGAACTGGGAGAGGAACGGCTCCGCGGTGGCGGCGATGCCCCGGCCGAAGGGTGCGTCGAAGTCCCAGATGAGGAACAGCAGGAACGCGATCAGCGCGCTGAACAGCCCCGCCAGCAGCAGTTCCCGGAACGAGCGCCTGATCTGCAGGGTGAAGATCAGCCCCACCGTCACCAGAGCTCCGGCGATCAGGCCGAACCAGACCACCCCGGGCATGGTGGCCCCGGCGCTGAGGCCGCGCGCGTTGCGTGCGTCGTCGACCACGGCGACCTGGTCCACGAGCGGCTGGTACGCCTGGCCCTCGTGGTCGGTCTGCGGTTCGTAGTCCGTCACATCGCGGCGGATGCGTTCCAGCAACTCCCCGCTCCGGTCCGTCAGTTCGCCGTTCTCGGCCATCTCCTTCCATTCGGTGTCGACGACGTAGGTCACGTAGGCGTCCACGTCGGACCTGATCTTCTTGCGCACGTCCGCCGGGTATACCTCGGAGCGGACGCTGATCTCGTGCAGGGCCTGCGATTCCTGGCGCACGTATTCCTGGGCGGCCCCGCGGCCCTCCCAGACGCCGGCGATCGCCAGGCCCAGCACGATCGCGTAGATCACGCCGATCATCATCGTCATGTACTCGATGACGTCCGGGGTCTCGCTGGGATCGTCGTCCTCACCGATCCGGCGCTGGTTGAAGAAGGCGATGGACAGCACCACGGCACACGCGGCGGCCATCGCCAGGGACAGGACGAGCCATTCCGACAAGATGACTCCCAATCGATTACGGGGGTGGAATGCGGCGGCTCTAGCGCGGGCGCAGTGCGACGACCGCGATGACCGCGGGGGCCGCGGTCATCAAGGTGAAGGTCACCGGTGAGATGTGGCGCTCGACCGGCTTGCGGGCCGCCGCGTGGTACGTGGGGCGCTCGACCGGCTTGGGGGCGGCCACGGGGATCACCCAGGGTGGCGCCGGAGGTGCCGGTGGCTCCGCGACGGGTTTCGGGATCGGCTTCGGAGTCGGCTTCGGAATCGGGACCGGCTCGGGGGCCGGGGGAGCGGGGGCCGGGCGCACGGGGGGCGGGGCCGGTTCGGGGGGTTTGGGCACCGGCTTCGGGGCGGGCGGCGGCGGGGACGGTGGGGGCGGCGGTGGTGGGGGTGGCGGTGTCGGGGTGGGCGTGGGCTTCGGGTGGGGCGGCGGAGGGGGCTTCGGGGTGGGCTTGGGCGGGCACGGTGGGGGTGGCGGCGGCGGGCAGGGCGGGTGGCCGTGGTGGCCGCCGGGGCCGTGCCCGTGACCGTGACCGTGTCCGCCACCGTGTCCGCCACCGTGTCCGCCGGGACCTTGACCGTGGCCTTGACCGGGTCCGCCGTGGCTGCCGGGTCCGCCCCGGTTGCCGCGATCACCCCGGCCGCCCTGGTTGCCGTGGTCGCCCCGGCGGCCCTGGTCGGCCTGTTCGCCGTGACGTCCGCCACCTCGGATGCCCCCGGTCGCGCCGCCCAGGGCGGTTAAGGCCTGCCTGACGGCGGCCCTCCCGTCGCCGGGGTCGATCGTCGCGTATGCGCTGCTATCGGCCATGGCCGGTGTCGCGGTCAGGGCCGCCCACAGGAGGACCGGTACTGCCAGCAGGCGCCTGGAAGAGGCTCTTTTCACCCGGGGATCATGGGGTCGCGCGCGCCCGCGCGCGGGAAGGTTGCCCTTGGTTCGCCTGAACGGGTGAGGCTTTGGCTACGGAGGTTTGAGCCAGATTCGCGTCGTCTCCGATCGTTCACCGACCTTTTCTCAAAAGGTATTTGTCGGTTTCGATCATTCGGCGGATGTCGATCGTCCGGCCTTTGGCGTGTGACGAAGAACGGATCGCCAATTTCCGCTTTCGCTCGCTCCGTTGGGCAATGATCAGTACATTCGGCTCGGACAGGAGTCCGACCCGTCCGGACCGCTGCAGGACTACGGCTTGGAGACCCCGATGGAGCGCCCCTCCTGGGCCCCGCAAGGCATCGACATATCGGTGCCGAGCGTGTCCCGCATCTACGATTACTACCTGGGCGGCTCCCACAATTTCGAGGTCGACAGGCAGGCAGCCCGTCGGGCCATGGAATTCATGCCGGGGCTGCCCAAGATCATGCAGGCGAACCGGGCATTCATGCGCCGGGCCGTCCGCTACGCCGTCGCCGGGGGCGTGACGCAGTTCCTCGACATCGGCTCCGGCATCCCCACCTTCGGCAACGTCCACGAGATCGCCCAGGCCGCCAGCCCCGAGGCGCGCGTGGTCTACGTCGACCACGACCCGGTGGCCGTCGCCCACAGCCAGGCCGTCCTGGCCGGCACCGAGCGGACCGGGGTCGTCGCCGCCGACCTGCGCAAGCCGCAGGACATCCTGGCCGCCCCCGAGGTCGCGCAGGGGCTCGACCTGAGCCGCCCCGTCGCCCTGTTGCTGGTCGCCGTGCTGCACTTCCTGGAGGACACGGACGAGCCCTACGCCGCCGTCGCCCAGCTGCGCGACGCGCTGGCCCCCGGCAGCCTGCTGATCCTCACGCACGCCTCGTACGAGGGGATCCCGCTGTCGGAGGAGGTCGCGAGCGGCACCGTCGGCGTCTACCGCGACATCCGCAACCCGCTCGTCATGCGGGACGCGGAGCAGATCCGGGGCTTCTTCGACGGCTTCGGCCTGATCGAGCCCGGGCTGGTGTCCATGCCCGACTGGCGGCCCGACACGACCGGCGGGCAGGAGGGCGAGTCCGCGGACGAAGACCCCTACGCCTTCTCGGGATTCGCGGGCGTGGGACGCAAGGCGTGAGACTGCCGACGCAGACGGCGGACGATCCGGCCGCGCCGCAGGGCGGTCTGGAGGACCGGATCGGGCGGTTCGCGACCATCTGGGGAAGGGCGATCTTCCCGGTCACCGCGACCTCGCTCACCCGCGCCGAGTTCGAACGCCACCTCGTACCGCTCACCCGCACCCTCGTCGAGGCCCTGCGGGCCCGGCCCTTCGACTCCTCCGCCGGCCAGCGGGTCGGGGAGGATCTCGTCGCCGTCCACTGCACCGACCCGGAGGCCCTGGCCGGCACCCTCGGCGTCGTCGAGTCCTACCTGGTGCTCTACTGCGGTCCGCAAGGCCCCGACGCCGAGAGCGTCGAAGGGACCGAGGAGTACCGGTCCCGCTGCGCCCGGCTCCAGCACGGCATCGCGTCCGGGTTCGCCCGCGCCCTGCGCGAACGCACCCTCAAGGAGCAGGAGGCCATCGCCCGCTCCGCCCTGACCGCCCGCGCCGACGCCCAGCAGGCGCTGCACGCCAGCGAGGCCCGCTTCCGGGCGGTCTTCGAGGGGGCGGCCATCGGGATCGGCATCGCCGATCTCGACGGCAACGTCCTGGAGATCAACGACGCGCTGCTGCAGATGTTCGGAGGCATGGACGGGCACGTCCGCGGCCGCAACGTCAGCGAGTGGAGCCATCCCGACGACACCCCGCACGTCTGGCGGATGTACGGGGAGCTCGTGCGCGGCGAACGCGACAGCTACCGCGTGGAGAAGCCGTACTACCGGCACGACGGGACCGTGCTGTGGACCAACCTGACGGTGTCGCTGCTGCGCGACGCCGAGGGCGTGCCGCAGTACCAGCTGGCGCTGATGGAGGACACCACCGAGCGCCGGCTGCTCAACCTGCGCCTGCGCTACGAGGCCACCCATGACGCCCTGACCGGCCTGCCCAACCGGACGCTCTTCTTCGAACGCCTGGAGAAGGCCCTGAGCGGAGCCGGCGGATCCCGATTCGGCCTGTGCTACCTCGATCTCGACGGATTCAAGGCCGTCAACGACAGCCTCGGCCACTCGGCCGGAGACCGGCTGCTGGTGGAGGTCGCCGACCGGCTGCAGAGCTGCGCGACCGGGCCGGGCGAGGTGGTCGCCCGGCTCGGCGGTGACGAGTTCGTGGCGCTGACCACCGGACCGGACACCGAGGAGAAGGCCACCGAACTCGCCGTCCGGATCCTCTCCGCGCTGTCCGTCCCGATCCGGCTGGAGGGCCGCGAGCTGACGGTCCGGGGCAGCATCGGCATCGTCGAGGGCCCGGCCCGCGAACGCACCCCCGCGGAGGTGCTGCGCAGCGCCGACATCACGATGTACCGGGCCAAGGCGGCCGGCGGCAACCGGTTCGAGTTCGCCGACGCCGCCGCCGACGCACGCGCCATCACCCGGCACGGGCTGACCAACGCCCTCCCGGCCGCGCTGGAACGCGGCGAGTTCTTCATCGAGTACCAGCCGCTCGTGCACATGCACGACGGCAGCGTGCACGGCGCCGAGGCGCTGGTGCGCTGGTCGCACCCGCAGCACGGGGTGCTCGGCCCGGACCGGTTCATTCCCCTCGCCGAACGCACCGGACTGATCGTGCCGCTCGGCCGCTGGGTCCTGGAGGAGTCCGTCCGCCAGGCCCGCGCCTGGCAGCACCAGCAGGGCGGCGCCACCCTGCGGATCAACGTCAACCTGTCACCGACCCAGCTGCACCACCCCGGCCTGGTCGCCGACACGATCCGCGTCCTGGAGTCCTCCGGCCTGTCTCCGGGCACGCTGTGCTTGGAGGTCACCGAGTCGGCCCTGATAGGCGCGGACGACGAACTCCTCGAACCGCTGCGCCGGCTCGCCGCCCTGGGCGTGGACATCGCCCTCGACGACTTCGGTACCGGTTACTCGAACCTGGCCAACCTGCGCCGCCTTCCCGTGAGTGTTCTGAAGCTGGACCGCTCCTTCACCAAGGGCATGCAGCAGCACCCGGCCAACCCGGTCGACGTCAAGATCGTGGAGGGCATAGTGGCGCTGGCCCACAGCCTCGAACTCGCCGTCACCGTCGAGGGCGTGGAGACCGGCGCCCAGGCCGACCAGCTCCGGGCCCTCGGCTGCGATACGGCCCAGGGCTGGTACTACGCCCGCCCGGGCGCCGCCGACCGCATCCACACCCTGTCGCTGTCGGACGCGGTGCCCACCCTCTGACCACGCTCCGCGATCCGGGCCGGGGTCACTCCGGGCCCGCCTCCGTCCGGACCGGTCCCCGCCGGCCGAGCGGCCTCAGCCCAGCAGCATGCGCTTCAGCTCCCGGGCCGCGCGCGGGGGTGCCACGTCCGTGCGGTGGGCCAGGGCGATCGTACGGCGCAGGGGGGAGCCCGCCAGGGGGGTGGAGCGGAGTCCGGAGCCCGCGTGGCCGACCACCATCGCCGGAACCACCGCGATGCCGAGCCCCGCGCGGACGAAGCCCAGTACCGCGTCCATCTCACCGCCCTCCACCGTGAACGCCGGCTCGAAGCCTTCCGCCCGGCAGGCCGCCACGGTCAGGTCCCGCAGGTCGTAGCCGTGCCGGAACATCACCATCGGCTCGTCGCGCAGGGCCGCCACCGTGAGCGGACCACCGCCCGCCGGAGGGGGGAGGGCCGCGGAGGAGACCACCACCAGGTCCTCCGTCAGCAGCTCCATCGTGGTCAGCGCCGGCGCCGACGGGGGCAGCGGCAGGGCGATCAGCGCGAGGTCCAGGGAGCCGCGCGCGAGCTCCCGTACGAGGTCCAGCGAACCGCTCTCCTCGATCAGCAGCTCGATCCCCGGGTGGGCGGTGTGGAAGGCGCGGAGCACGCCCGGCAGCAGGCCGGTGCACAGGCTCGGGGTGGCGCCCAGGCGGATCCGGCCGCGCCGGAGCTGCGCCAGCTCCTGCACCTCCAGCCGGGCCGTGTCCGCGTCCGCGAGGATCCGCCGGGCCAGCGGCAGCAGGGTCTCGCCGGCGTCCGTGAGCGTGATGTTCCCGCGTGCCCGGCTGAAGAGTTCGGCGCCCAGCTCCCGTTCCAGCGCTTTGATCTGCTGCGACAGGGAGGGCTGCGCCACGTGCTCGCGTTCGGCCGCGCGCGTGAAGTGCCGGGTCTCGGCGACGGCGACGAAGTAGACCAGCTGCTGGAACTGCATGACCCCAGGTTAGCGCCCTGCATAGGCTGATCCTATTGACTTGAGCTCTGCCATGTCTTGGACCTTTCGGGACCTTCGTCCTTACCGTCAATGTCATGGCTCTGGCAACGCGGACGGATCGACGGCCGTCCACCACGCGCACGCTCTGGGACTCCTCCGTCGGCAAGAAGTCCGTGATGGCCGTCTCCGGCCTGATCATGCTCGGCTACCTCGTCGCGCACATGCTCGGCAACCTCAAGATCTTCTTCGGCGCGGACGAGTTCAACGGGTACGCCCACTGGCTGCGCACCCTCGGCTCGCCCTTCCTGCACCACGAGTGGGCCCTGTGGATCGTCCGCGTGGCCCTGCTCGCGGCCGTCGTCGCGCACGGGGTCTGCGCGTACCAGCTCAGCCGCCGCGACATCAAGGCGCGCCCGGTGAAGTACGTCCACGCGCGCCGCCGCGCGAGCTACGCCACCCGCACCATGCGCTGGGGCGGCATCATCCTCGCCCTCTTCATCGTCTGGCACCTGCTCGACCTCACCACGCTCACCGTGAACGAGCGGGCCTGGGCCGGGCATCCGTACGAGAACGTCCTGGCCACCTTCTCCACCTGGTACGGCAACACCATCTACCTCGTGGCGATGGCCGCCCTCGCACTGCACGTCCGCCACGGCTTCTGGAGCGCCGCCCAGACCCTGGGCGCGGGCAACGCCCGGCGGGACAGGACGCTGAAGTTCCTGGCCAACGCCCTGGCCCTGGTCCTCTTCGCGGGCTTCGTGTCCGTGCCCGTCGCCGTCATGACCGGAGTGGTGAGCTGACATGAGCAACGATTACGCCGACTACACCACCGGGGCCCCGATCGCCGACGCGAAGGCCCCCGAAGGCCCGATCGCCGAGCGCTGGGACCGCCGCCGCTTCGAGGCCAAGCTGGTCAACCCGGCCAACCGGCGCGGACACACCGTCATCGTCGTCGGCACCGGCCTGGCCGGCGGCGCGGCCGGCGCCACCCTCGCCGAACAGGGCTACCACGTCGTCCAGTTCTGCTTCTCCGACTCCCCGCGCCGCGCCCACTCCATCGCCGCCCAGGGCGGCATCAACGCGGCCAAGAACTACCGCAACGACGGGGACTCCGTACACCGCCTCTTCTACGACACCGTCAAGGGCGGCGACTTCCGCGCCCGCGAGTCCAACGTCCACCGCCTCGCCCAGATCTCCGTCGAGATCATCGACCAGTGCGTGGCCCAGGGCGTCCCCTTCGCCCGCGAGTACGGCGGCCTCCTCGACACCCGATCCTTCGGCGGGGTCCAGGTCTCCCGCACCTTCTACGCCCGCGGCCAGACCGGACAGCAGCTCCTGCTCGGCGCCTACCAGGCGCTCTCGCGGCAGATCGCCGCAGGCAACGTCGAGATGCACGCCCGCACCGAGATGCTCGACCTGATCACCGTCGACGGCGTGGCCCGCGGCATCGTCGCCCGGGACCTGGTCACCGGCAAGATCGACACGTATTACGCGGACGCCGTCGTCCTCGCCAGCGGTGGCTACGGCAACGTCTTCTACCTCTCCACCAACGCCATGAACTCCAACGCGACGGCCGTCTGGCGGGCCCACCGGCGCGGCGCTTACTTCGCCAACCCGTGCTTCACCCAGATCCACCCCACTTGCATCCCGCGCACCGGCGACCACCAGTCCAAGCTCACCCTGATGAGCGAGTCCCTGCGCAACGACGGCCGGATCTGGGTCCCCAAGGCCAAGGGCGACACCCGCCCCGCCGCCGACATCCCCGAAGCCGAACGCGACTACTACCTGGAGCGGATCTACCCCTCCTTCGGCAACCTCGTGCCCCGCGACATCGCCTCCCGCGCGGCCAAGAACGTCTGCGACGAGGGGCGCGGCGTGGGCCCCGGCGGCCAGGGCGTCTACCTCGACTTCGCCGACGCCATCCGCCGCATGGGCAAGGAGAAGGTCGCCGAGAAGTACGGCAACCTCTTCGACATGTACGAGCGGATCACCGCGGAGGACCCGTACGAGGTCCCCATGCGGATCTATCCCGCCGTGCACTACACGATGGGCGGGCTGTGGGTCGACTACGACCTCCAGACCACCGTCCCCGGCCTGTTCGCGATCGGCGAGGCCAACTTCTCCGACCACGGCGCCAACCGCCTCGGCGCCTCCGCCCTCATGCAGGGCCTGGGCGACGGCTACTTCGTGCTGCCCTCCACCATCAACGACTACCTGGCCCGCAACCCGCACCTGGACACGGTCGACGACGCGCACCCCGAGGCCGCGGCCGCCGTCCGCGAGACCCGCGACTGCCTCGCCAAGCTGCTCGCCGTCGACGGGGACCGCACGCCCGACTCCTTCCACCGGGAGATCGGCGAACTGATGTGGGAGTACTGCGGGATGGCCCGGACCGACGAGGGGCTGCGCAAGGCCCTCGCCCGGATCCCGGAGATCCGCGAGGAGTTCTGGAAGCGGATCAAGGTGCCCGGCAGCGGCGAGGAGTTCAACCAGTCGCTGGAGAAGGCCAACCGCGTCGTCGACTACCTGGAGCTCGCCGAGCTGATGTGCCTCGACGCCCTCCACCGCGCCGAATCCTGCGGCGGCCACTTCCGCGAGGAGTCCCAGACACCGGACGGCGAAGCCGCCCGCCGCGACGAGGAGTTCGGGTACGCGGCCGCCTGGCAGTACGCCGGGACCGGCGCCGCGCCCGTCCTGCACAAGGAAGACCTCGTCTTCGAGTACGTCCACCCCACCCAGCGGAGCTACGCATGAAGCTCACCCTGCGCGTCTGGCGCCAGAAGAACGCCGACGCCCCCGGCGCGATGGCCTCGTACGAGGTCGACGGCATCTCGGAGGGCATGTCCTTCCTCGAAATGCTCGACACCCTCAACGAGGACCTCATCCTGAGCGGGGAGGATCCGGTCGCCTTCGACCACGACTGCCGCGAAGGCATCTGCGGCGCGTGCAGCCTCGTCATCAACGGCGACGCCCACGGGCCGGAGCGCACCACGACCTGCCAGCTCCACATGCGTTCCTTCGACGACGGCGACACCATCGACGTCGAACCCTGGCGGGCCTCGGCCTTTCCCGTGGTCAAAGACCTGGTGGTGGACCGGGGGGCCCTCGACCGGGTCATCCAGGCCGGCGGCTACATCACCGCCCCGACCGGCGCCGCGCCGGAGGCGCACGCCACGGCCGTCCCCAAGCCGGACGCCGACTACGCCTTCGAGCACGCCGAGTGCATCGGCTGCGGGGCGTGCGTGGCGGCCTGCCCCAACGGCTCGGCAATGCTCTTCACCTCGGCCAAGGTCAACCACCTGAACGTGCTCCCGCAGGGCTCGCCGGAGCGCGAGACCCGGGTCCTGGACATGGTGGCCACCATGGACGCCGAGGGCTTCGGCGGCTGCACCCTGACCGGTGAGTGCGCCACCGCCTGTCCCAAGGGGATCCCGTTGCCGTCGATCGCCGCCATGAACAAGGAGTGGTTGCGGGCCGTCCGCCGAGGTCCCCGCTGACCCGGACCTCGTGGGCGGGACCCGGCGGGAGCAGGGCGCGTGCGCCGATCGGATGATCGGAGCGGCTCCCGTCGCGCCGCGACCGGACGCCCCGGCGGGCGTGGGCGACAGTGGGCGCATGCCTCAAGCCCATGCCGGATCCGGCCCGCGCCGCCGTTCCCTGCTGGCCGCCGCGCTCGCCCCGCTGGCGGTGGCCGGCTGCGCCGGGGAGGAACGGCCCCCGACGCCGCGTCCCGGGCCCGAGGCCGCCAAGGACGCGCTGGTCATGATCATCCGGCACGCGGAGAAGCCGTACGCCGGAGACACCGGCGAGGACGACGAGGGCAACGAGGACCCCGGCTTCCTCGCCGTCCGCGGCCGGCGCCGCGCCCAGGAGCTGCCCGCCCTCTTCCCGCCGGCCAGGGGCGCCGCCCTGCCCCGGCCCGGGGCCGTCTTCGCGGCCGGCGGCAAGGCGGGGGCGCCCGCGCGGTGCCGCCAGACCGTCGAGCCGCTCGCCACCGCGCTGGGCACGCCGGTCCGCGCGGAGTTCCCGGTCGGAGCCGAGCCCGCCCTGGCCGGGGCGGTGCTGGCGGCGCGGATGCCCGTCCTGGTCTGCTGGGAGCACCAGGGGATGCCCCGCCTGATCCGGGCCCTCGGAGCGCAGGACGTCCTGGGGCTTCCGGCCACCTGGCCCGACCGCTACGACCTGGTCTGGATGCTCGGCCGGAGCCGGGGCGTCTGGAGCTTCCGCGAACTTCCGCAGCACCTGCTCCAGGGGGACGCGTAGCGGCCCCGTACGCCGGGAGCGCACCCTCGTACGGGCGTAAGCTGAGAAGTGGACTCGGGGCAGTCGTGCGCCGGGAGGTCGACGATCATGACGGGAATCGTCCGAAGGGGCTTCGATTCCGCCGACGAGACACGTCGGTTCGAGGACGGCAAGGGCAGGCTCGACCTGCTCAACACCGACCATGGGCCCGTGGGCCGGGCCGTGTTCGAGCCCGGATGGCAGTGGTCGCAGCACATCAAGCCCATCGCGGGAACCGACAGCTGCGAGGCCGCCCACGTGGCCTACATCGTCAGCGGCCGGATGAAGGTCGTCATGGATGACGGTGAGAGCATCGAGGCGGAGCCCGGGGACTTCATCCAGATCGACCCCGGCCACGACGCCTGGGTGCTGGGCGACGAGCCGTGCGTCGTCCTGGACTGGCAGGGCTACGGGAACTTCGCCAAGGCCGCGGAGGCGTGACCACCGGCCCCGGAGACGACGGCGTGACGGCCACCGGCGCGACGGCCGCGGGTGTGACGGCCACCGGCGCGGCGGCCCACCGGCGCGACGGTTACCGGCCCGCCGCGAGGGCCCGTGCCAGGTAGGGCGCCGTACGGCTGCCCGTGGCGCCGGCCACCTCGGCGGGCGTGCCCGCGGCCACCACCCGGCCGCCGTCCGCGCCGCCTCCCGGGCCCAGATCGATGACCCAGTCGGCGCCCGCCACTACCGCCATGTCGTGCTCCACGACCACCACCGAATGCCCCGCGTCCACCAGGCCGTGCAACTGCCGCAGCAGCACCGTGACATCGGCCGGATGGAGACCGGTCGTCGGCTCGTCCAGCAGGTACAGGGTGTGGTCGCGGCGCACGCGCTGGAGTTCCGTCGCCAGCTTGATGCGCTGCGCCTCGCCGCCCGAGAGTTCCGTGGCGGGCTGCCCGAGCCGCAGGTACCCCAGGCCGATGTCCGCAAGCGCGCCGAGGCTGCGGGCCGCGACCGGGACCCCGGCGAAGAAGGAGGCCGCCGACTCCACGGTCAGGGCGAGCACTTCGGCGATGTTCAGGCCCGAGTAACGGACCTCCAGGGTCTCGGAGTTGTACCGGGCCCCGGCGCACTCCGGGCACGGGGCGTAGGTGCTGGGCAGGAACAGCAGCTCCACCGAGACGAAGCCCTCGCCCTGGCAGGACTCGCACCGCCCGCCCGGGACGTTGAAGGAGAAGCGGCCCGCCTTCCAGCCCCGCGCCTTCGATTCCGGCGCCGCCGTGAAGAGCCGGCGGACCACGTCGAACAGCCCCGTGTACGTGGCCAGGTTGGAGCGCGGGGTCCGGCCGATCGGCTTCTGGTCCACCTCCACCAGCCGCCGTACCGGGAACTCCGGCTCCGCCAGCCGTTCGTGGACCTCCCGGGCGAGCACCTGGCCCACGAGCGTGGACTTCCCGGACCCCGACACCCCGGTCACCGCCGTGAACACCCCGAGCGGGAACTCCGCCGCCACGTCGCGCAGGTTGTGCCGCTCGACACCACTGAGGCGGACCGATCCGGTCGCCTTCCGCGGCGCCGCCGAGCGCCGTTCGTCCGGCTGCCGGGCCCCGAACAGGTACCGGGCGGTCGCCGATTCCGCCACCGCGGCCAGACCGTCCGGAGGCCCGCTGTGCAGCACCCGTCCGCCGTGCTCACCGGCCAGCGGGCCGACGTCCACCAGCCAGTCCGCGTGCCGCGCGACGGCCAGATCGTGCTCCACCACGAACAGTGTGTTCCCGGCCTCCTTGAGCCGGTCCAGGACGCCGAGCAGCGCCTCCGTGTCGGCCGGGTGCAGCCCCGCCGACGGTTCGTCCAGTACGTACACCACGCCGAACAGCCCCGAACGCAACTGCGTGGCCAGCCGCAGCCGTTGCAGCTCTCCCGCCGACAGGGTCGGGGCGCCGCGGTCCAGGCTCAGGTAACCCAGCCCCAGCTCGGTGACCGGGCCGATCCGGGAGCGCAGGTCCTCCGTGAGCACCCGGGCCGCTTCGCCGCCGCCGCCCGCGGTGGCCAGTACCTCGTCCAGCTCCGTCAGCGCCAGCGCCGCCAGCTCCGCGATGGTGCGGCCCGCGAAGGTCACGGCCAGGGCCTCCGGGCGCAGCCGCCTGCCCTCGCACACCGGGCACGGCGCATCGGTCAGGAACCTCTCGGCGCGGGCCCGCAGGGTGGGGCTCTTGCTGTCCGAGAAGGTCCGCATCACGTACCGGTGGGCGCTCATGTACGTGCCCTGGTAAGGCCGTTGGATCCGGTCGGCCTCCCGCACCGGATGCACCGTCACCACCGGCTGCTCCTCGGTGAACAGGATCCACTCGCGCTCCGCCGCCGGCAGCTCCCGCCAGGGCGCGTCCACGTCGTGGCCGAGGGCCTCCAGGATGTCGCGCAGGTTCTTGCCCTGCCAGGCGCCCGGCCAGGCGGCGATGGCGCCCTGACGGATCGACAGGCCGGCTTCGGGCACCAGTAGTTCCTCGCTGGTGCCGTGTACGCGGCCGAGGCCGTGGCAGGAAGGGCAGGCTCCGGCGGCGGTGTTGGGGGAGAACGCGTCGGAGTCCAGACGCTCGGCGCCCGGCAGGTAGGAACCCGCCCGTGAGTACAGCATCCGCAGGGAGTTGGACAGCATGGTCACCGTCCCGACCGAGGACCGGGACCCGGGGGAGGAGCGCCGCTGCTCCAGCGAGACGGCCGGCGGGAGCCCGGTGACGGAGTCGACCTTCGGCGCGCCGATCTGGTGGATCAGCCGACGGGCGTACGGGGCCACGGACTTGAAGTACCGGCGCTGGGCCTCGGCGAAGAGGGTACCGAAGGCCAGCGAGCTCTTCCCGGAGCCGGAGACCCCGGTGAACACCGTCAGCGCGTCCCGCGGAACGTCCACGTCGACCCCGCGCAGATTGTGCTCCCGGGCTCCGCGGACGCGGACGTAGGGATCATGGGCGTGCGGGGTGGGGGTGACCGGCTGGTGCATTCGTCCTAGTTTAGTGTCCGGCGCCCGCGGCCTGCTCCGGGGCCTGCCCCGGGGCCTGCCCGGGCGACCGGCCGACGAGGTCCGGGTGGCCGTTCGCACGCCCGTCCCGGTGCTCCGTGAGGCCCGTGAGCCGGGCGAGCCGTCCGAAGGAGTCCAGCAGCGCCGTCCGGTCGTACGTGGACGTGGTGACCAGCAGCTCGTCCGCCCCGGTCAGCTCCGCGACCTCGGACAGCTCCGCCGCGACCTGCTCCTCCGTGCCGTGGATGTGCCCGGCGAGGGCGCCCTCGTACAGCTCCCGTTCCTTGGGGCTCATGCCGAGGGCCTCGACCTCCTCGGCGGGGCGGAGCGGCGGGAAGCTGCCCCGGGTGCGGGAGTACGCGACCGCCCAGGCCTCCGGCACCAGGATCCGCCGGGCGGCCTCGGCGGTGGCGGCCACCGCGACCGTCCCCGAGGCCACGACGTACGGCCGCGCGCCCCAGGGGGAGGGCCGGAACTCCTCGCGGTACGCCGCGATGATCTCCGCGACCCGGGCCCGGCTCCGCAGGTCCCCGACGACCAGGGGCAGTCCGGCGCGGGCCGCGATCCCCGCCCCCTCGCCGGTGGCCAGCACGTACGCCGGGATCCGCATCCCCTCCGCAGGGCGGGCGTGCACCTCGGGGTGCGCACGCTGGGAGCCGTCGAACCAGCCCAGCAGCTCCGCGAGCTGCTCCTCGAACCGGTCGGCGTCGGCGGTGTCCCGCCCGAGCGCGCGGCGGATCCCGCCGGTGAAGCCGACCGAGCGGCCGAGCCCCATGTCGATCCGGCCGGGGAACAGCGACTCCAGGACCCCGAACTGCTCGGCGACGACCAGCGGCTGGTGGTTGGGCAGCATCACGCCGCCGGTGCCGACGCGGATCCGGTCGGTCGCCCCGGCGACGGCGGCGGCGAGCACCGTGGGCGCGGAGCCGGCGACCCCGGGCACGCTGTGGTGCTCGGAGACCCAGAACCTGCGGTAGCCGAGCCGTTCGGCGGTGCGCGCGAGTTCCACGGTGTCGCGCAGGGCCTGGGCCGCGGGGTGTCCCGCGCGGGTGCGGGACCGGTCGAGTACGGAGAGGGAACGGATCACACAGGGATCAACGCGCGGAGGGCGTCAGGATTCCCCGGGCGTCAGGATTCCCCGGGCCTCAGGATTCCCCGGGCGTCGGAGCGGGGCCCGGGGCGGTGGCGGCCCGGCCGCGGAGCCAGCGGGCCGCGGCTTCGAGTGTCCGGTCCTGGCCGCTGCCGAGGTCGCGGGAGTCGTCCGGGACCACTTCGTCGGGCGGGAGGGGGCCGTTGTGGATCCGGCCCGTGCGATCGGCCTCCCGGGCCTGCGTGAGGAGGATGAGCGCGCCGTCGGGGAGGGCGTGGGAGTCGTTGCCCGTGGGGACGCCACGGGTGGCCTGGCCGAAGCTGCGGGTGTCGGGGCGCCCGAGGAAGGCGATGGTCACGGCCTCGGCCGCGCTCGCGGTCCGGCTGCTCGTGAGTACCGCCACGGGGGGAGCCGCTTGCGCCAGCGGCTCGGCGGGGCCCCAGGTGGCGAGGTACTGGCGCGGCGTACCGTTCTCGATCGTCCACGGGGTCCGCTTTCCGCCAGCCTCCACGAACGCCCCTACGTCCCCGTCGCCCAGGATGGCCCCCACGGCGGCCAGCGGCCCCCACATGTCCCCGCCCGAGTTGCCGCGCAGGTCCACGATCCACCCTGCGGCCCCCTGTCCGTCGGCCGCCGCGACGGCCTTGCGGGCCTGCCGCACGTAGGCCGCCGCGGCACGGTCGGAGGACACGGCCGGCAAGGACAGGTATCCGAGGGAACCGGCGAGCACCTTCGCCTCCGGCACCGCGGAGGTACCGGGTGCGGGGCTCAGCGCCTGCTCGGCCTCCTGGGGGGTCATGAACTGGCTGTGCCGGTCGCCCAGGGCCCGCAAGGCCCCCCTCACAGCCCCGTACGTGTCGGCGGGGACCTGCGCGCTTCCGGCCCGGGCGAAGGCCTCGCGGCGTACGGTCGGCCAGTCGGTGTCCGCCGCGAGGAGCGACTTGGCCTCCATGACGTCCAGCGCGGCGGTGAGGTATCCGCGCGCTTCCGAGGACATGGCCGTGCCCTCCGCCCCGTCCCGACCGGCGCAGCCCGTCGCGGCGAGGAGGATCGCCGCCGCCGCGCCGATCAGCCGGCGGCGGGCTACGGGCCTCGTGGTTCGTGTCATGCGGATCAGCCGTCCTCTCGCCGTCCGGGCCGGCGAGGTTTGCCCAGGTCAGGGCAAAGATACCGAAGAGCCCGGCGAGCTCACCGGCCCGTCCCGGCTCCGCGGACGATCTACGGCGCCACCGTCGCCACCAGCCGGTGGATCACCTTGGGATCCAGAGCGGGATTCGCCGCGGCCGCGTGGGCCAGTTCCTCGTCGTCGAGGAGTTCCGCCAGCCGGGCCCGCGGAAGGTTGGGGTGGCGTGCCAGCGCGGCGCGCACGGCGGGGTCCGGGTCCCGGGTGAGGCGCTCCACGGTCGCCGGCGCGGTGTGGGGGTCGCGGGCGGCCAGGGCGCGGACCTCGGGGTCCTCGTGGTCGGCGAAGGCCGCCAGGCCGGCCGTGGGGAAGTTCGGCCGGGTGGTGAGGTGCGCGCGCTCGTGGCCGGTGTACTCGATGAAGCTGCGCAGCAGGAGCGGGGCGGGGGCGTCGGGATGGTACTGGGCCAGCAGGACGCGTACGCCGAGATCCTCGTCGGCGGCCAGGCGCTCCAGCAGGTCGGGCGGCAGCGCGCGGTCCTCGGCCGCTCTCCGGCGGATCAGCGGGTGACCGGAGTTCGCGTCCCGGCGCACGTGCCGCGGGTCCCGGGGTACGAGGGGCCCGGGCCAGGCTCGGAAGGAGCCGTCCACGGGGACCTCGTAGTCGATCGAGGCCCGTTCCCGCTCGCTCAGCTCGGGGTGCACGGACAGGGCGAGGCGTACCTCCGGATCGGGGTCCACGGCGAGCGCGCGGCGCTCGACGGGTCCGAGGTCCGCGCGGTACGCGATCCGCTCGCGCACGGAGGGGTCCGGATCGCCCGCCAGGAGGACCACCACGTCGGCGGGCAGGCCGGGGTTGCCGGCGATGGCCCGCCGCTCCTCCCTGGCGCCCGGGTCGGTCAGGATGTTGTCCAGGACGGTCCTGCTCAGGGCCTGGTGCATCAGCATGTCCCAGCGTGCGTGGCACGGCCAGTCGGGCAGTTCGCGTTCCACCCACGCCGGATCCTGGGACTGCGCGTATCGCCGCGCGCTGCTCCGCGCGCTCTCCCGGACGTCCTCGTCGGGATCCGCCAGCAGCGCGGCCTGGATCTCGGCGGGCAGTTCGTCCCACCGGCCGATCCCCCAGCGGCGGACCTCGGCGACCGGATGGGTGGGCATGGACAGGAGCAGCGCGGTGGAGATCTGTCGGTAGAGGGCGCCCATCAGGCTGTCGTTGTCATACGTGGTGATCATGCGGACCACGACCTCGTCGGGCAGCGGCCTGCACACACGACCGAAGGGCAGTTTGGGACCTTCGGCGAGGTGGGCGCGGACGAACCACTCCGGATCGTCGACCAGTCGGGCCCGTTGGGCCGGATCGACGTGGGGGTTGCGGGCGAAGAAGCTTCGGGTACGAGTGTCAGGGTGCTCGAGCACGGCCTCGACGACGGCGTCGGGCAGGATCCGGTCCCGGCACAGCACCATCCGTACGGCCGGCGGACCGTCGGCGAGCAGGCGCAGCAGGACGTCCTGCGGAGAGGACGGATTGAGGGCCACCCCGGCGAGCCGGCGCGCGGGCAGGTCGGCGGCTTCCCAGATTTCCTCGGGCGTAGGCATGTGTCGTGACCCCCGTCTGTGAGCAGCCCCCCCCGGGACCTCCAGGTCACGACCCTACCGGCCGCCCTGCTGCTTAGGCTGGCGGAGTGACCGAGACTCAGAACCGAAGGCCCCTGGCCGTCTTCGACATCGACAACACCCTGGCCGACACGGCCCACCGCCAGCACTTCCTGGAGCGCCGGCCGCGCGACTGGAGCGGGTTCTTCGGTGCGGCCCCGGCCGATCCGCCCCTGGCCCGCGGGATCGCGCTCGCGGTGGAGAGCGCGGCCGACTGCGAGGTCACGTACCTCACCGGCCGCCCGGAGCGCTGCCGTGCGGACACGGAGGACTGGCTCGCCCGCAACGGGCTGCCCGAGGGGCGGGTGTGGATGCGGGGGAACCAGGACAGGCGGCCCGCCCGGACGACCAAGCTGGAGGTCCTGCGGCGGATCTCGCGGGGCCGCGAGGTGCGGGTGCTGGTGGACGACGACGAGCTGGTGTGCCAGGCCGTGCGCGCGGCGGGCTTCCGGGTGGTCCTGGCCGACTGGGCGGCGGACGCGCCGGAACTCAAGGACGCGCAGGAGGGGGAGGGGCGCACCTGACGGGTCCCGGCGCCCCATAGGGCGGGCTGGGGGCCGTGCGTGCTGGGCCGGGCGTGCTGGCCGTGCGTGCTGGGCCGTGCGTGCTGGGCCGTACGGGCGCTCTTCCGGGACCCGAGTCGGCCCCGCAGGCGCGCCCGCGGACCGCGGGAGCGCCCGCGGACCCGTACGGTCCCGGGAAGCCGGGTCTCAGGCCTCGGCGTCGAGACGGAAACCGACCTTGATCCCCACTTGGTAGTGCGCGATCTCGCCGTTTTCGATGTGCCCCCTGATCTGAACGACTTCGAGCCAGTCGAGATGGTGGAGCGTCTCGCCCGCGCGGGCGATGCCGTTGCGGATGGCCTGATCGATGCCCTCGTGGGACGTGCCCACGATCTCGGTCACCCGGTACGTGTGATTGGACATGGGGGTCTCCCGACACTGGGTGGCTGTTGCCTTGTTCTACGGTGCCCCAGTAAGTCCGGGTCCGCGAACTTTGTGTGAACAATCCATAGCGATACCCCCTTGACCCACCCATTGGTCTATGCCAATTTCAAGCCATCTGAGATCAATCCCCCAGAAGGTGACCCCTCGTGAAGATGCGCTTGCTTGCCGTGTCCACCGCTCTCGCGGCCGCGACCGCCCTCACCGGCTGCAGTCTCACCGGGTCGGGCGGGGGTGCGCAGAAGGTGACGCTCTGGTTGATGAAGGGCAGCGCCTCCGAAGACTTCATCACTCAGTTCACCACCACCTTCGAGGCGGAACACCCCGGTGTGGACCTGGAAGTGAAGATCCAGGAGTGGAAGGGCATAGGCGACAGGGTCAATGCCGTCCTGGCCGGTACGAGCGAGGAGAGCGCCGACGTCATCGAGGTCGGCAACACCCAGGTCGCCCAGTACGTCGAGGGCGGCGGAGTCTCCGAACTCACCCTGGAAGCACTGCGCGAATGGGACGGCAAGGACTGGCTGAAGGGCCTCTCCGAACCCGGAAAGGTCAACGGCGCCCAGTTCGGCGTCCCGTGGTACGCCGCCAACCGCGTGGTGATCTACAACAAGGACCTCTTCGCGAGCGCCGGGGTCAAGTTGCCGATCAAATCCCGCCAGGAATGGATCCAGGCGACGACGAAGCTCGACAAGGGCAGCCAGCAGGGCATCTACCTCGCCGGGCAGAACTGGTACGTCCTCGCCGGGTTCGTCTGGGACGAGGGCGGCGAACTCGCCGTCGAGAGCGGCGGCCGCTGGATCGGCACCCTCGACGAGGAGAAGGCCCTGGCCGGAATGGAGTTCTACAAGCAGCTCCAGGCCCTCGGTGACGGCCCCAAGGACGCCGACGAGGAGACGCCCCCGCAGTCCGACGTCTTCGCCCGCGGCGGGATCGCCCAGATCATCGCCCCGCCCGGCCAGGCCGCCGCCGTCGAGGCCGCGAACCCGGCCCTCAAGGGCAAGCTCGGCTTCTTCCCGATCCCCGGCAAGACCGCCGACAAGGTCGGCTCGGTCTTCACGGGCGGCTCGGACCTGATCATCCCCGAGAAGACGAAGCAGCGTAAGCACGCCGTCGACGTGATCACGGCCCTGGTCAGCGAGAAGTGGCAGACCGAGCTGGCGAGCACGATGAGCTACGTGCCGAACAAGACCACCCTCGCGCACGTGGTCGCGGGCAACGAAGGCGCCACCGCGATGGCTCCCGGCGCCGCCCAGGGCCGCGCCACCCCGCAGTCCCCCTACTGGGCCGAGGTGGAGGCCAAGAACCCGATCAAGCCGTTCATGACGGCCGTCCTCACCGGTGGGGACCCCCAGCGGGCGGCGAAGGCGGCCTCCGACACCATCAGCAAGGTACTCAGCTCCGACCGCTGACCGGCCGCCCGCCAAGTTCAGCGTCCGCACATCCAAGGGCCGCGAAGCGGCCATGTCGAATCCAGCCGGTCACGGAAGAAGTAAAGAAGCCAGGCCACACACTTGCCGGCCTGGCTTCCCGTGCCGGACCAGGAGCCGTCATGACCATCGCCCCGCTGTCCCCGTCGGTCGTCGCCCCCACCTCCGCCGTGCCCCCCGCCCCCCTCTTCACCCCCGCCGCGCCCGCCCCGCGGGCGGCCGACACCCCCGCACCCCGCTACGCCGTCCGCCTGGCCCGCGACGAGGCCGAGGTGCGCGCCGCCCAGCGGCTGCGCCACCTGGTCTTCGCCGGAGAGCTCGGTGCCCGCCTCGACGGCCCCGAGCCGGGCCTGGACTCCGACGCCTTCGACGCCTACTGCGACCACCTGCTCGTCGTGGACGAGGAGACCGAGCAGGTCGTCGGCACCTATCGGCTGCTGCCCCCCGAACGGGCCGCCGTCGCCGGCCGCCTCTACTCCGAGGGCGAGTTCGACCTCTCCTCCCTCGCCCCCATCCGCCCCGACCTGGTCGAGGTGGGCCGCTCCTGCGTCCACCCCGACCACCGCAACGGCGCCGTCATCGCCCTCATCTGGGCCGGCCTCGCCCGCTACATGGACCGCTCCGGGCACAACTGGCTCGCCGGCTGCTGCTCCGTACCGCTCTCCGACGGCGGGGTGCTGGCCGCAGCCACCCGCGAGAACGTCCTCACCCGCAGCCTCGCGCCCGTCGAGTACCGGGTCACCCCGCACCTCCCGTGGAGCCCCGAAGGCATCGACTTCCCCGGCCGGATGGAGCTGCCCCCGCTGCTGCGCGGATACCTGCGCCTGGGTGCCTGGGTCTGCGGCGAGCCCGCCCTGGACGCCGAGTTCGGCTGCGCCGACCTGTACGTCCTGCTCTCCCTGCGGCGCACCAACCCCCGCTACCTCAAGCACTTCCTCTCGCTCGCCCCGGCCGCATGAGCGGCTGGCTCCCCACCTCGCCCTGCACCCCCGCGGACTGCGCCGGCCACGAGGGGCGCACGGCGAGCGTGCCGCGCGCGGTACTGCGGCTCGCCGCCGCCATCGCCCTGGTCCTGCTCGGCATCCTGGGCGCCCCGCCGCTGCGGCTGCTTCCGGAGCGCCCCCGCCACGTCCTCGTACGGACCTGGGCCGCCGGCCTGCTGGGCGCCCTCGGCCTGCGGATCACCGTGCACGGGATCCCCGGCCCCGGGGGTGGCCGGCTGATCGTCGCCAACCACATCTCCTGGCTGGACATCCCGCTCGTCGCCGCGGTCCTGCCCTCCCGGATGCTGGCCAAGAGCGACATCCGCGGCTGGCCGGTCCTCGGGCCGCTGTCCCGGCAGGCCGGCACCGTCTACATCGAACGCGACCGGATCCGCAGCCTGCCCGCCACCGTCGGCGTCCTCGCCCGGGCCCTGGCCGACGGTGACCGCGTCACCGTCTACCCCGAGGGCTCCACCTGGTGCGGGCGCGCCCAAGGGCCCTTCCGCCGGGCCGCGTTCCAGGCCGCGCTGGACGCGCGGGTGCCCGTACAGCCCGTACGGATCAGCTACCTGCTCGATGACGGGGGGACCGCGGGGGCGCCCGCCTTCGTCGGGGACGATCCGCTGACCGCCTCGCTGTGGCGGATCGCGCGGGCCCGCGGGGTGCGCGCCGAGGTACGGCTGCTGCCGCGGATCCCGCCGGGCCGGTACGCGCACCGGCGGGACCTCGCGGCCGCGGCTCAGGCGGCCGTGCTCGCCGAACCGGGATTCGCGTCGCCCGCGTCACCCGTGTCGCCCGCGTCACTCGAGCCGCCCGTGTCACGGCCGGCGGCGCCCCTGCTGCCCGGCGTGCCCTCCCAGCCGTCGGTGCCGATGCCGTCAGCCACCGACAGCGACAGGGCGAAACGGCCCGCCGCGTCCGTCCACCAGTGGGTCAACTCCAGCCCGGCGGCGGCCAGTTCCCTACGGACTCCCTCCTGACGGAACTTCGCCGAGATCTCCGTCAGGATCTCCTCGCCCGCCTCGAAGGGCACCTCCAGATCCAGCGCCCGGACCTTCACCACCAACGGCCTGCGGGCCCGCAGCCGCATCTCGATCCACTCGTGCTCTCGGTTCCACACCGCCACGTGGGCGAAGTCGGCGGTGTGGAAGTCCGCGCCCAACTCCCGGTTCACCACGGACAGTACGTTCGTGTTGAACGCGGCCGTCACGCCCTGCGCATCGTCGTACGCCGACACCAGGACGGCCGGGTCCTTCACCAGGTCCGTCCCCATCAGCAGCGCGTCCCCGGGCGTCAGCATCGCCCGTACGTCCGCCAGGAACACGGCACGCTCCGGCGGCAGCAGGTTCCCGATCGTGCCGCCCAGGAACACCACCAGCCGGGGCCCGGGGGAGTCCGGCAGCCGCAGCGCGCGGGTGAAGTCGGCCAGCAACGCGTGCACGCGCAGCCCCGGATGCTCCTCCAGCAGGGCCTTCGCCGCCCCGGCGAGCGCGCTCTCGCTCACGTCGACCGGTACGTAGGTGTCCAGCGCGGGCAGCGCCTCGATCAGGTGCCGGGTCTTCTCCGAGGAACCGGAACCCAGCTCCACCAAGGTGCGGGCCCCGCTCACCGAGGCGATCTCCCGGGCCCGTTCGAGCAGGATCTCCCGCTCCGCGCGCGTCGGGTAGTACTCGGGCAACCGGGTGATCTCCTCGAAGAGTTCACTGCCCCGGGCGTCGTAGAACCACTTGGGCGGCAGCGACTTGGGGGACCGGGTCAGGCCGTCGTGCACATCCGCGCGCAGCGCCGTCTCGGCGGCGTGCTCGTCGAGGGTGCGGGTCAGCTCGAAGTCGTTCACTGGCCGTCGTCTCCTTGGTGCGGTGCGTGCGGTGCGTGCGGTGCGTGCGATGCGTGCGGTGCGTGCGGCGGTGCGTGGGTTCCGTGCGATGCGTGCGTTCCGTGCGGTGCGCCGGCGGGGGTCTCCTTCAGGGAGGCCAGGCCGACCCGGGTACGGGTGGCGGTCAGCAGGGTCCCGTCGGGCACCTCGCACCAGCGCGGGTCGTCGTCGTAGGGCTCCGAGGCGACCACCGTCCGCTGCGCCGGCGGGTCGGCCAGGTACCACAGGGAATCCCCCCAGGCCGTCGCGGCTATGGTCCGGCCGTCGGTCAGCAGCAGGTTCAGCCGGGACCCGGGCGCGGCCCCGGCCACCTCCCGCACCGTCCCGGCCAGCGCCGCACCGAGGTCCGGGTCCGCCCGCAGCCGGTGCAGGACCAGCGCCCAGATCAGCGCCGAGTCCGTCCGGGCGGCCAGCGACAGCAGCTCCCGGGGCGGCAGGCACGCAGCGACGGGTGCCGCCGCGTCCGGCCAGTCCCGCAGCGAGCCGTTGTGGCTGAACAGCCAGTGGCCCTCCGCGAACGGAGCCGCCGCCGCCTCCCCGTCGGCCCCGGGACGCGTGGCATCCCGTACGGCGGCCAGCACGGCCCCGCTGCGGACCACCCGGGCGAGGTCGCTGAAGGTCAGGTCGCCCCAGATCGGCCCGGCCCGGCGGTAGCGGGCGGGCACCGGGTCCCCCTCGGCGTACCAGCCGACTCCGAAGCCGTCGGCGTTGACCGTGCCGGAACGCTGGCGGCGCGGCTCCCACGACTGCCGCACCAGCGAGTGCTCGGGCTCGCTCAGCACCCGGCCGAGGCTCACGGGCGCCCCGAGATAGGCGAGGTGACGGCACATCAGGCCTGCCCGGCGGAGCCTGCGGGGACGGCTCCGCGCGCGGTCCGGAACCCGGAGAAGATCTGCCGGCGCACCGGCAGGTCCCAGTTGCGGAAGGTGCCCCGGCAGGCCACCTGGTCCACGGCGAAGGAGCCGCCGCGCAGCACCTTGTGTTCCGGGCCGAAGAACACCTCCGAATACTCGCGGTAGGGGAACGCCCGGAAGCCGGGGTAGGGGAGGAAGTCCGAAGCCGTCCACTCCCAGACGTCGCCGATGAGCTGGCGCACCCCGAGCGGGGAGGCACCCGCCGGATAGGCACCCGCCGGGGCCGGCCGCAGGTGGCGCTGGCCGAGATTGGCGTGCGCGGGCGTGGGGTCCGCGTCGCCCCACGGGTAGCGGGTGGAGCGCCCGGCCCGCGGATCGTGGCGGGCGGCCTTCTCCCACTCCGCCTCGGTGGGCAGCCGCCGCCCCGCCCAGCGGGCGTACGCGTCGGCCTCGTACCAGCTCACGTGCAGCACCGGCTCGTCCCCGGGCACCGGCTCGGTGACCCCGAAACGGCGGCGCAGCCAGGTGCCGGCCTCGCGGTGCCAGAACAGCGGTGCCTCGATCCCGTGCCGCCGGATCTCCGCCCAGCCGGCCGGCTCCCACCACCGCTCCTCGCGGTAACCGCCGTCCGCCATGAACTCCTGGTACGCGGCATTGGTCACCGGAACGGTGTCGATCCAGAACGCCTCGACCTCGCGCTGGTGCGCGGGCCGCTCGTTGTCCAGCGACCAGGGCTCCGCCGAGGTGCCCATCGTGAACGGGCCGGCGGGCACGAGCACTTCGGCCGCCGGTGGAGGTCCCTGAGGGGCTTCTGGGTCGGGCGCGGTCAGTACCGGCGCGCCCTGCCGAAGCTGATGGGTGATCAGCATCGTCTCGTCGTGCTGCTGTTCGTGCTGGGCAATCATTCCGAAGACGTAGCCGCCGTCCAGCAGGGCCGTGCCCTCCAGGGGGGTGCGCTCCAGCAGGTCGAAGACCCGGCCGCGGACTTCGGCGGCGTACCGGCGGGCCTCGCCGGGGCTCAGCAGCGGCAACTTCGGGCGCTCCGCGCGGGGATGCTCGAAGGCGTCGTAGAGCGGGTCTATCTCGGGGTGCATGGACTCGCGGCCCGCCACGTTGCGCAGCAGCCAGAGCTCCTCCATGTTCCCGATGTGCGCCAGGTCCCAGACCAGCGGCGACATCAAGGGGGAGTGCTGGGCGGTCAGTTCCGCCTCGGTGACCGGATCGGTGAGTCCGGCCGTGCGGACGCGCGCCGCGGTCAGGGCGGCGGCGGCCCGCTCGCGCAGGAGCTCCGGTTCGGCGGTCATGAGCGTGCCTCCTCGCCCGTCGGCTTCGGTCGGGTTCGGGGGTGCGGACGCGCGGGCTGCTGCGCCTGCTGCGGATGTGGGTGCTTGCGGGTCTGCCGGTGCTGCGGCTCGGTCCGGTCGTCGGCCGGGCAGCGGCCGCGGGACACGTAGCGATCGGTGAACTCGCCGACGGTGTCGAGGACGTGGCCACTGGCTCCCATCCGGGGCAGCGCCGAGATCGCGGCCCGGAAGCAGGCCCGGGCCGCGGACCGCAGCTCCGGATCGGACAGCGCGTCACGGGCGGCGGAGCGCCACAGCGGATTGCGCGGCGCGGGCCCGGCGCCGTAGGAATCGGCCAGCCCCTTCGCCACCCGGTACGCGGTCTCCGCGGCCTCCGGGTCGTCGAACAGTGCGTGCACGACCGCCACCGGGACCAGCCAGCCGTCCTCGCCGGGCTGCGCGTCGATCATCCGCAGCTCCAGATGACCCCGGGGCCGTACCGGTGGGAAGAGGGTGGTCAGGTGGTATTCCAGATCGGCGGCGGTCGGCGGCCGGTGGCCACCGCCGGAGCGCAGCCAGTCCCGGAAGGTCAGCCCGCGCGGTACCTCCCAGGGCGGGCCCTCCTCGTGCGTCCGCACGCACATCACCTCGGTGTCCAGCGCCTGCCGGGTCCACGCACCGCGCGGCTCCGCCTCCAGCGGCGGGGCGAGGGAGCGCCGGGTGTCGATATCGCTCCAGTTGCCCTGGCGGGCACACCGCCAGCCGGCGTACGGGCCCTCGTGCGCGGGGGAGTTGGCGAAGGCGGCGACCAGCACGGCACCGAGGAGGTGGGACAGGCGCCAGCGCCTGCCGTGGCCCAGCGGGCCGGGCTCCTCGTGACCGGCGTCCACGTTGACCTGGACGGAGGCGGAGGCGCGCATCATGGCGCGCCCCGCCGGGCCGGTGCGGTCGAAGTAGGCCTCCATGGCCTCGTACCGCGGGCTGGTCAGCATCCGCCGTAGCGGGCGGCGCGGGTCCTGGCCGAGTCCGCTCAGCACCAGCCCCTGGTCGCGCAGGGCGCCCCGGACGGCGGTCAGATCGGCCTGGAGGCCGTCGACACAGCCGGTCAGGGAGGTGGCGGGGGGCGAGCTGAGCTCCAGCTGGCCGCCGGGCTCGACGGTGACGCCGGAACCGAGCGGGAGGGCGCGGGCCGCGTCGTGCGCGGCGGCGAGGCGGTCGTGGGAAACGGGCCGGCCGGGGTCTTCCGCGTCGAACACCAGCCATTCGAGCTCCGCGCCCAGCAGGCGGGGCGGGCCGGTCTTGAAGCAGATGCCGTGGATCAGCTCCTCGGCGGTGGGTTCGGTCAGTCGGGTGAGTGAGTCCTGGGGCATGACGGGGCCCTCGTCTCCTGTCGTCGGCTCTGACATCACCCGTGCCTACCCGTCTCTTGGGGCGCAAATCCCTTGCGGGCGCCCTGCCGGAGCGCCGAAGATCACTGCATGAGCGGCAGATTGCGCGAGATCGCGCGGGAGAACGCGGACATCGTGGCGGCCGGCGGTTACCGGACGCGGTCGGGACGGCAGGTGTCGCTCGCCGCCGCCGTGGCGGAGGCCAAGGCAGGAACCAGGATATATGGCCCAAACCCGGTCATTCCAGGTGAGACGGACGCGCGGCACACCCGCCGGACCGTCGTCGAGGTCACCGGCGAGAGCAGCACGGTCGCCGCCCGCAGGCTCGCCGGGGACCTCCCGGGACCTGCCTCCGTAGCCGTCCTGAACTTCGCTTCGGCCCGGAATCCCGGGGGCGGCTACGTCCGCGGGGCCAAGGCACAGGAGGAGGCCCTCTGCCGCGCCTCGGCGCTGTACGAGACGCTCTTGCAGGCCCCGGAGTACTACGAGATCCACCGCGCCGAGGTCAGCACCTTCTACACCGACCGGGTGATTCACTCGCCCGGGGTCCCCGTCTTCCGCGACGACCGGGGCACCCTCCTGGACACCCCGTTCCGCGCCGGGTTCCTCACCTCGCCGGCCCCGAACGCGGGCACCATCCGCCGCCGGGAACCGGACCGCGAGCCCGAGATCCCCGCCGCCCTCGCCCGCCGCGCGCGGCTGGTGCTGGAGGTGGCGGCACTGCACGGGTACCGCGGGCTGGTCCTGGGCGCCTGGGGGTGCGGGGTCTTCCAGAACGACCCCGCCCAGGTGGCGGAGGCCTTCCGCGAACTGCTGTCCGGACGGTTCGCGGGAGTCTTCGAACGGGTGGTGTTCGGCATCCTCGACCGCAAGCCGGAGACCCGGGAGGCGTTCGAACGGGTCCTGGCGCCGGTGCCGCCCGGACGGCCGCGCCCGGACCCCTGCGACGGGCCCTAGCGCCAGCCGTACAGCTCGCGCAGCCGGTCCACGACGAGCCGGAACCGTCCCAGGTCCAGCGCGCACGCCTCGCGCCGCATGCCGTCCTCGTGTACGCGCAGCACCCGGTCCACGTCCACCCAGGACTCCCGGCCCGCGCTGTCCCACGGCCCGGTCCCGATGGGGACCCACTCCCGGTCGTGGTCGTGCCGCTTGCTGGACAGTGGTACGGCCAGGAGCGTGCCGCTCTCCTCGCGGGCCACGACCAGCACCGGCCGGTCCTTTCCGCGCCCGTCGTTCTCCTCGAACGGAACCCAGGTCCACACGATCTCACCGGGATCGGGATCCCCGTCGCGATCGGGGGCGTACGAGGTCCGTACCGGCCCGATGGCATGCGGATCGGCCTCGGCGGTCGCGGTGTGCCCGTCGCGGCCCGGTTGCTCTACGTGGCCATTGCTGTGGTGGGAAAGTGCCGTCATTCGGGCGAGGTTACCGGGTGGGCGGGTGCCCGGGAGGTGCGTGCGCCGGTGGGTCGGCGGGATCGTCGAAACGCCGCGCGGCTCTCCTCGGCCCGGCGGCTACGGGCCGTCCGTGGTGGGGACGGGCGCCGTCTGCCAGCCCCGCTCCACGGACCGTCGGCACCGGTCGGCGGCATCGCCGGAGCTCGTGAACAGTGCGGTCAGCATCGGCACGCCCTGGGCGAGGACTTGACGCGGCAGGGGGCCCGTCGCGACCAGGGACGCGAGTCCGTGGCCGATCACCCAGCTTTGCGTTGCCAGGGTCAGGGGGTCGGTGCCGTCGTGGAACCGGCCGGCCGACTTGGCCCGTTCGACGGCGCTGACCAGGCAGTGCAGGGTGTCGTCCGCGGCCTCGGCGTCCTCGAGTTCGAACCCGGCGTCGAACATGATGCGGTAGAGATCGGGGGCTGCGAGGGCGTTGCTCACGTAGGCGGCTCCGAGGGCGGCCAGGTCCCGTACCGGATCCGTGGACAGCTCCACCGCGTCGAGCCTCGCGGCCAGGCCTCTGAAGCCTTCCTGGCGCATCGCCGTCCACAGGCCGTCCATGCCTCCGAAGTAGGTGTAGACGGCCATCGTCGATACGCCCGTTCCGGCCACGAGGGAACGGAGCGTGACCGGCTCCCGGGTGCGCAGCATCATGGCGGCCCGTTCGATCAGGAGGGAGCGGACCGCCGGGTCCTTGGTTCGTGCCATGCCCCTACATTACATAGCAGCGCTATGGTTTGCGGGGAGCGCCGGAACGCGCGCTCCGACGACAAGGAGCTGTCATGACCGTGAAGCTGGTCAATCCCAACGGGTTGCCGAAACCCGACGTCTACCGTCAGCTCTCGATCGCCACCGGGTCGAAGCTGGTGTTCCTCGCGGGCCAGGTGGCGCGCGATGCCGAGGGCCGTCGTGTCGGCGAGGGGGACTTCGCCGCTCAGGTCGAGCAGTGCTATCTCAACATCGGCACCGCCCTGGCCGAGATCGGCGGATCCTTCGACGATGTGGCGAAGTTGACCGTCTACGTCGTCGACTGGAGCCCTGAGAAGATGCCGCTGCTGGGGGAGGGCGTGGCCCGGGCGGCCGCCACATTGGGCATCGACCCCGTCAAGCCGATCACGCTGCTGGGCGTTGCGGCGCTGGGGGAACCCGATCTTCTCGTCGAGGTCGAAGCCACGGCCGTTCTCGACTGACGCGGTGACGGCCTCCGGCCTGGTGGCGGGCCGGGCCGCGACGCACTGCCCCGCCCGCTCGGCCGAACGGGGAGTTCTGCCGGGAGGGCGGGGCGGTGGGTGGGGTGTTGGGTGGGGTGGCTCCAGGTGGTGGGGCCCGCCCTTAGATCCAGCCCTCCAGCGAAGTCATGAAGCCGTCGAAGTCGTCGCGGTGGATGGTGTGGCCGGCGCCGGTCACCGAGCGGACCTCGAAGCCGCGCTCCTTGAGGAGCGTCGCGCGCTCCGGCGAGATCAGGAAGCTCGGGTCCGCCAGCTGTACGAGCGACGGGACCACCGGTGCGGCCGGCAGCAGGTCCGTGCCCATCAGCGGAGTCAGGCTCAGGGCGGTCGCCTCGTCCCAGAGGGCCAGGGTGGCCAGTTCGACGTCCACGTCGGCCTCCTCCCAGCGCGGGTTCATCGCCTGGATCTGCTCCTTGGGCGCGGACTTGAACTGGGCGAACATCTCGGGACCGAAGCCCTCGCCGAGCTCCGCCAGATGCCAGGCGGGGTCGGAGAACACGGCGCGCTCCGGCTTCAGGCGGTCGACGGCCTTCGAGAGGGTCAGGCCGCCGAGGGAGTGGCCGATGGCGAGTTCGGCGCCGACCGGAAGCGTTTCGGCCACGTCGTCGGCGAAGGCCTCCGGGCCGTACTCGCCCCGGCCGCTGGCGCCGTGGCCGCGCAGGTCCACGGCGATGACGCGATAGCCGCGCTCGGCGAGGGCGGGGCCGACCCGGCGCCAGGTCCGGTGGTCGGCCATGATCCCGTGGATCAGGAGGGCGACGCGGTCGCCTTCGCCCCAGGTGTGGGTGTGGAGCTGCACGGTGGTGCCTTTCGTCGTCAGGGGTGATGCGCAGGGCATCGGTTGAGTGGAGCGAGGAGTGGAAGGGGGCGGGGCGCCGGGCCGGGAGCCCGCCGGGCCGGGAGCCCGGCTCCCTCAGCGGACGCTGCGGATCGGCTTGACCGCCAGGGCGCCCGCCACCGCCAGGGCGGCGGCCGCGATGAACAGGGCCGTGTAGCCGCCGCTCACGGACACGATCACCGAGGCGATGAAGGGGGCGACGATCTGCGGGCCCGCGTTGGCGATGTTGAGCACGCCCATGTCGCGGGCGGCGTCCTCGGCCTTGGGGAGCACCATCGTCACCAGTGCGGTGTCCACGGCCATGTAGCAGCCGAACGCGAGGCCGTTGATCACGGCGAAGGCCAGCATCGCCGTCCAGCTGGTCGACAGGGCCGGAATCACCAGCGCGACGGCGGACAGCAGCGCGGAGGCGCCGACGAAGAGCTTGCGGCGGTCGTACTTGTCCGAGAGCCATCCGCCGAGGACGGTGGAGACGACCATCGCCACGCTCGTCAGCGGCATCATGATGGCGACCGCCGCCTCCGGCTTCATGCCCTCGGGCAGCACGGTGTGGTCCTGGAGGATGTACAGCTGGTAGCCGCTCACCGCGAAGTAGCCGAGGACCAGCAGGGCGCGCCCGATGAACGCCCAGCGGAAGTCGTGGTCCCCCAGGGCGCTCGCGAAGGCGGCGAGCTGCTCCCTGACCGGCATGGAGGGCTTGGCCGGGCGCCGCTCCTCACGGGTGCAGACGGTGAACAGGACGGCGGCGCCGGCGACGAGCGCGCCGAAGACCAGGTACCCGGTGCGGTAGTCGTCCGAGAACGCCGCGCCGATCAGGGCGCCGACGGTCGAACCCAGCGGCAGGCCGAGGCCGACGGCGGCGGAGGCCTTGCCGCGGGCGCTCATGGGCACCCGGTCGGGGACCACGGAGGTGATCGCGGCCTGGTAGATGTTCATCACGGCCTGGCCGAGGCACCAGGCGATGGTGATGAGCAGGATCGTGTCCGCGACGCCGAGCAGGAACATCGCCGGTATCGCGGCGAGTCCACCGCCCAGGATCCAGGGGTTGCGCCGCCCGCTGCGGTCGGACAGGGCGCCCGCGACCGGGTTGAAGACCGTCGCGAAGATCGCCGAGACCCCCGCGATCAGGCCGAAGTTGGAGACCTTGTTCGCCGCGTCGATGTCTTCGACCTGGAGTGCGAGGAGTACGCCGGCGACGCCGATGTAGAGGGCGTACATGGCTCCGTTGCCGACGAGCAGCAAGGGGAGCAGGCCGCGCCGGGCGGCGGGGGCGTCGGTGGTGGCGTCGGCGGTGCCGGTGCCGGGGGAGGAAAGGGCCACGGTGCCCTCCTGGGCAGTTTGGAAGGGATGAGGGGTACGTGAGACGAGGGGTGCGGGAGGGGTGCGGAGGGTGCGCTGAGGGGTGTGGGGACGAGCGTGGGGACCAGCGTGGGGAGGAGTGCGCGCCGCCCTGTCGCGACGGCGGGGGTGCGACGGAACGCGGCAGGGCGGCGGCACGGCTGGGCACGGCACCGGCACGTGGGGAGGCACCCGGAGACACCTTTGGCGAAGCTCGGGTGACGTCTGGGTTACACGTGTCAGTGAATCGTGTAACCACTGTGTAGCATTGGTTTCCGGCCATCCGCTAGCCCCCGGGCACAAACGGTCTGGAAAGATGCCACGGCAATGTCTCAGTCATCGAAGCCCCCCACACCGCCGTCGCAGCCCCAGCCGGCCGTGCCGACCAGCGCCGACGTCGCCCGTCTCGCCGGCGTGTCGCGCGCGACGGTCTCGTACGTCCTGAACAACGCGGAGGCCGTACGCATCAGCGAGCCGACCCGCCGCAAGGTGCGCGAGGCCGCCGAGGAACTCGGCTACGTCCCCCACGCGGCCGCCCGCAGTCTGCGCGCCGGGCACACGCGCATCGTGCTGCTGCCCACGTCGCACGTGCCGATCGGTCCGCTCTACAGCACCTTCCTCAACGAGTTGCAGTGGGCGCTGCGCGCCCTGGACTACACGGTGGTCCAGTACGGCAGCCTCGGCCTCACCGGTGACGAGGCCGCGCGGGCCTGGGCCGAACTCCGGCCGGTCGCGGTGCTCTCCCTGGGGGAGATCGCCCTGTCCGCGCACAACGTGGCCACGCTCAAACGGGCCGGGGCGCGCGCGGTGCTGACGATGGGACCCGAAGCCGTATCCGGGGCGCACGCGCTGGTCATGGACCAGGCGGAGGTCGGCGCCCGGGCGGCGGAGCACCTGGTGGAGCGGGGCCGGCGACGGATCGGCGTGGTCGTTCCGCAGGAGGAAGGGCTCGGGCTGTTCTCCGCGCCCCGGCTCCAGGGCGCGCGGTCCGTTGCGGGGGCGGAGATCGTCGCCCTGCCCATGGCCTACTCCGAGGAGTCGGCCGCGGAGCTCGCCGAGCAGTGGAAATCGCTCGGTCTGGAGGCGGCGTTCGCGTACAACGACGAGTACGCGATGCTGCTGATGCGGGCGTTCCAGGACGCGGGTCTGCGGGTGCCGCAGGACGTGGCCGTCATGGGCGCCGACGATCTGCTGATCGGGCGGTTGCTGCGGCCGAGGCTCAGCACGGTGCAGATGGAGATGCCGACGGGGGAGCGGCTGGCGGCGCTGGTGGACGAGGCGGTACGGGACCCCGCGGCGGTCGCGCTCAGGCACGACCTGATGGCGGCGGTGGCGGTGCCGCGGGACTCGACCTGAGCCGTCGCTCCGCGCCGGGCGGGCTGCGGCCGCGGCGCCCGTGCCGGCCGGTCACGGGTGACGGCCCGGGGCTCCGCTCAGGCTTCCGGGGCTGCGCCCAGGCTTGCGGGGCTCCGCCCCGGATCCCGCGCCTCTAATGTCGGCGGGGCTGAAATCGCCCTGCGGGCATCCAGCCCGCCGGCGCGGCGGGCGTACGACAGGCGTACGGCAGGCGTACGACAAGGCGCAGGCCGGGACCTCGGCGGGGCCTGGAGACCGTTGACAGCGGGGCCGGGGCGACGGAGACTCTGGGCGCGCCCCACCGGGCGCGGGCGGAGCGTGCGCCGGGCCGGACAGTTGCGTCGGTGTGCCGCGCCGCCTCCCGCTCGCTCCGGAGGGACTCCATGAGCATCCGTACCGTCCGCGACGTCTACGTCGTCGACGCCGTCCGCACCCCGATCGGGAAGTTCGGCGGCGCCCTCGCCGGTGTCCGCCCCGACGACCTGGCCGCCCACGTGGTGCGCGCGCTCGTGGACCGTACGCCCGCACTGGACCCGGCCCGCATCGACGACGTCGTCTTCGGGGACGCCAACGGCGCGGGCGAGGACAACCGCGACGTGGCCCGCATGGCGGTGCTGCTCGCCGGACTCCCCGTGACCGTGCCCGGGGTCACCGTCAACCGGCTCTGCGGCTCCGGGCTCGAAGCCGTCGTCCAGGCGGCCCGCGCCATCGCGCTCGGGGACGCCTCCGTCGCCATCGCCGGGGGCGTCGAGTCCATGAGCCGGGCCCCCTGGGTGGTGCAGAAGCCGGAGCGCGCCTTCCCCGCGGGGCACCAGCAGATGTGGTCCACCACGCTCGGCTGGCGGATGACCAACCCCCGGATGCCGGCGGAGTGGGCCGGTTCCCTCGGTGAGGGGGCCGAGCTCGTCGCCGACAAGCACGGCATCACCCGCGAGGCGCAGGACGCCTTCGCGCTGGAGAGCCACCGCAAGGCGGCCGCCGCCTGGGCGGCCGGGCAGTACGACGCCGAGGTGGTCCCGTACGCGGGTGTGGACCTGCCGCGCGACGAGTGCATCCGCGAGGGTTCCGGCCCGGAGGCGCTCGCCCGCCTGAAGCCCGCCTTCCGGAGCGACGGCACCGGCACGGTCACGGCGGGCAACGCCTCGCCGCTCAACGATGGAGCCGCCGCACTGCTGTTGACGGACGAGGAAGGGCTCGCCGCCACCGGACGGGAGCCGTTGGCCCGGATCAGCGCGTCGGCCGTCACCGGGATCGAGCCCCAGCTCTTCGGTCTCGGTCCGGTGGACGCCGTGGAGCGCGCGCTCGCCAAAGCGGGCCGCGGGCTGGCGGATCTGGCCGCCTTCGAGCTCAACGAGGCTTTCGCCGCGCAGGCGTTGGGTTGCCTGGCGGCCTGGCCCGAGCTGGATCCGGCCGTGGTCAACCCGCGCGGCGGCGCCATCGCGATCGGACACCCGCTCGGCGCTTCGGGTGCCCGGCTGGCCGGTTCGGTGGCGCACCAGCTCGCGGCGGCCGGATCCGGTACCGGGATCGCGGCCCTCTGCATCGGTGTGGGGCAGGGCATCGCCCTCGTCCTGGAGCGCTGACGCGACTTCGGTCCGTCCGTCGATCGTTTCCGGTCATAGTCGGGCGTCAACTGCCCGGTAAGCGAAGCGAATTGATGCCTCCGGTGCGCTGGAGTGGCACGATGGCGTCGCGTGCTGCCGCCCCCCGCGCCACGCTCCCCCGCATCCGGAGGCCCCGCGCCATGCCGCTCCTCGATCCGACGCTCTGGCAGGACGGACCCACCCTCACCGGAGGTACCGCCCCGGTTCTCGAACCCGCCACCGGCCAGACCCTCGCGACCATCGACCTGGCCGCTCCGGCCGATGTCGCGGAGGTCGCCGTACGGGCCCACGCGGCCCAGCGGGTCTGGGCGCGGGCCACCCACCTGGAGCGGGCCGCCGTGCTGCGCCGCGCCGGGGACCTGTTCACCGCCCACGCCGACGAGCTGCGGGATTGGCTGGTCCGGGAGTCCGGGTCCATCCCCGGCAAGGCCGCCTTCGAACTGCACGTCGCCGCGCAGGAGTGCTACGAGGCCGCGGCCCTGGCCTCGCGCCCGTCCGGTCAGGTGCTGCCGAGCGAGGCGCCGCGGCTGTCCTTCACCCGTCGCGAACCGGTCGGTGTCGTAGGGGTGGTGGCGCCCTTCAACGCACCGCTGATCCTCTCGATCCGCTCGGTCGCCCCCGCGCTCGCCCTCGGCAACGCGGTCCTCCTCAAGCCGGACCGCCGTACCGCGGTCAGTGGCGGGCTCGCCCTCGCGGCCGTCTTCACGGCGGCCGGCCTGCCGGGCGGACTGCTGCACGTGCTCCCCGGCGGGGCCGAAACGGGCGCGGCGGTGGTCGCCGATCCGCTGGTCAGGGTGGTGTCGTTCACCGGCTCCACCGCGAGCGGCCGGATCGTCGGCGAGCTGGCGGGACGTCACCTCAAGCGCGCCCACCTGGAGTTGGGCGGAAACTCGGCGCTCGTCGTACTCCGTGACGCCGACGTGGAGGCGGCCGTCGCGCAAGCCTCCTGGGGCTCCTTCTTCCACCAGGGCCAGATCTGCATGACGGCCGGCCGGCACCTCGTGCACGCCTCGCTCTACGACGAGTACGTCGAGCGGCTCGCCGCGCGCGCGGAGGAACTCGCGGTCGGGGACCCACACCGGGAGCAGGTGCACCTGGGGCCGCTCATCGACCGCTCCCAGCTGGACCGGGTCCACGCTCTGGTGGAAGCCAGCGCCGCACTGGGCGCCAAACTCGTCACCGGAGGCTCGTACCGGGACCTCTTCTACCGGCCGACGGTGCTGGCAGGCGCCGGAGACGACAGCCCCGCCTACGCGGAGGAGGTTTTCGGGCCGGTGGCGCCCGTACGGTCCTTCGCGACGGAGGACGAGGCCGTGGAGCTGGCCTCCGCCGGCCCCTACGGGCTCTCCCTTGGGATCGTGACCGGCGACGGGGCGCGCGGGCTGGACCTGGCGGCGCGGATCCCGGTCGGGATCGCGCACGTCAACGACCAGACGGTGAACGACGAGGCCGTGGCCCCCTTCGGCGGGGTCGGCGCGTCCGGGACCGGCGCACGCTTCGGCGGCGAGGCGAACCTCGACGCCTTCACCGAACTGCGCTGGACCACGCTCCGGGCCACCCCGGGCGGGCATCCGTTCTAGGAGGTCTCCCCGGAGGCCCCGCCCGCGTCCTCGGAGGTGTGGTCATCGGTGCCGTGGTCGCCGGAGACGGAGAGGAGCCCGCGCCCGGGGAACCGGACCGGATCCGCCAGGGCCCGGTCGTAGGCCGGGCGCGGGAACACGTAGGGCCCCATGGCGAGGATTCCCCACTCGGGGCGGTAGGGCTGGTGGAAGCCGGACCAGGTGACCAGGTCCTGCGTCAGGGTGACGGTGGCCATCATGGGCCAGCACTCGTCCGTTCCGCAGATGCATCCCAGCAGGGCCATGGCGCCGGTCTCCGGCTCGCGCCGCTCCGGATCGGGGTCGCCGAGGAAGTGGCGGCGCGCGTGCGCGTCGTCGGCCATGACCAGGGGGGCGTGCTGGGTCATGAGGTACGCCTCCCGTCCGTCCGGGGGTTCCTTGGAGCCGTCCCACTCCTGTGACCAGCCGGCCCGGGTCGCCTCGGCGACGAGGGCGCGCAGGTCCGTACCGTCGATCCGGACGCCCCAGCCCGCGCGGTCCTGGTCGTCGCCGGGGTACAGCCGGCGGAGGAACTCCACGGTGTGCGTCATGGTCTTATTGTGCGCGGTTGTCCGCGCATATCGCTGTTATCCGCGGTTATCCGCGGGTGTCCGGGGTTGTCGGTGGTTGTCCGTGGTCAGGAATGCTTCGAGCCGGTCGTTCGTTCAGGGAAAACAAGCAGCACAGCACTCTGGAGGTCTGGAAAACCGTGGCTACTGTCGAACTCACCAAGGAGAACTTCGACCGGACGGTGAGCGAGAACTCGTTCGTCCTGATCGACTTCTGGGCGGGCTGGTGCCGTCCCTGCCTGCAGTTCGCCCCGGTCTACGAGAAGGCGGCCGAGGCCAATCCCGACCTGCTCTTCGCCAAGGTGGACACCGAGGCGCAGCAGGAGCTCGCCGCCGCCTTCCAGATCAGCTCGATCCCGACCCTGATGATCGTCCGGGACCAGGTCGCGATCTTCTCGCAGCCCGGCGCGCTGCCCGAGGCGGCGCTGACGGACCTCATCACCCAGGCCCGGGCCCTCGACATGGAAGAGGTGCGGACGAAGATCGCCGCCGAGCAGGCGGGCGCGGCAGGCGCCAGGGCCGAGGAGCCCGGCACGCCGGACGCCTGATTACGTGACGGGCCCCCGCCGTGCGGTGAGACTGGCCCGATGAGCGAAGCGGTGGAGTACGACGTAGTGGTCCTCGGCGGGGGGCCGGCCGGCGAGAACGTGGTCGACCGGACCCGCGCCGCAGGGCTGAGCACGGCGCTGGTCGAGAGCGAGCTGGTGGGCGGCGAGTGCTCGTACTGGGCCTGCATCCCCAGCAAGGCGCTGCTCCGCCCGGCCCTGGCCCGGGCGGATGCGCGCCGGGTGCCCGGTCTGGCGGGCACAGCGGCCGGTCCGCTGGACGCGGAAGCGGTCTTCGCGCACCGCGACTACTGGACCGGGAGCTGGAAGGACGACGGCCAGATCGACTGGCTGGAGTCGGTCGGCGCCCACGTGTACCGGGGCCACGGGCGGCTGTACGGAGTCCGCAAGGTCGCCGTCACCAGCCCGGCGGGGGAGCACCACGTGCTCTCCGCCCGGCACGCGGTCGTCGTCGCGACCGGCACCCGGGCCGTGATCCCGGAGCTGCCGGGCATCGGGGACGCACGGCCGTGGACCAGCCGCGAGGCCACGTCGGCGCAGGCGGCGCCGGGCCGGCTGCTGATCGTCGGCGGGTCGGTGGTGGCCGCGGAGATGGCCACGGCCTGGCAGGCGCTCGGCTCCGAGGTGACCCTGCTCGTACGGGGCTCCCGGCTGCTGCCGCGCATGGAGCCCTTCGCCGGGGAACTGGTCGCCGAGGCGCTGCGCGAGGCGGGCGCGGTGGTCCGTACGGGCGTGGCCGTCGAGTCCGTCGTACGGGACGGCTCGACCGGGCCCATCACCGTGGTGCTCGAAGGCGGCGAGACGCTGGAGGGCGACGAGCTGCTGATGGCGACGGGGCGCGCTCCGCGCACCGAGGACATCGGTCTCGACACCGTCGGGCTCACCCCGGGCGGGTGGATCGCGGTGGACGACAGCTGCGGGGTCCCGGGGATCGACTGGCTGTACGCGGTCGGCGACGTGAACCACCGGGCGCTGCTGACCCATCAGGGCAAGTACCAGGCCCGGATCGCGGGCGCCGTCATCGCCGCCCGCGCGGCGGGCAACGTCCCACTGGAAACCGGCCGTTGGGGAGCACACGCGGCGACGGCCGATACGCAGGCACTCCCGCAGGCCGTGTTCACCGACCCGGAAGCCGCATCGGTGGGCCTGACCCTCGGGGAGGCGGAGCGCGCCGGTCACCGGGTCCGGGCCGTGGACTACGACCTCGGCAAGGTCTCCGGCGCGGGCCTGTACGCCGACGGCTACCGGGGCCGGGCCCGCATGGTGGTGGACCTGGACCGCGAGATCCTGCTCGGCGTCACCTTCGCCGGACCGGGCGCGGCCGAGCTCCTGCACGCGGCGACGATCGCGGTCGCCGGCGAGGTCCCCATCGAGCGGCTGTGGCACGCGGTCCCGGCGTTCCCCACGATCAGCGAGGTCTGGCTGCGGCTGCTGGAGGAGTACAGGCCCTAGGTGTATTGGCCCGAAGCCTGGTCCCTGGACGCGTAATGGACGTACCCGGTCTTCGCCCGGTCCCGGCCACGGGGGTGGCGCCCCGCGGGGTGTCGGAGACCGGGCGGGAGCCCTATCGTCGGTTCACTGCACTCACGCGGGGGCACTCATGGCAGCGCAGACCATCATCGGCCTGGTGGGAATCGTCATCCTGGCAGGCGGGTTCGTGGCCGTGGTGGCCATCTGGCGGACGGGCTCGCCCTTCCCGGAGCTGACAGGCGCCGGTGACACCCGACCACGAGGGGGCACCCCACCACGAGGGCCGGACTGTGTGACCTGCGGTCACGGGGAGCACCGGGGCCGCTGCTCCGAGAGGGTTTCGGCCTCGGGGGACATCTACGACGGCGCCGGTGACTGGGTCGGCTACAGGAACGAGACCTACTGCGGCTGCGATCAGTACCGCACCAAGGCCTGGCCGCCGTGCACCATCTGCGACCACCGTCGCGAGGAGCACTACATGCTCCTCAAGTGCAGGCACGTCGGGGGCTACCCCAGGGAGAGCGCCTGCCCTTGCGGCAACTACCGTGCCGAGCCCGGGCCGAAGCCTTCTCACTACCTGGAAGCGCTGAGGACGGCGAGTCGCCGCTGTCCTTTTCCCGCCGACGAGCACGGCGTCCGCACGCACCGGTGCCTCACGTGCGCACTGCTGGACGGCCGGTGCCCGTACGACCGACCATGACCGTCCCGTGTCGGTGACGGCGACCCAGCCACGTGCCACGAGGTCGGCAACTCCACTGACGAGTCCATACGGTGATGGTGCCTCAGGTGACGCCTCCCCCCGGCACGGATGTGGAGGGAGACGGTCACCGAGCCCCGCGCGGCGACCCGTGGATCAGCGCAGTCCGGCGAAGAGATCGGTCTCGGGTACGGTCGCGCCGGTGGCGTCCTTGACGCGCACGAAGGTCTCCACGCCCATCAGCTCGCCGAACCGCTCCTTGCCCATCTTGAGGAAGAAGATGCTCTCGCCCTGGCTGGCGTGCGCCGCCAGCGAGTCGAACTTCTGGCCGCTGAACGGGGTGGTGTCCACCCAGGTGGTGATTTCGTCGTCCGGGAGGCCGATCTCGGCCAGCGCGGCGGTCTCGGCGGGATCCGGCTCCGGCATGTCCTCCCCGAACTCGCTCATGATCTCCCCGAAGCGCCGAATCGCCGACCGGGGCATCGTCGTCCAGTACACCTTCGGCGTCAGATCGGTCATCTCCAGTGCCGCCATCGTGATGCGGTGGGCCTGGATGTGGTCGGGGTGGCCGTAGAAACCGTTCTCGTCGTAGGTGACGACCACGTCGGGCCGGTAGTGCCGCATGAGCTCCGCGAGCCGGGCGGCGCCCTCCTCGACGGGGGTCTGCCAGAAGGCTCCGGGGGCGTCGTTGCTCGGCCAGCCCATCATCCCGGAGTCGCCGTAGTCCAGGGTTTCCAGATCGCTGATCTTCAGTACGTCGCGGCTCACCTCGAGCTCCTGCCGGCGCATCAGGGCGACGGCCGCCGGATCGTGCCCGGGACTGCCCGGCTTGGCACCCCCCGGTCCGTCACCGCAGCGGCCGTCGGTACAGGTCACGAGAACCGTGCGGATGCCTTCCGCGGCGTACTGGGCGAGGACCCCTCCCGTGCTGGTGGCCTCGTCGTCGGGGTGGGCGTGTACTGCCATGAGCGTCAAGGGCCGGTCAGTCATGAAAAGCAGTCCTCCTGCGGAAATACGTGTCGGTCTGAGCGTGCGCGACGGCGTCGGCCCCTCTGTCGGTGCAACCGTGCCGGCGGGGCCGGTTGTTCCCGGCGCCGCCGCATCGCCTCCGGTGCCACGGGCACGGGCACGGGCCCCGAGCGCCGGGTCGTAGGGAGCCCGCGTGCCGGGGGTGTAGGTCACCGAACGCAGGCGGCCCGTGCAGCGGAAGCCGCGGTGGCGCTCGCAGACCGGCCAGGAGACGGGGGACCTGCGGTCCACGCCCACGCTGATGCCCTGCAGCGGAGCCATGCCGATGAGCTGGTGCACGCTGTCGACCGGCCGGTCTCCACGCCGTCGACAGCGCCCATTCGCCGTCGTCGTACGGCCCGCCGGCACCCCCGGTACCCCGGCACCCCGGGTACCCCGGCACCCCCGGTACCCCGGCACCCCGGGTACCCCGGCACCCCCGGTACCCCGGCACCCCGGGTACCCCGGCACCCCCGGTACCCCGGCCCCCCCGGTACCCCGGCACCCCCGGCGCCGTCCGCCGCCCTGTGGGCGTCGTCGCCGAAGAGCCGACGATGCTCCGCGAGCTCGAAGAGGATGGCTTCGCTGTCGTCGACGGGGCGGCGGCAACCCGATCTCGCCACGCCTTGCCCGGGGGTCACGGAAGGCCCCCGCGTACAATCCCAGCTTCCGGACCGAAGGAGCCGCCGCCCGTGATCGTGATAGCGCACCTCAGCGACGTCCACCTCGACGGCGGGCAGCGGGCCGCCGAGCGGACCCGTACCGTCATGGAGTACCTGGAGGGGCTTCCGTACGCGCTCGACGCGGTGCTGGTGAGCGGCGACATCGCCGATCACGCGCGCCCGGAGGAGTACGAGGAGGCGCGCAAGGCCCTCGGCTCCCGCCACCCGCTGGTCGTCTGTCCCGGCAACCACGATGACCGCACGGCCTTCCGGCGCGGCCTGCTGGGGGAGGAGCGCGCTTCCGCGGCGCCGGTGGACCAAGTGCTGCGCGGTGCGGGCTTCGTCCTCGCGGTGTGCGATTCGTCCGTGCCCGGTGAACACCGGGGGCACCTGGAGGACTCGACGATCGCCTGGCTGGACGGGGTGCTCGCCGACACCCCGCACGAGGTGCCCGTCCTGGTCGCCTTCCACCACCCGCCCGTCCCGCTGCACATCCCGTACGTGGACGGCATCCGGCAGTTCGGCGAGGAACGGCTGGCGGAACTGGCCGGGCGCCACCCGCATTTGACGGCGTTCCTGTGCGGGCACGCCCACACCGGCGCGGCGACCACCTTCGCCGGGCGGCCGCTGCTCGTGGCTCCGGGCGTGGTGTCCACGACGCGGCTCCCGTGGGAAGCGGCGTCCGGGGAGAGCGAGTACATCCACACGGACGAGCCGCCGGCCGTGGCCTTCCACGTGATCGGTGAGGACGGCCGGCTGACGACCCACTACAGGGTGGTCGTCGCCCGCCGGTAGCCGGAGCCGTCGCGGGTGCGGGTGAGGTGCCCGGCGATGACCAGGTACCGCCGCAGCGCCGCGCAGTCCTCGTGGACGGTGAGCAGCAGCCCGTTCACCTCCGGCTCCGTGTAGGCGCGTTCCGCCGCGAAGAGCGTCTCGGTGAGGTGGGCGAGCAGCTGCTCGCGGCGGGCCGCCTTGCGCGGGATCGCCGTGAGGCGGCCGTCGGCGGCGAAGAGGTCGGTGACGCCGCGCCGGGTGCGCGTGCGGGTCCCTGCGGTGCTTTGTGACATGTGGTGGAGCCTCACCCGGGCGGTCGCCCCGGGGCAACGCATTTTCCGCACGGGCGAAAAGTGACGGTCGTTCATCTCACTGCGCGGTAGCACCTGCCGGTGCCCTCCCCGGGACCGGTTCCTGCCCCCACGGCGGAGCACGTATGCCACGCCCCACCCCGCACACGAGCGCCCGTACGCGAACTGCCGTCGCCACCGCCCTGATCGCCCTCGGAGTGGCCCTGCTGACCCCGGCCGCCGTCCGGATCGTGGACGCCTGGTGGCCGCTGCTCGTCGAGGGCGAGGCCGAGTTCGAGCCCGGCCCCGGAGCGCCGCTCTACGATGCCCCGCGCGCCTCGCTCACCCTCGACGAGGCACCCAACGCGGGCCACGGGCCCACCGGTTCACACGCCGGCTCGGCCTTCCAGTACGGCTGGTGGAGCTACGTGGACAAGGACCTGCGTACGCTGCTCGGCCGCCCGGTGTCCGGACCGCCGGCCCGGCCCCACTGCGCGGGCGGCTCGCTCCCCGGGTGCCGGGACACGATGACGGCAACGCTCGAGCAGGCCGCGGCCGCCACCCCCGCCGCCGGGTACCCGGCGGACGGAGCCTGCGCCGCGGGCAACCAGTGGTGCGCGGACTCGATCGCGCCGCGCCCGCCGGCCCCGGAGTGTTCCGGGGCCTGCGGGCCGTACGCGCAGGTCACGCGCCGCGGGGCTGCTCGCGCCGCTTGACCGCCCGCAGGACCACGAACTTCGGCTCGCTCGCGGCGACTTCGCTATTGCCGAAGAGGCGTCGCAGGTGGGTGTGGTACCCCATGTGCCGGTTGGCCACCACCCACAGCTCGCCGCCCGGACGCAGCGCCTTGCGCGACTGCGCGAACATCCGCAGAGCCGTCGCGTCGGTCGTCGCCTGGTGGGAGTGGAAGGGCGGATTGCAGAGCACCAGGTCCACGGAGCCGGGATCCAGCATCGCCACCCCGTCGCCGACGAGGAAGTCCGCCCGATCCCGTTCGTGCGTGACATTGGCGCGGAACGTGGCCTTGGCCGAGGCGATCGCCTGGTACGACTCGTCGGTGAAGACGACCTCCGCACGCGGGTCGGCCACCGCGACCGCCGTGCCGACGACCCCGTTGCCGCAGCCCAGGTCGACGACCCGGGCCCCGTCCGTATTGGTCGGGATGCTCTGGAGGAAGAAGCGGGTGCCGACATCGAGGCGGTCCGCGCAGAAGATGCCCGCGTGGTTGACGACGGTCAGCCCGGCGCCCGAGCCGCCGTCCTGGTCCACGACGTACGTCAGCGGCCAAGGCCCGGGGGTCGCGGGACGGGTCGCACCCGGGGTGCCCGGCGTGCAGAAGATCAGGCGGGCCTTCTTCTCGGCCAGAGAGGTCTTCGTCGGTCCGAGGATCTTCTCGAAGAGCCGCAGGGTGGAGGTGTGGATCTCCTTCACCATGCCGGTGCCGACGACCACGGTGCCCGCGTGCACGTGCGGGGCCACCCGGTACAGCTGGTCCTCCAGCAGGGCCAGGCTCTTGGGTACCCGGACCAGGAGCACGTCGATCCGCTCCGGCGGCGTGTCCTGGCTGGTCAGCAGGGTCACGGTGCCCTTGGCGGTGCCGATCCCGTTGCGGTCCAGGTTCGCCATGGTGGCGGAGCGGGTCAGGCTGGAGTCGGTGATCTGGGTGGGGTGGTGCGCGGCCAGCGCCGTCGTCAGTGCCCCCCAGCGGTCCCCGATCACGGTGATCTGCCCGGCGCCGGCCAGATCCACCGGGCCGCGGTCACCCGTACCGGATTCGAGGTGGCGGAGCAGGTACTCGTCGGCGGCGTCCCATGCGAAGAGCCGGTCGCGCGGGTCCTCGGGGAAGCGGGCGAGCTCGTAGGAGCCGAAGGGCGTGGTCAGACGGTTCATATTGCCCCCAGGCTAACCGAGGGACCGCCCCGGTCCCGCACGGGCGGGGCCGGGAGAGTGGGCGGGGCGGTACGCGGCCCCGCCCGGGGACGGCCGCGCCACCCCTACTCCGGGAAATCCCCGGCCATCGCGGCGGCGAGCCGCAGGTACGGCGCCGCCTCGGCGGCCCGGCCCTGGCGCTCCAGGGTCCGCCCGAGCATCAGCTGCGCGTAGTCCTCCACGGGCCAGCGCTCCAGAACGGCGCGGAGCTCGCGCTCGGCCTTGGAGAGCTGGGCGGAGTGGTAGTAGGCCCGGGCCAGCAGCAGCCGCGGAGCCAGCAGCTCGGGGGCCTCGGCCGCCACGCCGTGCAGGACACGGGCGGCGTTCGCGTACTCCTTCGCCTCGAAGAAGAGCCGGCCGCGGTCCCAGCGCTCGGCGGCGGTCCCGTGCTCCAGGTAGCCCTGCTGCCCGTCGATCGCGCCCATGACGTCCATCGGATCCCTTCGTCACTGTGTCGGGCTGCTCAACACGCGGATCCGTACGCACATTCCCATGACCGCGGCGGCTGCGCCGGGACTAAGTTGTGCGGTATGAGCAATCTCGATCGCCAGCCCGCTCTCTCCACCTGCGGCGGCCGCGGGTTCGTCGTCGCCGAGCCGGTGCGCGAGCTCCTGAGCCCGCGCACCGTCAAACTCGGCGAGTCCACGGAGGTCCGCCGCCTCCTGCCGAACCTGGGCCGCCGCATGGTCGGCGCCTGGTGCTTCGTCGACCACTACGGTCCCGACGACATCGCCGAGGAGCCGGGCATGCAGGTCGCGCCCCACCCGCACTCGGGGCTCCAAACCGTGAGTTGGCTCCACGAGGGCGAGGTGCTGCACCGCGACAGCGTCGGCAGCCTGGCGACGATCCGCCCGCGCGAGCTCGGCCTGATGACCTCCGGCCGGGGCATCAGCCACTCCGAGGAGAGCCCGCGCCCGCACGCCCGCCTGCTGCACGGCGCGCAGCTGTGGGTGGCCCTCCCGGACGCGCACCGCGACGTGGACCCGCACTTCCAGCACCACGCGGACCTCCCGCAGGTCACCGCCCCGGGCCTGACGGCGACGGTCATCCTGGGCACCCTGGACTCGGCGACCTCGCCCGGAACCGCGTACAGCCCGATCGTCGGCGCGGACCTGACCCTGGCGGCGGGCACGGAAACCCGGCTCCCGCTGAACCCGGACTTCGAGTACGCGGTCCTGTCGATGTCGGGCGAAGCCCACGTCGACGGCGTCCCGCTCCTCCCGGGCGCGATGCTCTACCTCGGCTGCGGCCGCACGGACCTCCCCCTGCGCGCGGTCTCCGACACCGGCCTGATGCTGCTGGGCGGCGAGCCGTTCGAGGAGGAGATCGTGATGTTCTGGAACTGGATCGGACGGTCCCAGGAGGACATCGAGGGCTTCCGCGAGGACTGGACGAAGGGCACCCGCTACGGCGAGGTCAAGGGCTACGACGGCGCTCCGATTCCAGCTCCGGAACTGCCCCCGACTCGCTTGAAGCCTAGGGGAAGAGTGCGTTGAACTGCGCTGATCTTGTCAGGGTTAGGTCGGGCGGAGAGGCTGTCCTTTCGTTCCGGTTCCCATGGGCTGGTGGACGCAGGCGAGATCTCCGGGCAGGGTTCTTGATCTTGGGTTCCCATCCCATGTAGAGCAGGGTGTGGTCAGGTCTGGTCGGACTAATGCTGCCCCTTTGCTGACTTTGCTGACGAGTAGTTAGATTCCTTGGATCTGACCGATCCGGGCTTCGTGGAGTGGCGGGGCGCCGGCCCCGAGGTGTGGGACCCCTCTCGCTGAACCGCCGGGGTGGCTTCTGGTGGGGCGGGCTTGCGGATGGCTGGAGAGCAGGGGGAGGGTCGGAGCGGGCCACCCCGTGCTCGGATCTGGGCGGGCGCACCTCAGCTCGTCGGTCACGGCGAGGTGAGATCGCATGAACATTCAGCTGACGGTGCGGCGCTACGGGCCGACGGTGCATCTCACCCCGGCCGGCGAGCTCGACCTGCACACCAAGACCGCTCTGGACGGGTTGCAGACAGCCCTCGACCGGATCGACGTGGTGGCCTGCGACATGCAGCACCTGACGTTCGTGGACGTGAGCGGTCTGCACGGTCTGATCGACTTCGCCAGCCGTCTCCAGGCCCGCGGGATCGCGTTCTTCGCCTACAACTGGCGGCCGGAACCGCAGCGTCTCCTCGACCTCGTCGACGGCCTCGACCTGGAGATCGGCCGCGAGCGGAACCGTGTCGGACCCACCGGCCTGCTGCGCCGGTCCCTGCAGGACTCCGCTGCCGCCGCCCGCGCGACAGGAGCCGCCCGGGCCAGGCGGGACGTACTGCGCCGGGCCGTGTGCTGGTCGCGTTAGGCGTTAGGCGTGGGCAGAGAGCCGGCGTCGAGCTCGGCGCGGTCGCGTGCGCGCTGCGCGCGGTCTTGGAGGAGCCGGCGGAAGCCCGCGACGGCGTAGCGTTCCCCGGCACCCGCTCCGGGGGTGCCGGCGACGGTGGCCATGAGCTGTTGGGGCTGGGGCTGCCAGCCGACGATGAGGGTCCTCAGGCCCAGACATTCGGCACGCCGATGGAGGTCCAGGACGTGCAGTAGCCCGTCGGCGTCCATGACGGGCACCTGGTGCATGTCGATCATCAAGACACGGTCGCTGTTTTCGACGGAGTCCAGGGCGCGCTGCAGAGCAGCGCCGGCATCCTCGCCGAGGGTTCCGGCGATGCCGAGGAGGACCGAGGTGCCGTGGTACTGGAGGCTGGTGGTGATCAATGCGGGTTCCTTCCCGTCACCGGCGGGCGCCGGGCGCCCGCAAGGCCCACCATCCTGGCGGCCCCCGTTGCAAGGAGGAGCGGGACACACGGCCACGTGGCCCAACTCATTGCGCATCTTCGGGTGGAGCACTTCCTTACGGATGCGTCGCCCACGGCAGTCCGGGCAGGAGACCGCGGATGCGGCCGATGCACGCGGCGCTGAGGAGGTTCGCCCGATCGAAAGACCTCTGCTTTCGCATTGGGTTCACGCGAAAGAGCCACCGGTCGGCGGGGCGTACCGGGGGTGCACTGTTCGTTGAGGACGGCCGCGCCCAACACGGCATTGACGGGACGTCCGTGCGCCGTCGAAGCTCCGGGTACCTCCAGCTAACGCCCGTCCACGGGAACGCGCCCGGCCGCGCCGTGCGGCGCGGGCCGGGCGCAATGACGTACGTGGCTGTGTCCACGGGTGGTTCGACAGCACCAGGACTGCTGGGTGGGCCTGGTCCACCGGGTCGATTCCGGGCCTCGGAGGTCCTCACAAGTCCTGGGACCGTGGCCGGTGGCTTTCCCCGAAGGTGCAGCCGCATCATGGAATACGGGCCCGTGGCCAGCAAAGATTCTCGTCATGTCTTCTGACCAGAACGTCGGTTCCCTCCGCTCGACGCACACTGCACCCTCGGTGTTCGGTGCGGGAGCTGCCATCGGCGTTCTGGGCGGAATGATCGGTCTGGGTGGTGCGGAGTTCCGGCTGCCGCTGCTGATCAGCCTCTTCGGGTTCGCTGCGCTCTCGGCCGTCATCCTGAACAAGGCGATGAGCCTGGTCGTGGTCCTGGTCGCACTGCCCGCCCGGCTGGCCGCGGTTCCTGCTGCCGAGGTAGCCGAACGCTGGCCCGTGGCGGTCAACATGCTGGCCGGAAGCCTGCTGGGCGCCTGGGCCGGAGCCTCCTGGGCCGTGCGCATGCGCTCCTCGACCCTCTACAAGGTGCTGGCCGCCCTGATGGTGCTCATGGCGGCCGCCCTGGTGGTCACGCACACCACCGCCCTGGGCACGCTCGACCTGCCGCTGTGGGCCAAAGTGCCTGCCGGTGTCGTCACAGGGTTCGGCATCGGCGTTGTCGCGGCGATCATGGGCGTGGCCGGCGGCGAGCTGCTGATCCCGACGATCGTGCTGCTCTTCGGTCAGGACGTTAAGACAGCCGGAAGCCTCTCGCTGCTGGTGTCCCTGCCGACGATGCTGGTGGCGTTCGCCCGTTACAGCCGCGACGGCAGCTTCGCCGTCCTCGGCGCGAACGGCCGTTTCACCATGGTCATGGCCGCAGGATCGATCACCGGGGCAGTGCTGGGCGGCCTGCTGCTCGGCGTGTTCCCGGACGTGGTCCTCATCCCGGCACTGGCCGTCATCCTGCTCGTCTCCGCGGTCAAGCTCGCCCATCACAACTGAAACGGATGAGGGCCGGTGGCGCGCGGCAGGTGCGCGGTGACCTGAACACGGCCGGGAAACGCTTGGCCCCACCGTGGGAGTACGGGCCGATGCGACCGCGCGCCCGGTCAGCCGTCGCACACCACATGAGCTGTCCGGCCCCAGCGGGGGACAGGCGCCGGACGCCTCATGTGGCCAGGCTCTACTCGACTATCCAGAGTTCCCTGAATTCAGGACTTTGTGTACTCTCGTGGCGTGCTGACTGTTGCCCCCGACATCGAGGTGCTGGCCAGGTTCGGCCGCGCGCTCGCCGACCCCATCCGCTGCCGCATCCTGCTCGCGCTGCGCGACGCCCCGGCCTACCCCGCCGACCTCGCCGACGCGCTCGGCATTTCCCGCACGCGGCTGTCCAACCACCTGGCCTGCCTGCGCGACTGCGGCCTGGTCGTCACCGTGCCGGACGGCCGCCGCACCCGCTACGAGCTCGCCGATGAACGCCTCGGCCACGCACTCGATGACCTGCGCACCGCCGTAGTGGCCATCGAAGCCGACCGCACTTGCCCGGACGCCGCCGAGAAGGGGTGCTGCTGACGATGACCGCCGAGACATCCATATCCCTCGGTCCCTCTCCGGCCCGGCGTGACGCGCTCGCCCGCCGGATACGGCTCCTCGTGGCCGCGACCATCACCTACAACGTCATCGAGGCGATCGTCGCCATCACGGCCGGCGCCCTCGCCTCCTCCACCGCCCTGGTCGGCTTCGGCCTCGACTCCGTCATCGAGGTTTCCTCCGCCACCGCGGTCGCCTGGCAGTTCTCCGCCCGCGACCACGTCGTACGCCAGGCCCGTGAGCAGCGCACCCTGCGGATCATCGCCGTCTCCTTCTTCGCGCTCGCCGCGTACGTCACCGTCGATGCCGTCCGCGCGCTGGCCGGGACCGGCGAGGCCGAACGCTCCGTCCCCGGCATCGCCATCGCCGCCCTCTCCCTCGCGGTGATGCCCTTCCTCTCCGCCGCCCAGCGCCGAGCGGGCCGCGAACTCGGCTCCGCCTCCGCGGTCGCCGATTCCCGGCAGACCCTCCTGTGCACCTATCTGTCCGCCGTCCTCCTCGTCGGCCTGGTCCTCAACGCCACCCTCGGCTGGTCCTGGGCCGACCCCATCGCCGCCCTGGTCATCGCCGCCATCGCCGTCAAGGAAGGACGTGATGCCTGGCAGGGCAAGGGGTGCTGCGCGGCCCCCGTTTCGACAGCTCCGGCCGCTCCTGCACCGGCGGCCGCGTGCGGTTGCCGCCCCGGCGGCGACTGCTGCGGGTGAGCCGCCGAGCTCCTTGAAGGACCGAACGGTCCCGGCCGGCTGTCGACCTGGCGGGCGGGACTTCGCCTGCGTCGAAAGTGCGTCCACTACGCCACCGGGAGGGTGTGTGTTAAGGACGCGTCAGGATTGGCTCAAGTCCGGGCATAAGTGATCAGGCTGCGTACGCTTGCTCAGCCGTCGACGCCGATGGCTGATTCTTTGCCGTACGACAGGAGCCCACCACGATGGCCACCCCTGCCCGCACGTCGCGCCTGCGGGCGTGGATGCTGGAAGGCTTGACCGCCGAGAGCAGTTCGCCCGCCGCCAAGGAGGCGGCGGCCCAGCCGCACGGCCGTCCGTGGTGGCGGGTCATGTGCCTGACGGGTCTCGACTACTTCTCCACCCTCGGCTACCAGCCCGGTATCGCGGCGCTCGCGGCCGGCCTGCTGTCGCCGCTGGCGACCATCGTGCTCGTGCTCCTCACCCTCTTGGGTGCGCTGCCCGTCTACCGGCGGGTCGCCCAGGAGAGCCCGAACGGTGAGGGCTCCATCGCGATGCTGGAGCGGCTGCTGACGTTCTGGAAGGGGAAGCTGTTCGTCCTGACCCTGCTCGGGTTCGCGGCGACGGACTTCCTCATCACCATCACCCTCTCCGCCGCCGACGCCACCGCGCACCTGGTGGAGAACCCGCACCTCACCAGCACCCTCCACGGTCACGAAGTACTGATCACCCTGATCATGATCGCGCTGCTCGGGGCCGTGTTCCTGAAGGGATTCAGCGAGGCCATCGGCGTCGCCGTGGTCCTGGTGGCCACGTACCTCGGCCTGAACGTCATCGTGGTGGCCGTTGGGCTGTGGCAGGTGATGACCGAACCCCACGTCATCACCGACTGGACGACCGCGCTGACCACCGAGCACGGCAACCCGTTCATGATGATCGCCATCGCCCTCATCGTCTTCCCGAAGCTCGCACTCGGCCTCTCCGGCTTCGAAACCGGTGTGGCGGTCATGCCGCACGTCAAGGGCGACCCCGAGGACACCCGGGCCAACCCGGCCGGCCGGATCCGTGGCGCCAAGAAGCTGCTGACGACCGCGGCCATCATCATGAGCGTCTTCCTGATCTGCTCCAGCTTCATCACCACGCTGCTGATCCCGACCGATCAGTTCAAGCCAGGCGGCGAGGCCAACGGCCGTGCCCTGGCCTACCTGGCGCACGAGTACCTCGGCTCCGCCTTCGGCACGGTCTACGACATCTCCACGATCATGATCCTGTGGTTCGCGGGCTCCTCGGCCATGGCCGGCCTGCTGAACCTGATGCCGCGCTACCTGCCCCGCTACGGCATGGCCCCGCACTGGGCCCGCGCCCTGCGCCCGATGGTCATCGTGTTCACCCTGGTCGCCTTCCTGGTGACCTGGATCTTCGACGCGGACGTCGACGCCCAGGGCGGCGCGTACGCCACCGGTGTCCTGGTCCTGATCACCTCGGCGGCCGTCGCCGTGACCATCGCCGCCCGCCGGGCCGGTGAGCGCGGCTGGACCATCGGCTTCGGCGTCATCTCGGCCGTATTCATCTACACCACGGCCGTGAACGTCGTGGAGCGCCCGGACGGTGTGAAGATCGGTGCCTGCTTCATCGCCGGCATCATGGCCCTGTCCCTCCTCTCCCGCCTCGCGCGCGTCTTCGAGTTGCGCGTCACGGACGTGGAACTGGACGACATGGCGCAGCGCTTCATCCGCGACACGTCCAACCGCACGATCCGCTTCATCGCCAACGAGCCCGACAACCGGGACCTCGACGAGTACCGGCAGAAGAAGGAGCAGATCCGCGCGGACAATGACATCCCGTCCGGCGACGACGTCATGTTCGTCGAAGTCACCGTCCTGGACGCCTCGGAGTTCGAATCGGGCATGCGGGTCCGCGGCGAAGTGCTGCACGGCCGCTACCGGGTTCTGACCCTGGAGAGCTCCAGCATCCCCAACGCCCTGGCGGCGTTCCTGCTCCACGTCCGCGACGAGACAGGCCAGCGCCCCCACATCTACTTCGAGTGGACCGAGGGCAACCCGATGGCCAACTTCCTGCGCTTCTTCCTCTTCGGCCAGGGCGAAGTCGCCCCCGTCACCCGCGAGGTCATCCGCGAGGCCGAACCCGACCGGGCCCGCCGCCCGCACGTCCACGCCGGCTGACGTCAGGCGACGGGGCGTCAAGAAGCCGACAGGAATCCCGCCGGCTCCTCGACGAGAGGAGGATCCGGCGGGATTCTCGCTGCTGTGACCATCGACTGGCGTCCCGACCGCGGCATCCACCGGACCGTACTCGCCCTCGGGGCGGGCGGCCTGGTGGTCGTCACCACCGGCGCGGCCCTCGACGTCATGTGGCTCTTGGGAATCGGCGTCTGGGGGCTCATCGCGGCGATGGTGATCGAGCTCGTCTACCGGCCCGAGTGAATGCCCAGTTCTGCGCGAATGAGCGGGTCGAGTCGCTGCCATGCGGGGGACGCGGCGTTGACCGTGCCCTGGATGAGGCCGGGGATCTGCGAACCCGCGTCCACTTGGGGAGGCTCGTCGGCGCCATAGCGTTCCCGATGCGCCCCGGCGATTCGGTGGGCGAGGTCGTCGAGGCGGGGGTCGTCGGCGTCGAGGTCGTACGCGTGGTCGTAGTCCAGGAAGAGCTGTCGTAGCCGGGGTCGGCCAGGCTCCCGGACTGGTCGCGCAAGAGCGTGTCCGCGTTGTCGGGGTGGGTGGCGAAGACGAGGATCCACAGGTCGCGCTGGAGGTTGACCCAGCGTGGTGTGAACCCCCAGCGGGCGAGGTCCTCCAGATGGGCGCCGACCTCGGCGGGCAGTGGCGTCAGCTGCCCAGCGGCGAGCCTACGCAGACGCCCTTGCGTTTCCCGCAGGCCGCGGATGCGGGCGGTGAGCTCGTCGTCGATCTCGTGCAACGTCTGCTGGAGCTCCCCGCCGGTCGCTGATCTCAGGTCCCGGATACGGGACAGGGGGACGCCGGATTCGGCGAGCGTCCGGATCTTGACCAGGTCGACGGCATCCTTCGCGCCGTACCGCCGATAGCCGGACGCGTCGTACTCCCGTGCGCCCCCATGTGCCCCTTCGGCGGCCCGAGCGACTCCGTTTACGGTTCCGGGCCATGAGTGGATACGCGAAGGAACCGGCCACGCCGACGGAAATCAGCACCCGCGACCTGCCTCCCTCCGACCAGTGCTCCACGACCCCGGTAGTACCGGCCCCGGTCTGCCGTCTGGAGAACTTCCTCGGCGCCGACCGCGCCGCCCGCCTGCTGAGCTACGCGATCTCCCGGGAGCCGGACTTCCGCGCCGGAACGGTCCTGGACCCGCTGTCGGGCCAGGTCTCGCACAAGGGCCGCAGCTCCCTCGTGCTCCCGGTGACCAGCCCGGTGCTGAGCCGGCACCTAGCCGACTGCCTGCCGCTCGTCCAGGAGGTGCTCGGCCACCGGGCCGCGCTCACGCAGACTTTGACGGTGCTGACCGCGCACGGGGAAGGAGGCCACTACGGCATGCACACGGACGCCTCACGGGTCCGCGACGTGAGCACGGCCCTGTCAGCCGTGTACTACCTCCACCGCAAGCCCCGAGGCTTCGACGGGGGCCAACTCCGGCTGTACGACACCCTGCTCACCGACGGCGGGGCGCAGCCCGCGGAGTCCTACCGCACCGTGGAACCCGAGCACGACACCATCGTCTTCTTCCCGGCGAGCGCCTTCCACGAGGTCGTCCCGTCCACGTGCCCCAGCGGGCATTTCGCCGATCACCGGTTCACCCTCACGACGTGGATCAGCGGTGCCGAGACCACGGAGGCGGTGCAGGGCTCTTCGTTCCGGATCCTTCCGTGGATGGCCCGGGCGGCCGAACGTACCCGCCCGCTCGCGGATGTCGAGCACGACCACGACGGTGCCCGCCCCATCGCGCTTCCGCCAGCTGCCCCTGCCACGCGACTCACCCTCCCCACATTCCGCACGACGCCCTGAACGTGGTGCTGCGAGCTCAGTCCGAGTCGGACCCTCGGACTGAGCCAGGAACGCTCCGAGCAGCTCGGTTGACAGCACGACGGAGGGGATCTGTCGAAAATCCCGAATGCCCAGGTCACCGCCTCAGCGCGCAGAGACCCAAAACGGCACCCCCCACTTTTCAGAACGCCCCCAGCCTGAACTCACCAGACGCACTGCTGCGCGGCGGGCGCAGTCGGCCCATCCGAGCCATCGCCAACGAGCGACACCGTCCGGCCGCCCTGAGCGCCTGCCGGATCTAGCACCTACCCCCCTGGCCGATGGCCTTAGGTCATGTCTCTCCGATCATCGGATCGTTAGCTTGGTGTGACTGGTCGCGGTGATCTGACGGACGCGGAATGGGCCAGGCTGGATCCCCTCCTGCCCGTGAGCAATGGACGTTGCGGCAGGTGGCGGGACCATCGACAGGCGATCAACGGTGTCCTGCACCGAGTTCGGACGGGCGTGCAGTGGCGCGACCTGCCGGAGCGGTTCGGCCCGTGGAAGACCGTCCACAAGCGGCTCCTGCAGTGGTCGGCCGACGGGACCTGGGAGCGGCTGCTGCAGCAAGTCCAGGCTGCTGCGGATGCCGAGGGCGCGATCGACTGGGACGTCTCGGTCGACTCCACGGCCATGCGCGCCCACCAACGGCGCCGGGCGGCCCCGCACACGCCCTGACAGCGTGAGATAAGGCCTACAGCAATCGACGCACGCGGGCCTACCTGCGTAGACGCGGTATCCGGCACGTCATTCCGGAGAAGGCGGACCAGGCGGCCAACCGCGTGACACGTGGCTCCCGCGGCGGTCGGCCTCCCGGCTTCGACAAGGAGCGGTACAAGAAGCGCAACGTCGTCGAGCGAGCGATCAACAGGCTCAAGGGTTTCCGGGCCGTGGCCACGCGCTACGACAAGCGCGGCCACGTTTTTCTTGGCACTGTGACCTTCGCGGCCATTATCATCTGGCTCCGCTCATGGATGGTGGGGCATGGCCTGGCCGAGTGAAATCCGTTCCACCTCGAAGAACCGGGTGGCCCCGATCCGGGCAGCGCCCAGGGAGAGCAGCCAGGGCACCAGTTCGACAGTGGCATCCAGCTCGTCGTAGAAGCCCAGCCGCAGGGTGGTGAGTCGCGTCTCGAAGAGCCAGGCGTCGAGGGCGTCGTCCAGGTGCCGGTCTGCAGCCTCCGTCCGGGTGTCGGCCCAGATCGTCAGCCATGGTGCCAGGGTGCGGGTGCGGGTGCTGACGGCGATGGTCTCCAACACCCCCATGATGTACGCGGGGCCGGGGTGTTCGTGCAGAGTCGAGCGCCACCAGGCGTGCCAGACCTGCTCCAGCGCGTCCCGCTGAGGGACGGGCCAGTCGTGCCAGCCTGCGGTGACCAGCCGGGAGGCGATCAGCCCGTGATCGACGTGGAGCTGGTCGGTTGCCAGGAGCCGTACGATCCGGGGCGTCATTCGGCGATACAGCGCGGGGAAGTCATCCCAGTGGCCGACCGACTTGGCCGCGATGGAGGAGATCAGGTCATCCGGCACCTGGTCGACGGGCCCTTCGAGGGCCGCGAGGTCGCTGTCGGCGTAGCAGTGGGTGCAGCCGCCAACGGTGATTGCATCCGATGTGAGGGGCGCGAAGGCGACGTCCAGTGCGTCGAGTGCGTTCCTGAGTCGACGGTGGGGGTCGGTCATGAGGATCCTGCCCGGGTACTCCATCCGGCAGACCGGTGAAGATCCCGACGCTACCAGTTGGGCAGCCGGTGCGGCATCCAGATTCTGCCGGAGCTCGCCCAGTGGTACAGGGTTACTACCCACCACCTCTGGTGGCAGCGATCTGACGGGCACGAAGATCCTGTCGAGTCGCGCAGGGACACCAAGTCAGATGATCAGAGAGGCATGGCCTAGACAGCTGGCAGCCCGCAGCACTGCGGCCGTGGGCACAGCGGTCCACGGCCGGCACTCCGACCATTGCACCCCGCGGCGGGCAGCAGCACTGACGCAGCCCGACAGTGGGATCAGACTTGGGTGACCGCGACCCTTTCACCTACAGGCTCGAATTCGAACGCGACCCTCACCCCGGGCATTGATTCTTCGCGACACGCGGAGAATGGGAGATGCGAATTGCCCAGCCGTTTTAGCTGGTATGGATCGCATCAACTTCCCCATAGGCCCCATCGGACACTTCGGTTTCTGCGTCACATCCACCTTTCGGCCACATGTTATTCGAACGCTTTCGGCAGAAATAAACGAACCGACGCCTCATTGAACCCCATGCCACCTGCACTCCTCCTGTCCTGATTCGCGACATCGCACGTCAGGGACTTCCAGGTTTCCCGCGTGCATGACGATCAATTTTCGGACGAGAAAGCAATTTCGATTGCCGGACTCCTCGGCCACTCGCACTCTGAGCTCTCCATGCGTCGACAGTTCATGGTCAGAGGGGGATGTGTTGTGACGGATGCGTTTAACGTGATGGAAGTCGCCTCCAGCGGTGCGGGGGGTGCTGGTTGCCGAGATGGCGAGGACCAGCTGGCAGAGCGCGCGCGATGCCATGGCCCGTTTCTTCCACCTGGGCGGGGAAGAGTCAGCTCCCGAGGAACTGCGGGTTCTCGATCTTCGGCACGCCACGTTGGTGGGAAGCCCGGAGAACGAGCGTGCCGCTGTGTCGGAAGAGCTGCGCACCCAGGTGGCGATCCAGCTGGCTGCGTTCCTGATGAAGCACCCCGAGGCTGCAGCCGTTCTGCAGGCTCTGGTTGCCGACAGGACCAGCGAGTCGAGTGGATCCGCTCCGCAGGTGACCGCGACCGGAAACACGAACTCGCAGGTCGTGACGGCAAACGGGTCGATCGGGTCGGTCAGCTACAACAGCCCGGGGGTGGCCCGTTGACGGAGGTCAACCCGTTCGGGCCCCAACGATCGGAGCCCGAAATCTCCGGCCCCGCGGCACCAACAACTGAGGGCGACTTCGCCGGAGGAACGGTCGAAGAATCCCCCGCGGTACTTTCGCCGACTGGTGAGCTGAGTGAGCTGATCCGGTCGGCAAGCGTGAACGTGGCCAACCTCGACAGATCGATCGTCGTCGTGGCCGGCGGTGCCGTCGGCCACGTGAGCATGGACAGCAGGCAGCCGCTTCCAGTAACCGATATCCCCGAGCTTGAGCTTAAGGCTGTCGAACTCGCATGGGTGGGCCAGGGGCCACACGACGAACACCTGCCGACGGTCGCGGAGGCAGAAAGGCTGCTGAGGACAGCGGGGCCGGCCCTGACGGTCATCGCTGGCGCTCCGGGCCTAGGCAAGCGATCCATCGGCCTGCGAACGGGTTGGCTCGTGGCTCACGATCCGCCGACTGCCGACGGCAAACCATTACAGATGACGGAGATCCGGCCCGACTGGGAGAAGCCGGAGGCTCCGGATGTCTCCTTGCTTCCCCAGAAGTCCGGCGTCGTGTACCTACTGGACGTCGCGTCCGAAATCGATGGTTGGGCGGACTCCGTTTCGACGGCCTCCGCGCTGATCAAGCACGCGGAGAACCTCCGACGGATCAATTCGTACCTGGTCGTCATCGCCGACGAGCGGGGCTGGCCCGAGGAGCAGTCGGGTGCACTGGGTGGAGTACTCGTTCGCGCGAAGACAAGGCCGTCTCCCCACCGTGTGGCTGCGGAACATCTCAAGCACGTCTATGGCGTGCCGGATCGCGCTTCGTGGGTTGAATCCTTCCCTCCAGGTCCACTGGCCCACCTGCTGACGAAGGGCACGGGGCCCGCCGACGCCGTGCGTCTGGCGGCGGTGGCGGCTTTCGTCGAGGACTCGGAGACCGGCCGCGAAACCGCCACCAACTCGTTCCAGCAATGGAGCAAGCGTGTTGAGGAGGTCTTCACCGCGACCCAAGAACTTCCCGAGGAGAGGGCATTGCTCGTTTCGGCCCTGTTCTTGGGGGGCGAAGAGGCAGTGACCGTCCAGAGCCACGCTCGCCAGCTACTCAGGGAAGACGCGGAGAGTAGCGTTCGCAAGATCTTGACCGGCCCAGATCTGACGACGCGCCTCAAGGCAGTGGGCGCGACAGTCACGGGGAGGGCCATCTCCTTTGACGACAAACCGGGCTATGCCAGGGCTGTCTCCGTCCATCGCGTACAGCGCCAGCATCAGAATCGGCCTCTCAGAACAGGATCAAGCAGCCGTGGCGGCCCTGCTGGCGACACGACGCAACCAGGCCATTGAGGACGCGAGGTCACGGCAGCGTACCGAAGCCGCCGCCGCGCAGTACGCCCACCCCGCCGCAGTCCTGGTGCGGTGGCTCGAAGCAGAGGACGTCAACTTGGCCAGTCCGCCTAAGCCGCAAGATCTCGAAGCAATCAGCCAGAGGTTCGCGCAGTACAGGCCAGAAGGGGCTCGGGACACCGAATACGAACTCCTGGAGATCCTCCGTGGCTTCCTGGACACATTTTCCGCGCCATCACAGAAGGAGATGCTCTTCACGGTTCTGGCTGCCGGTATGCGCGGCGCACATCGACCTCAACACGCGGAGCAGGTCGATGCCCTGCGCGATCGCCCCCTTCAAACGGCGATAGGCGACGTAGGTGCCGCACGGACCCAGCCCCCGGAGGTGCTCACGTGAGGTGTCCTCGTTGAGCACAGCAGTCTGGCGCTGGCTGCTTTCTCCCAGGACCAGCTGGCGAGCCCGGCGAATGTCCAAAGCCAGCAACGGCAACGTCTCCTTCGATGTGGCATGGCGACACTTACGCGTTCAAGGACATCCTGATGAAGCCGGGTACAGAGCGGCTGGTCACCAGGCCACGCAAGCCGGCACTGATGAGCCGGTCCTCGAACCTCCTTCATCCACCTGAGGTCGGGCCGTCGGGGCCTGCCACCGCCTCGACGCCCTCCTGCGTGGTGAGTCGCCTGGCTACTGATCGCGTGGATCCGCCCGCGGCCCCAGGCGCCCGACACCCACTACCGGCATCATCCGACGACGGAGCCCGGCTCTGGTTATGGAGCGCGATGCGATGCTCCAGTTCCTGCGGAGGCACTTCGAGGTGCCGCACGCTCGTTCTCTACGCGCGCCTACGGCGAGGACGGTGGCAGCACGCCCGCGCGGGTGGCCGATGCGCGCACTCGCCGTAGAAGGTAGCGCAACTGGGCGCGCTCGCCCTTGGTCAGGGATGCCAGCAGTGTGTTGTGCAGGGATTCCAGATCGTTCTGCATCGTCGTCATTGCCGCGGTTCCGGCGGGAGTGAGGGTCACCACCTCGTGTCGACCGCCTATGTTGACGACCATGGCCTGCAGCAGGCCCTGCGCGAGGAGCTCGTCTATCACCTGTGCGATGGCGGCCGGCGGTACCCGCAGTTGCTCGGCGAGATCGAGCCGGGCGTGCGGTCCCAGATCGGCCAGCGTCCTGAGGACCGTCTGATGGAGGGGGCCCAGGAGGCGCATGCCCGGCCGCTCGGCCATCAGCGCGTCCACTGCCCTGCCTGCTTCGGCCAGCAGGTACGCGATCTCCTCCGAGGGGCTCGAGGATCCGCTACCCCTGTCGTACACGTCGCATCCAATCGCCGGGCCGTAGGCAACCCTCCGGCCCGGGACGCACAGACAGACGTCGTTCGTGGCGTAGTGCCGTGCGAGGAAGCCGGCGCACTCAGCTGGGGTGAAGGAGTCCCTTCGGTTCCGGCAAGGTGAGGTAAACCTAGGCTCACGATACGTGACCTGGGGCGATTGGTCTACGTCGATGTCGTCAGTCGCGTGGTTCAGCCGGCGAGGAGAGCCCTGGCGGTGACCTCGACGTATTCGTGCAGCCAGTAGGCCAGGGTCAGGCCCAACAAGGCCGATACGGACACCGCCGCTACGAGTCCGGCGACGGCGGCCCGGGTCCGGTGACTCTGGGGCCGGACGGGAACCGGCCGAAGCAGCGCTTCGACCCGCTGCGGAACGAGCCCCGTGCCGACCGCCAGCAGGGGACCGTGGTTCTCGGGCTGCTTCGTTCGGAGCATGCCCGTCGTCACGACGACCCGGGCGGCGCGCTTGCGCCATGCGGGCAGCGCGAAGGCGTGCGGGTCGCCATCCCGTACGACCAGGAGGTTGCCGTCGGACACGGCGTCACCAGTGGACGCCCATGTCCGCGCGAGTACCGAGCGGTGCTCGTACCAACGGCGTGCCATGCGCACCGCCTGGAACGCCAGAGCCGCACCGGCCGCGGCGGAGACCGGCACGGCGGCGGGCCACTCGGCAGCCGCCCGCGCCAACGGGATCTGCTCCAGGGACGCGAGGAACGGTACGTGGAACAGGCCGATCAGCGCTGCCACGGTGCCACCGGCCAGAAGGACGGCCGCTGCGGTCAGGGCCGCGCACGCTTCGCGCGGCGGCAGGAGTGAGGCGAGCCTGCGGGTCGCGGCCTCCGCACCCCCAGGGAAGGGCCAGGGTCAGCATGACCAGGGCGAGGGCGAGGGTCATGCGCCTTCCTCGGCCTCCAGGAGCAGGCGCCTGAGCGCGTCCTCGTCATCTCCGGACAGTGAGGACACGAACCGCTTCAGGACCAGGTCGCGTTGTGGTCCCCGGTCGAGTTCCCGGTGCATGCGGCCGGCGGCAAGGCCTGCGGCGTCGTCCGCCGCGGCGTAGGCGAAGCCCCGGCCCTCGCGGGTCCGCAGGACCGTGCCCTTCTCGTACAGGCGCCCCAGGATCGTCGTCACCGTCGTTCTCGCCAGGTCCCGGCCGAGGGCGGCGTTGATCTGCTGCGGCGTCATCGGCTTGTCGGCCGCCCACAGGATCGCCAGAACGTCCGCGACGAGCTCACCGTGCGGGCGCCTCGCGTCCTGGCCTTCCTCCACCATCCTGCTACCGCCCCGCTACTGCCCGGACCGTTACGTCCGACGTCTAAGGTTTGCCTTACCTACTGTACGGGGGTGTGGGCGTGGCACCGTACGGCGCGAGTCCGCACTCGGAGGGACCGGGTTCGTCGCCAAGCGGCCGGTGATCCGCAGACGTATCAGCGTCGGTGCTCGCGGCCCTCCGGACGGTCTTGCGGGTCCGCCGTAGCGGGCGGGGTGCCAGCGCTGGAGGCTTCGGCGCGGTCGACCAGCCGGTAGGAGAACGGGTGCTTGAGCCGCCGCTTGGGGCGCCGGACTCGCCCCTGGGCCACGGCAGTATCGATGAGACTGTCGATCAGTGGATTCTCGCGGCGTATCCGTAGGATCTGGTCGCCCCTCAGGCCGATGCTCGCAGCCGCAGTGCCGAGGAAGGCCCCTTGGAGGATGGATCGAAGAACCAGGTGGAGGCCGAGTCCGTTGATCCGTCCACGCGGGGCGACCTCGTGCGCGACGGCGAGAGCCGCTGCCGACGCCATGGCGTTGTCGAAGTAGGGGTCCTTGTGCCAGCTCGCGAGAATGGACTCTGAGACTCCCGCTGCGGTGGCGCATCCTGCGGGCCCGAGCCCCATCGCAGCCGCGTGGAGCGCGTTGGCGCGTCGGAGGTTCGTCTCGGCGGCGAGATCTCGCCGGCCGTGGACCGCAGTGGTCAAGGCCTCGTCGATGTCGGGGGACGAGGCGAGCTCGGCGATCAGCAGTTTCGCCCATTCCTGGCGCTGGGCCGGCTGATCCGGTTCCGGGTTTTTCAATTTCCGCAAGCCTCCTGCCGGACTATGTCGTTCTCCGCATTCATTGTGGGGCTCGTGGCCCGCTGAGGGAGTGATCCCATGAAATGGATCTTCTGCATGGTGGCGAGGTCGATGCGGAATCCGCCCCGACTGCCGAGGGTGTACGGACGCGGCCCGCAGCGGCGGCAACGAGCGTCGGCTTCCGAGGAGTTGATGGGTCATCTCGTCGAACTTAGGTAAGGCAAACCTTAATATTTGATGGGTGTGGGAGGAAGGGGGGTTCTGGCCGATCAGCGAGATGACACGGTCATTGACCGTGCCGTTCGTACCAGTTGGGGCCTGCTCGCAGTCGTGGCTGTCATGTTCTCCGTCGACGTGTGGACGGCGGGCAAGCGCATCACGAAGGGCCCGACGTGGTGGCTCGCGGCGATCCCCATCGGAGTAGGGGTCTTCCCCGTCATAGCCGCCCTGTTGTTGACCGGGCTGGTCCCCCTCGAAGGCATGGCGCTGATCCCCATTGCCGGAATCCTCATCGACGGCGCGCTGACCGTCACCGTTCTGCCCGGGCGGCGCGCCCCCGACGAACTCGCCGGCCGACGGGGCGAGGCCGAAGCCGCCATGGCGCTGGGATTCACCGACCGTGAGGCGCGACTGGAGATCGCCCGCCCGGCCGCCTCCGAAGCTCTCCTTCCGGGCCTGGACCAGACCCGTACCGTCGGTCTCGTCACCCTCCCGGGCGCCTTCGTCGGCATGCTGCTCGCCGGGGCGAGCCCGCTGCTCGCGGGGGCGGTTCAGTTGTTCGTCCTGGTCGCGCTCGTGGCGGTGCAGTCCCTGGCCGTGGCCGTCACCATCGAACTCGTGGCGCGCGAGCGCATCTTCCGCCCGTGACGCGACCGCCTACGGGGACCCGGGCCGTTGTGAGCCCGGGCCCCCGCAAGGTCAGCTGCCGCTCGTCTGCCGTTCCCGGATCAGTACCGCCAATGCCTCCGCCGTCGGATGGGCGAAGAAGTCGGCGATCCCGAGGTGGACGCCGGCGGCCTCCTTCAGCCGCTCACGCAGGCGGACGAGGAGCATGGAGTGTCCGCCCAGTTCGAAGAAGCTGGCCTCGGCACTGACCTCCGGCACCTCCAGGAGGTCTGCGAACACCGAGCAGACCAGCTTCTCCTCCTCGCCCTGCGGGCGCCGGCCGGTCGGGCGTACCTCCTCGCGCGGGGCCGGAAGGGCCGCACGGTCGAGCTTGCCGTGATCCGTCAGCGGCAGTTCGTCCAGGGAGACGAACGTCGACGGAACCATGTAGTCGGGAAGCGAACGGGCCAGCGCGACGCGCAGCACCGAAGGATCCACCACGGCGCCGCGCGCCGGCACGCAGTACGCGACGATCCGCTTTCCGCGTGCGCCGTCCTCCCGGACCACGACCGCCGCCTGCTCGACGGAAGCCTCTGATGCCAGCGCCGCCGTGATCTCGCCCAACTCGATGCGGAAGCCGCGGATCTTCACCTGCTCGTCCGTGCGGCCGAGGTAGTCGACCGAACCGTCCGGCATCCAGCGAACGAGGTCTCCGGTCCGGTACATCCGCGTCCCCACCGGGCCGTGCGGATCGGCGACGAAGCGCTCGGCCGTCAGGGTCCGGCGTTCCAGGTATCCGCGGGCCAGCCCCGCGCCCGCCAGGTAGAGCTCGCCGATGACGCCCGGCGGCACCGGCCGCAGCGCCGCGTCGAGGACGTAGGCACGGGTGTTCGCCGTGGGGCGTCCCACGAGCGGTCGGTCGCTGTCGCCGACGCGCGCGGCGAGCGCGTCCACCGTGCCCTCGGTGGGCCCGTAGAGGTTGAAGGCCGCCGTCCCTGAGAGATCCCGCAGCTGCTTCCACATCGGAGAAGGGACTGCCTCGCCGCCGACCCCCCAGGCCAGCAGCGGAGAGCGGCCGTCCTTCACCAGCCCGGCACCCGCCAGTTGCATCGCGTGCGAGGGCGTGACTTCGATGAAGTCGATGCGGTGGTCCTCGATGAAGGAGACGAGCAACGACGGGTCGCGCAACGTGTCTTCGGTGATGATGTGCAGCGCGTGGCCGTCGAGCATCCACAACTGGGGTTGCCAGGAAGCGTCGAAAGCGAACGACCAGCCGTGCGCGACCCGCAGCGAGCGGCCCCCCGCGGCGGTGACCGTCGGCCGGTAGAGCAGCTCGCGGTGGCTGTGGAAGAGGTTCGCGATGCTCCGGTGCTCCACCACCACGCCCTTGGGCAGACCCGTGGAACCCGAGGTGTAGATCACGTACGCCGGGTGGTTGCGGGACGGTGTGGGCAGGGACGGCCCGCCCGCTCCCGTGGCACCCTCCCCGCTGAGGGCTGACTGGACCTCGGCGGAGTCGAGCAGCAGCACGTCCGTTGTGACGGACCCGGCCCGTTCGGCCAGCTCCGCCGTCGTGATCAGGAGTCGGGGCGCGCTGTCACCGAGGATGTGCTCGATGCGGCCGGCCGGGTATCCCGGGTCGATCGGGAGGTACGCGCCCCCCGCCCGCATGACGGCCAGCAGTGCGACCACGGTGTCGGCGGTACGCGGCAGCAGCAGGGCCACGATCCGCTCCGGCCCGACGCCGCGGTCCGCCAGCAGCCGCGCCAGGCGTGCGGTCCGCTCCTCCAGCTCGGCGAAGGTGTAGGAGGTTTCCCCGCACACCAGGGCCGTGCTGTCGGGGGTGCGGCGCACCTGTTCCTCGAACAGCTCGGTCAGCGTGCCGGCGCCTCCCGGCAGCGAAGTCCCGCTCCACTCCCCGAGTACCAGGTTCCGTTCCTCGGAGGAGAGCAGGTCCAGGCTGCCCAGCGGCCGGTCGGGTTCCGCCACGACTGCCTGGAGCAGACGCACGAGCCGGGTGGCCATGTTCGACACCGTCGCCGCGTCGAAGAGGTCGGTGCTGTACTCGATGCCGAGGGTCATGCCGTCGGCGCCCTGCACCTCCACGACCTCGAACGCGAGGTCGAACTTGGCCGTGCCCATCTCCACCGGCTCCTGAACGGCCGTGCACGCGCCGAGCGACAGGTCGAGGGCGGGCCGGCTCTGGTGGCTGAGCATCACCTGGAACAGGGGATGGCGTGCCATGGAGCGCGCGGGGTTGAGCAGCTCGACCAGCCGCTCGAACGGGATGTCCTGGTGGGCGTAGGCGGCGAGGTCGGTCTCCCGGGTCCGCGAGACCAGGGTACGGAAACCGGGATCACCGGAGGTGTCCGTACGGAGCACCAGGGTGTTCGCGAAGAACCCGACGACCTCGTCGACGGCGTCGTCGGTCCGGCCCGCGATCGGAGTACCGATCGCGATGTCCGTGCCGGCCCCCAGACGCGTCAGCAGCGCCCCGAGCGCCGCGTGCAGGACCATGAAGACGCTCGCGTCACAGCGCCTGGCCAACGTCCGCAGGGAACGGTGTAGTTCTGCGGGGATCTCCGTCTCGACGGTGGCGCCGCGCAGCGTGGGGATCGCGCGCCGAGGGCGGTCGGTGGGCAGCGTCAGCTCTTCGGGCAGCCCGTCCAGGGACTTGCGCCAGTACGCGCTCTGCGCTTCCAGGAGCCCGGGTGCGTCCTCGGACTCGCCGAGCAGCTTCCGCTGCCACACCGCGTGGTCCGCGTACTGCACGGGCAACGGGGACCAGCCCGGGGTCTTCCCGCCCGCACGGGCCGTGTACGCGTCCGCGAGGTCCCGTAGGAGCGGCAGTGCGGACCATCCGTCGGCCGCGATGTGGTGCAGGACCAGAAGGAGCACCTGCTCCTGGGGGCCGACCGTGAACAGCTCGGCCCTGAAGGGCTGTTCCTCGTCGATCCGGAAGGGGTGGGCGGCGGCCCGCGCCAGCCGGTCTGCGAGGTCGCTCCCTGCCACGTGGCTGACCGGCATCGAGGGCCGGGCCGACTCGGGGGAGAGGATGAGCTGACGAGGTGTGCCGTTCTCGTCGGGGAGGACCGTCCGCAAGGCCTCGTGGCGGTCGGTGAGGTCACCGAGGGCCGCCCGCAGCGCATCGGCGTCGAGGGGCCCGGACAGCCTCGCGGCGAAGGCCATGTTGTAGGCCGGGTTGGGTCCCTCCAGCCGGTACAGGAACCACATGCGGGCCTGCGCGAACGACAGCGGGAGCGGATCGGGCCGCTCGCCGCCCCGCAGCACCGGCCGGTCGGCGCGGTCACCGAGCCGCGTGCCGAGCGCGGCGACGGTCGGGTGGTCGAAGACGGTGCGCAAGGGCAGCTCGACGCCGAGCACCGTGCGTACCCGGCTGGCGAGCCGGGTCGCCAGCAGCGAATGGCCGCCCAGCGCGAAGAAGTCGTCGTCGATGCCGACCTGGGGCAGGCCCAGCACCTCCGCGAACAGATCGCACAGGATCTCCTCGGAGGGGGTGCGGGGCCTGCGGCCGTCCGTGGACGGTTCCTGGTCCGGGTCCGGCAGCGCGGACCGGTCCAGCTTGCCGCTCGGCGACAGCGGGAGCGAGTCCAGGACGACGTACGCGGACGGGAGCAGCTGCGGCGGCAGGCTCGCCGCCAGCGCGGTACGCAGCACGGACGGATCGGGTGCCGAGCCGGGTGCGCCCACGACGTAGGCGACGAGGACCGGATCGGACTGCCGGAGCACCGTACGGGCGACCACGGCCGCCTCGGTGACCTCGGGCCGGCTCAGCAGGGCGGCCTCGATCTCCCCCGTCTCGATGCGGAAGCCGCGGATCTTGACCTGGCCGTCGGTGCGGCCCAGGTACTCGATCACGCCGTCCGCGGTGCGCAGGGCGAGGTCACCGGTCCGGTACATGCGCGTGCCGGGCGCCCCGTACGGGTCGGCGACGAAGCGTTCGGAGGTCAGGTTCGGCCGGGCGAGGTAGCCGTCGGCGAGCTGCGCGCCCGACAGGTACAACTCGCCGGGCACGCCTGCCGGCACCGGCCGCAGCGCGGCGTCCAGCACGTACACGCTGGTGTTCCAGACGGGCCGGCCGATCGGCACCGCCGCTCCGGGGGCACCGGTGGGAGGGCACGGCCAAGAGGTGACGTCGACCGCGGCCTCGGTGGGGCCGTAGAGGTTGTGCAGTTCCACCTGTCCGCCGTACAGCGCGTGGAAGGTCTCGACGAGGTCGCCGACCAGCGCCTCTCCACTGCACAGGACGCGGGTGAGTCCCGTGCAGCCGGCGCTCTCCGGTTCCTGGAGGAAGGCCCGCAGCATCGACGGGACGAAGTGCGCGGTCGTGACCGCACGCTCCTGGATCAGGCGTGCGAGGTAGCGCGGATCCTGGTGGCCGCCGGGCTTGGCGACGACCAGGGTGGCGCCCGTGATCAGCGGCCAGAAGAACTCCCACACCGACACGTCGAAGCTCGACGGGGTCTTCTGCAGGACACGGTCGGAGGCGGTGAGGCCGTACTCGTCCTGCGTCCACAGCAGGCGGTTGACGATGGCGCGGTGCGGCACGACCACGCCCTTGGGCCGTCCGGTCGAACCCGAGGTGTAGATCACGTACGCGGGATGCTCGGGGCGCACCGGCACCCGGGCGCCGGTGGCCGCCGGCAGCGCGGCGGCGTCGGCCGAGTCCAGCGCGAGGACGGCGGCGCCGGGCGCGAGGGCGTCGGCGGGCAGGAGAGCCAGCGTTGCCGAGTCGGTGAGCAGCGCGGCCGGCTCGGCGTCCTCCAGCATCAGGGCCAGTCGCTCGGCGGGATATCCCGGGTCGAGCGGCAGGTAGGCGGCTCCGGCGCGCAGTACGGCGCCCAGGGCCACGATCAGCTCCACCGAGCGGGGCAGGGCGACCGCGACGATGTCACCGGCGCCGACTCCGCGGGCGACGAGCCAGTCGGCGACCTGCCCGGCGCGCGCCTCCAGCTCCGAGTACGTCAGCTCCTGATCCTCGAACAGGACTGCCGTTGCGTCCGGCGTCCGCACGGTCTGGTCGGCCAACAGCGCCGTCAGCGTGGTGTCGGGGACGGCCCTGGCGGTGTCGGAAGAGGTCAGTGCGTGCGCTTCGGCCGCGTCGAGCAGGTCGATCCGGCCCAGGGGAGTGTCGGGTGCCGTGGCGAACGTCTCCAGTGCCCGGCGCAGTCGCTCGGCGATCCGCGCCACGTCCTCCCGGGCGATGGCGTCCGGGCGGTACCCCAGCTCCAGGCGCATGCGCCGGCCCGGCAGGACGGTCAGGGCCAGCGGGTAGTGCACGCCCTCCCCGCCTCCCGAATCCGTCAGGCGCAGACCGGGGGCGAGCTCGGCCAGGCTGTCCGGGTCGAAGGGATAGTTCTCGACGACCGCGAGGGTGTCGAAGAGGTCGCCTCCGCCGGCGATCCGCTGGATCTCGGCCAGCCCCAGGTGCTGGTGGTCGGCGAGCCGGGACTGTTCTTCCTGAAGCCTGGCCAGTGCGCCCGCGTACGGCTCGGCGGGCGGCAGAGTGACCCGTACGGGAACGGTGTTGATGAAGACGCCGACCATGGCCTCCACACCGGGCAGGTCGGCCGGCCGGCCCGAGACGGTCGTCCCGAAGACGACGTCGTCGCGGCCCAGCGAGCGGGCCAGGGCAAGGCCCCAGGCCCCCTGGGCGACCGTGCCCAGGGTGAGCCCGCGAGAGCGCGCGGTGGCGCCGAGCGTGCTGGTGAGCTCTTCCCCCAGCTCTACGACCAGGCCGAGGGGCAGCTCCGTCACCGTCGAGCCGGCCCCGGGGGCGATCAGGGTGGGCTGGTCCTGGCCGGCGAGCGCGGTGCGCCACGCGTCCGCCGCCGCGCCCTTGTCCTGGGCTCCCAGCCACTCCGCGTACCGGCGGGGCGAGGCGACGGGCGGCAGGGTGGTGCGGTCGCCGCCCGACGTGTACAGGGCGAACAGGTCCTGCACGAGGATCGGCTGCGACCAGCCGTCGAGGATGATGTGGTGCACCGTCAGCGTCAGCCGGTGGTGCTCCGGTCCGAACCGTACGAGGGCGAACCGGATCAGCGGCGGTCGGCCGAGATCGAAGCGCTGCTCCAGATCGCGCTTCGCCAGCCGGTCCGCCTCGGCCTCGCGCTCCCCCTCCGCGACGGCAGCGAGGTCGGTGAACGTCCACGGAACGGTGGCCCGCCTGGGTATCAGGGCGGCGGCGCGGCCCTGCTTGTTGCGGCGGAAGGCGGCACGCAGAGCGGGGTGCCGGTCGAGCAGGCGCTGCGCGGCGACGTGCAGCCGGTCCGGGTCCAGGAAACCGCGCAGGGTGAGCGAGAGCTGTCCCGCGTACACGTCGTGGCCCTGGTCGTCCAGTTCGGCGCGGAAGAGCAGACCCTCCTGAAGGGGCGTGAGGGGGAGGATGTCTTCGAGGTCGGACCGGGCAGTCACGAAAGGCTCCAATCGGATTCAAAATCGTCGATCTCGTCCTGGCTGAGACCAGTCAAGGAGAGGTCGGAGGGCGTCCAGCCACCGGCGTCGGGGTTTTCCGCGTGCAGGGCCAGCGCGTCCAGGTAGGCGAGCCAGGCGTCCGCCAGGGACCGGACCTCGGCTTCGTCCACTGCCTCCCCGGCCCAGGAGAAGGTGGCGCGCAGGACCGGACCGCGGGGGTCTGCGGCGACGAGGGCGTCGATCTCCAGCCGATGCCCGAGGGGCAGGGCCGGGTCGGTGCGGTGGAAGAGGCCGGCCTCACCGGCGATGGGCTCCCATGGGGTCCGTCCCTCACCACCACCGATGCGTCCGAGGTAGTTGAAGCAGATCTCGGGCACGGGCAGGGCGGCGAGTTCGCCGGCGGTGTCCGGGTTCAGGTGGCGCAGGGCGCCGAACTCCAGCCCGCCGTCGCCGCCGTCCTGGAAGGCCCGCACCTGCTCCTTCACGGCCTTGAGTGCCTGGCCGACTTCCGGCCCCCCGGACCTGGCGGCCGTGGGGTCGACGCGGCCGGCGTCCAGACGTACGGGGTGCACCGTGGTGAACCAGCCGACGGTGCGCGACAGGTCGGCACCGGGAACGGCGTACTCGTAGCGGCCGTGGCCCTCCAGCTGTACGACCACGCCGGTGTCCGAGCCTCCGGAGCCCGGCCGGCTACGGCTCTGCTCGGAGAGCGACAGGGCAAGGGCGGTCAGCAGCACGTCCTCGGTGCCGCAGTGGAACGCGGCCGGGATCTTCGAGAGCACTGCTCCCGTCAGCTCCGGTCCGACCTCCACCGTGTGACGGCGCGAGGTGGCTGTGGTGTCGCGTGCCGGGTCCAACGGGCGTCCGGGCAGGCTGATTCCGTCGCTTAGAGCTGCCGTCCACTTGTCGGCACGGGTCGGCGTGCCATCGGCCGCGTAGGCGCGGAGCCGGTCGGACCACGTCCGTACGGACGTGCCCGCCGGGGCGGTCGCCAGGCCTCCCCCCTGCGAGGCCGCCGCGAGGTCGGCGCACAGGATCCGCCACGACACCCCGTCGACCACGAGGTGGTGGATGACGAGGACCAGCTGTCCCGTGGCAGCCGCATCGGCGCCGGGCAGCCACACCGCCTGAAGCATCGTTCCCTCTGCCGGCCGGAGCCGGTCGGCGGCGGCAGCGGCCTCGCCCGCGAGGTCTTCGGAGGCGGCGGTCCGCAGCAGGTCTTCGGCCCGGACCGTACCGGGCTCCGGCACGTCCAGCTCCCACCGGCGGTCATCCGTGCGCACCAGGGCCGAGCGCAGCACCGGATGCGCGTCGAGCACGGTCTGGAGCACCGCGGCGAGCTGTTCCCGCGTCAGTCCAGCCGGCGTCACGAGCGTCATGCCCTGGCTGTACGCGTCGATCGGCGCCGGCGGGTCGACGGACTCGGAGAGCTCGCGCAGCCAGGCCATGATCGGGGTCTCGGCGATTCGACCGGTACCCGGGTCGGCGGGCGCCGTGGCGGCGCCGGCCAGCGGCGTGGCGACCGCCGCGAGCGCGGCCGGGCTCTGGTGGCGGAACACCTCGCGGGGCCCGACGGACCAGCCCGCGGCGCGGGCCCGGCTCACCAGCTGGATGGAGACGATGCTGTCCCCGCCCAGTTCGAAGAAGTTGCTGTCGACGTCCACGTCCTCCTGGCCCAGCAGGCCGGCGAACAGGTCCCGGAAGACGCGCTCCGCCTCCGTCGCCGGGCTACGGCCGCCGCCCGCGACGGGCAGCTCGGGCAGGGGCAGCGCGGCCCGGTCCAGCTTGCGGTTGCCGGACTGGGGCAGGCTTTCCAGCGCTACCCAGAGCGACGGCACCATGTGCTCGGGGAGCAGCGCCGAGGCGTGCGCGCGCCAGCTTTCGGGATCGGCGGCGCGGCCGGGGGCCGGAACCACGTACGCCACCAGGCGGCGCGAGCCGGGCAGGTCGTCGCGGGCGATGACCGCGACCTCGCTCACGCCGTCGTGCCGGCCGAGGACCGCCTCGATCTCGCCGGGTTCGATGCGGAACCCCCGGATCTTCACCTGGTTGTCGGCGCGACCGAGGCACTCCAGCTCGCCGTCGGCCGTCCACCGGGCGAGGTCACCCGTGCGGTACATCCGCTCGCCGGGCTCGCCGAACGGGGCCGCGACGAACCGCTCGGCGGTCAGGGCGGCGCGTCCGAGGTATCCGCGGGCGAGCCCGGCGCCGGTGATGTACAGCTCGCCCGTGACGCCCGCGGGAACCGGGCGCAAGCCGGCGTCGAGCACGTACGCTCCCGCGCCCGCGATGGGCCGCCCGATGCGGGGCGCGCCCCGACCGGTGACCTTGGCGACGACGGAGTCGACCGTGCACTCGGTCGGCCCGTAGAAGTTGTAGGCGGTCACCGCCTCGTTCTCACCGAGCTCCCGCCACAGGGCGTCCGGCATGGCATCGGCGCCGGGGCCGAGCAGCACCGGGCGGTGGCGGTCCTCGGCGAGGAGGCCGTGCTTGATGAGCTGTTGCAGGTGGGCGGGGGTCAGGTCCAGATAGTCGATCTCCTGGGCCGCGACGTAGGCGGCCACCGCTTCCGCGTCCGGGTAGGTGTCCTCGTCGAGGACGTGCAGTTCGTGCCCGCCCGCCATCAGGACCACCGGGTCGAGCGAGGCGTCGAAGGCGAAGGAGGCGATGTGGCCCACGCGGATGCGGCGGCCTCCGGCCTCCGGCACCTCGGCCGGGAACAGGGTCGAGGTGTGTGCCGAGAACAGGTTGGACAGGTTGGCGTGCGATACGACCACACCCTTGGGCTTCCCCGTGGAGCCCGAGGTGTAGATGACGTACGCGGCGTTCCGCGGGTCCACCGCACCCGTGGGCACGGGGAGTCCGGCCGGAACCGGGTCGTCCAGGAACACCGTCGGGACGTCGACGCCGCCGGGCGGAGTGAAGCCGAGCTCCCGGGAGGACAGGACGCACACCGGTGCCGCGTCGAGCAGGGTCTCGGCCAGGCGCTCCGGGGGGTAGGTCGTGTCCAGGGGAAGGAACGCGGCGCCCGACCGCAGCACACCGAGCAGCGCGGGCACCATGTGGCGTCGGGGGAGGGCGAGCGCGACCAGCTTCTCCGGGCCGGCGCCCCGGCTCGCGAGCAGCTGGGCCACCCGATCCGCCGCGGCGTCGAGTTCCGCGTACGTCATGTGCGCAAGGACACTGGTGGCGCTCTTGGTCACCAGTGCCACGGCGTCGGGAGTCAGCGCTGCCTGCCGCGCCACCGCCACGTGCAGGGCGGGCGCGGAGGGAGCGGGGACGGGCGGGGCGAGCAACGACGCGCGCTCCTCGGCGGAGAGCAGTTCGTGCCGGTCCACGGGCAGTTCGGGCCGACCCGCGAGGGAGGTCAGCAGTGCGCCCAGGCGGGCGGTCAAGGCGTCCACCGTGGAGCGGTCGAAGAGGTCGCGGCTGTACTCGGCGAAGCCGCTGACGTCGCCCGGCTCGGTGTCGGGGTCGAAGTCCTCGATGAACGTCAGGCTGAGGTCGAAGGTCGCCGTCTCGGTGGCCACGACGTGCGGCCGCGAACGCAGGCCCTCGACGGGGAGTTCGGAGGCGGTGCCGCTCTGGTGCACCACCATCACCTGGAACAGCGGGTGGCGGGCCGTGGAGCGCGGCGGATTCAGGATCTCGACCAGCCGCTCGAACGGCAGGTCCTGGTGGTCGTACGCGTCGAGGTTGGAGCGCCGGACCCGGAGCAGCAGCTCCTCGAAGGAGGGGGAGCCCGAGATGTCGGTGCGCAGCACGAGCGTGTTGACGAAGAACCCGACCATGCCTTCGAGCGTCGCGTCGGGGCGGCCCGCGACCGGGGTGCCGAGGGGGATGTCCTCGCCCGCGCCGAGTCGTCCCAACAGGACGGCCACGGCGGCCTGGTACACCATGAAGGGCGTGACGCCCAGCCGGCCCGCCAGCTCGCGCACGGCGCGCGCGGTGTCGTGGCCGACCTCGAAGCGGGTCAGGCCGCCGGTGTTGCCGGACTCGGCCGGCCGCGGCCGGTCCGTCGGCAGCCGCAGCTCGTCGGGAGCACCGTCGAGTGCCGCCCGCCAGTACGCCGCCTGCACGGCGGCCGGGCTCTGCGGGTCGGCGGGGTCGCCCAGCGCCGCACGCTGCCAGACCGCGAAGTCGGCGTACTGCACCGGGAGGGGCTGCCACGCGGGGGCCGCGCCGCCGAGGCGGGCCTCGTAGGCCTCCGCGAGCTCGCCGACGAGGACCTGCAGGGACTGACCGTCACCGGCGATGTGGTGGAGGAGCAGGAGCAGGACGTGGTCGTCCTGACCGAGGTGGAAGACCGTGGTCCGCAGGGGCGGTTCCTCCGCCAGGGCGAAGACGTGCGCCGAGGCGGAGGTCAGCGCGGACTCCAGATCGGCCTCGGCGACGGTGCGCACTTCCAGGCCCGCCGCCCGGAACTCGGGCAGGACGACCTGCACCGGGCTGCCGTTCTCCTCCAGGAAGACGGTACGCAGGATGTCGTGACGACCGGCCACGTCCCGCACGGCATTGTGGAGGGCCGCGGTGTCCAGCGGCCCCTCGATCCGCAGGGCCAGCGGAATGTTGTAGGCCGCGCCGGCCTCCTCCAGACGGCTGAGGACCCACAGTCGCTGCTGGGCGAAGGACAGCGGCGCCGGGCCGCCGCCGTCACGGGGATGCAGCTCAGGAAGTCCGGTAGCCGGGCCGGCGGCCGCCGCACTGGACAGACGGGCGATACCGGCGGGGGTCGGTGCGTCGAAGAGCGCGCGCAGCCGCGGCCGGAAGCCCAGTTCGGAGTCGATGCGGCTGATCAGCCGTGCGGCGAGCATGGAGTGCCCGCCCAGCTCGAAGAAGTTGTCGTCCGGGCCGACTGCGTGAAGTTCGAGCACCTCGGCGAAGAGCAGGCACAGCCGGGCTTCCTCGGCGTTCGCCGGCGCGCGGCCTGCCGTGGCCTTGTACACCGGTACGGGCAGGGCCCGGCGGTCGAGCTTGCCGTTGCTGGTCAGCGGCAGCTTCTCCAGGGGCACGATGGCGGCCGGAACCATGTGGTCGGGCAGCGTCCCCGCGAGTTCCGCACGCAGCCGCGCGGCGTCGGGCCGGCCGCCGGGCGCCGAAGGCGTGACGTAGGCGACCAGGCGGAGGTCGCCCGGGGTGTCCTCACGGGCGATGACGGCCGCCTGCGCGACCTCGGTGTCCGCGCGCAGCAGCTGTTCGATCTCGCCGGGCTCGACGCGGAAGCCGCGGATCTTGACCTGGTGGTCCACGCGGCCCAGGTATTCGAGGATCCCGTCGGGCGTCCAGCGGGCCAGGTCTCCGGTGCGGTACATCCGCGACCCCGGAGCGCCGTAGGGGTCGGCGACGAAGCGTGAGGCCGTGAGGTCCGGCCGGTCCAGGTATCCGCGGGCCAGGCCCTCGCCCGCCACGAAGAGCTCACCCGGAGTGCCGGGGGCGACGAGACGGAGACGGTCGTCCAGGAGGCGCACCGAAGTGCTGTGCACGGGGCGCCCGATGGGAACGACCGGGCGCGGGTGATCCGGTGAGCAGGCCCACAGGGTGGCGTCGACGGTCGTCTCGGTGGGGCCGTACGAGTTGAACATGCGGGTGGTCGCCGACCACCGCCGCATCATCTCGGGCGGACACGCCTCACCGGCCACGATGAGGGTGACACCGGCGGGCAGGGCCCGCTCGTCCGGCAGCGTGGCGAGTACGCCGGGCGGCAGGGTCAGGTGGGTGACGGCATGGCGGGCGCAGAACTCCGCCAGCGGCACCCCGAGCCGCTTGTCGGAGGGAACGATGACGAGCGCGGCACCGGTGAGCAGACCCATGGTCCATTCCCACACCGAGGTGTCGAAGCTCATGGACGCGAACTGCAGGACACGCGCTCCGGGCCCCGCGCCGAGCTCCTCGGCCATGGTCGACACCAGGCTGGGTATGCCCACGTGGGTGACCACGACACCCTTGGGACGCCCGGTCGAGCCCGAGGTGAAGATGAGGTACGCGGCCTGCTCGGGGGTGGCCGGACACGCGCCGATCGGGGGAAGCGCGTCGGCGCCCCTGTCCGTGCCCCCGTCCGCGTCGTCGATCCGCAGGACGGGGACGCCGGTCGCGGGAATCCGCGGAGCCGTCCCGCTCTCGGTCACGAGGAGCGCCGGCCGGGCGTCCTCCAACATCATGGCGATCCGGTCCGCCGGGTAGTCCGGGTCGACCGGCAGGTAGGCCGCTCCGGTTTTCAGCACGGCCAGGGCGCTGATCAGGAAATTCTCGGAACGCGGCAGCGCGATGGCCACGACCCTCTCGGGAACGGCGCCGAGCGCGGCGAGTTCGGCCGCGAGGAGGTCCGAGCGCTCGTCCAGCTCCCGGTACGTCAGGGAACCGCCGGCGGAGCCCGGCCCCTCGGCCTCCCAGACGAGGGCTTCGGCGTCGGGGGAACGCCGGACCTGTGCGCGGAACATCTCCGCGATGGTCGCGTGCTGTTGCGGACGGCGGTCGCTGCCCCAGGTGTCGAGGACGAGCTCGCGCTCACCCGGGCCCAGCAGGTCGATGTCACCGAGCGGTGTGTCCGGCTGGTCCAGCGCGGAGGCCAGCAGGGTTTCGAACCGACGGATGAGATCTTCGACCGTGGCCTCGGAGTAGAGGTCGGTGCGATAGGTGACGTCCAGGCCGAGGGTCCCGTCGGGGGACAGGATCGCGGCCATCGCCAGGTCGAACGCGGCCGCGCCGTTGTCCACGGGACGTTCGGTGACCCGTACGCCGGGCAGGTCGAAGCCCTCCCAGACATCGCTGCGCAGGGAGAACATCACGTCGAAGAAGACCTGGTGGCCGGCGGCCCGTTCGGGCCGCAGCTCCTGCACCAGGGTGTCGAACGGGACGCGCTGGTGTGCGTAGGCGGACAGGCAGACCGCGCGGACGTCCTGGAGGAAGGAGCGGAACGTGGTGTCGGCCGTGGTGCGGCTGCGCAGCACGAGGGTGTTGCCGAAGTTCCCGACGAGCGCGTCGGCTCCGGGGTCCTCGCGGTGGACGGTCGGAGAGCCGACCATCAGGTCGTCGGTTCCGCCGACGCGGTGCAGCAGGGCGTTGAACGCCGCCAGCAAGACCATGAAGGGAGTGGCTCCCTCCGACCGGCCGGTCGCATGCACGCGCTCCCGGAGGGCCGCGGGCAGCGTACGGGTGATCCGGCCGCCCTGCTCGGCCCGTTCGCCGGTGCGGGAGAAATCGGTGGCGAGGGGCAGCGGCGGGGGAGGGTCGGCCAGGGTGCGCCGCCAGTAGCCCAGATCCTCATCGGTCCAGCCGGGCCGCTTCGCCTCGCGGACGGCCATGTCGGCGTACTGCGCGGACAGCGGAGGCAGCTCACTGCCCGTGTAGACGGCCCGCAACTCAGTGAGGAGCACGGACCAACTGGCGTCGTCCCAGGCGATGTGGTGGGCCACCAGCAGCAGGACGTGCTCCTGCGCCGAAAGGCGCAACAGCTTCAGCCTGACCGGAAGGTCGGTGGTGAGATCGAAGGGCTGGGAGGCGAGTTCGGACGCCGCCCGGTCCACCGCACCCTCGCGTTCCGGCGCGGGCAGCGAGGACAGGTCGGTGGTATCGAAGCGCAGTGCCTGCGAGTCCACCACGACCTGCGTCGGCTCCCCGTCATCGGCCGCCCGGTACACGGAGTGCAGCACCTCGTGACGGTCGATGACCGTCCGCAGCGCGCGCTCCAGGCCTTCCTCCGACAGGGGCCCGGTGAGGCGGGCGCCGACGCAGACGTTGTACGCGACGCCTTCCGGGTCCAGCGCGTGCTGGAGCCACATCCGGCGCTGGGCAGCCGAAAGCGGAGCCGGGCCGAAGTGGCGGGCCGACACAGGAGCTTGACCGGAGGTGGCTTTCACCCCTCGCTCGGCCAGGCGGCGGCGCATCAATTCAGCACGCTGAGCTGCCAAGTCGCCGATGTTGTCGCTGCTCGCACCCGACAAGAAGTTCACGTCCCCTCGAAACCACACAGTTCGTTGGGCACCTTAACTTAGGCTAGCCTTATTCAGCCATAGCGCATGGCGGGGGAAATGACAATCAAGTGGGGCAAAGGGGACTTGGTGCGCCTGAAAGAACTGAGCTTGGACCTGACTCCGATACGCCGGAGCCGGGCGTTGGCGCTCGTCCTGGCGGCCCGGATCCTCTCCTTGCTGTGCATAGGACTCACCTCGGTGGGCGTGGTCGTCCAGGTGTACGGGCAGTCCCGCTCGTCCACCCAGGTGGCAGCTGTCAGCCTCGTGCTGGGAACCGGCCTGCTGGCCGGTCTGCTCGTCGGCGGCATCCTCGCCGACCGGCAGAACCGCAAGCGCCTCATCATGGTCGGCAGTTGCTGGGCGGTCGTCACCTTCGCCGCGCTCTCGTTCAATGCCGCGTCCGATCACCCCCAGCTGTGGGTGATCTATCTCCTGGGCGGTCTCTTCGGCCTCACCGAGGGAGTGGCCGAGACGGCCATGACCGCCGTGGTACCCAGCCTCGTCTCCGAAGAACTCCTGCCCGCGACCGGTGCTCTGATCACGGTCACGACCACCATCGGAGCGATCGCCGGTCCCGTCCTGGGAGGCCTGCTGATCGCGGGCCCCGGGCTCGCCGCCACCTTCGCGGTGGCCGCCGCTGGAACCGCCGTGACCGTGCTTTGCCTGGCCGGCCTCGGCCCGATGCCCCCGGAGGGCGTGGACGAGGAACAGCCCGGCCCGCTGGACGCCCTGCGCGAGGGATTCGCCTTCGTGCGCGGCAGCCGCATCGTCGGCGCAGTGCTGGTCGTCGACCTCTGCGCGGCACTGTTCGCCACGCCGGCCGCCCTCTTCCCGCAGCTCGCCGAACAGCGGTTCGGCGGAGGGCCGGAGCTGGTCGGCATTCTCACCACGGCCCCGATGGTCGGCGCGACACTGGCGTCGGTCACCTCCGGGTGGACGGGGCGCCTCGGCTCCCCGGGGCGTGTACTGTTCGCCGCCGTGGCCGCCTTCGGGCTCGCCTGCATGGCCTTCGGACTGAGTCCGCTGCTCGGATTCGGCCTCGTCTTCCTCGCGCTCGGCGGCATGGCTGACACCATCTCGGAGATCCTGCGGCGCACCCTGCTCATGCAGCACACGCCCGACCGCCTGCAGGGGCGTGTCGGAAGCCTGTGGCTCGCACAGGCGATGACGGCTCCCGCCCTCGGCGGTGTCCTGGCCGGTCTCGGGGCCTCGTTCTTCGGCCCCGCCACGACCGTGGCCGTGGGGGGCGCCGTCTGTGTCGTCGGTGCGGGGTTGGTGGCCCTGTTCTATCCCGAACTGTGGCGACTCGACGCGCAGCTGAAGACCTCGGACGGGGCGCAGGCGGCCGAAGCGGGTGCCGCGGGATAACGGTGGAGCAACGGCTTTGTCCGGAACCTGTCTAGCAGAGTTAGGTATGGCTATCCTTTGTCCGTGATTCATGAGGCACCAAGCGCGACCGCTCCACCAGACAGGCCGCCGGTGAAGGCATCCCGCCTTCTCCGCTCCCATCTCCTCTGGCTTGCAGCCTCGTTCGTCATCCTGGCAATGCTCTGCCTGCTGTCACTGGCGCTCGGTACCAAGTCCATACCCCTGGACCGGGTCGTCAGCCTGCTGTTCCAGTCGGACGGCTCCGAAGAGGCCGGAATCGTACGGGAGATGAGACTCTCCCGTACGCTCTACGGCCTTCTCGTGGGCTCGGCCATCGCCGTCGCCGGAGCGCTCATGCAGGCGCTCACCCGCAACCCGCTCGCGGACCCGGGGATCCTCGGCGTGAGCGCCGGCGCCGCGCTGGGAATCGTCGTCACCACCGGCATCCTCGGCATCACCTCCGTCTACGGATACGTGTGGTTCGGCTTTGCCGGCGCCCTGCTCGCCATGGCCTTGGTCTACGCACTGGGATCGGCCGGACGCGGCGGCGCCACCCCCGCCAAACTCGCCCTGGCCGGCGCGGCGGTGTCCGCGCTGCTCCAGTCCCTGGTCAACGCGGTGCTCCTGTTCGACGCGGCCTCGCTCGGCGACTACCGCTTCTGGGCCGTGGGTTCGCTCACCGGTCAGTCCGCCGGGATACTCGTCCAGGTCCTTCCCTTCCTGGCAGCCGGAGGCGTCCTCGCCGCCTTCACCGCGCCGGCACTGAACAGCCTCGCGCTGGGTGACGGGGTCGCGAAGTCCCTCGGACAGCACGTCGGTCTCATCCGTCTGCGCGGCGCGGCAGCGGTGACGCTCCTCGCCGGCGGAGCCGTCGCCCTCTGCGGCCCCATCGCCTTCGTGGGTCTGGTGGTTCCGCAGGCGGTACGGCACTTCACCGGGCCCGACAACCGCTGGATCCTCGCGCACTCGGCGCTCGTCGGTCCCATCCTGCTGCTCGCGGCCGACATCCTCGGACGGCTGGTCGCCCGGCCCGACGAACTGCACGTGGGCATCGTCGTCACGGTCATCGGTGCGCCCTTCTTCATCGCCCTCGTCCGCCGCCGTCGCCTCCAGGAACTCTGATGACGAGCACAACCGAAGCCGTGAGCGGGGCGAAAGCCGTTCGGCGGGCCGGAGCCGTGGTGGTCAGAGTGCCGCGGACCCGGGCGTCCTGGGTGGTGCGGCCCCGATCGGTCGCCGTCTGCGTCGCACTGGCCGTCACGGTCGCCTGCGCCTTCGTCGTCGACCTCGCCCTGGGCGAGCTGAACCTGCCGTTCACCGAGGTCGTCGCCAGCCTGGCGGGCGACGGCGACGAGGTCACCGCCATGGTGGTGCACGATCTCCGGCTGCCCAGGGCGCTGGTCGCCCTGCTCTGCGGAGTCGCCTTCGGAGTCTCCGGGGCGATCTTCCAGTCCATCACGCGGAACCCGCTGGCCAGCCCCGACCTCATCGGGATCTCGGCCGGCTCCGGAATGGTGGCGACCGCGGGCATGCTGATGGGCCTGGGGGCCGGACTGGGCCTGCAGGTACTGGCCCTCATCGGCGGTCTCGGAGCCGCGCTGCTGATTTACCTGCTCGCCTGGAACGGCGGTACCACCGGCTTCCGCATCATCCTGGTCGGCATCGGGATCGCCTCGCTCTGCGCCAGCGTCACGAGCTACCTCCTGCTCAAGGCCGGGATCTACCAGGTCCAGCAGGCACTGATGTGGCTGACGGGCAGTCTCAACGCCCGCGGCTGGGAGCACGTCGGACCCCTGGCGCTCTCCCTGGCGCTGCTGCTGCCCTGCGTGGCAGCCCTGACCCCGTGGCTGATCGGGCTCCAGCTCGGCGACCAGTCGGCGCGCGTCCTCGGCGTGCCCGTACAGGGCGCGCGCATCGCCCTGCTCGCCGCCGGCGCGGCACTCGTGTCCTTCGGCACCGCGGCGGCCGGGCCGATCGCCTTCGTCGCGCTGATCTCCCCGCAGATCGCGCTGCGTCTCGTCCGGACCCCTGGGCCCGCCCTCGTGGCGTCCGGGCTGGTCGGGGCGCTCGTGGTCCTGGTCGGCGACGTGCTGGGCCGCGAGCTGCTGTCCGGCATAGAACTTCCCGTAGGCGTCGTGACCGGTGTCATCGGCGCCCCTGTTCTGCTGTGGCTTCTCGGCAGAATGAACCGAACCGGCACAGGAGGCTGACGTGGAGCGACCGAAGAAGGGCCTGAGCGCCGAGGGCCTCACCCTCGCCTACGACGGCCGGCGCGTCGTGGACGGCCTCGACGTGGCCATACCGCCCGGCAAGGTGACGGCGGTCGTCGGCGCGAACGCCTGCGGCAAGTCGACCCTGCTCCAGGGACTCGCGCGACTCCTCACCCCGAAGGAAGGCGCCGTCTACCTGGACGGAGAGGCCATCCACACCCTGCGCGGCAAGGACCTCGCACGCCGCCTCGGCATGCTTCCCCAGACGCCCTCCGCTCCGGACGGGATCACCGTGCTGGACCTCGTGAAGCGTGGCCGCAGCCCGCACCAGTCCTGGTGGAGGCAGTGGTCGCCGGAGGACGAGAAGGTCGTCGCCGACGCCCTCGCCGCGACCGGCCTGCTAGCCGAGGCGGAACGCGACCTCGACGAGCTGTCCGGAGGCCAGCGCCAGCGCGCCTGGATCGCCATGGCCCTGGCCCAGGACACCCCGGTGCTCCTGCTGGACGAGCCCACCAACCACCTGGACCTCATGCACCAGATGGAGATCCTGGACCTGGTCGTCGACCTGAACCAGCAGCGCGGCAAAACCATCGTGCTGGTCCTCCACGACCTCAACCACGCCTGCCGCTACGCCGACCACATCATCGCGATGCGAAGCGGAGCGGTGGTGGCCGAAGGCCGGCCGGACGAGGTGATCACGCAGCGCCTCGTAGAGGAAGTCTTCGGGCTCCAGTGCACGTTGATCGACGACCCGATCAGCGGGGGCCCGCACATCATCCCCTTCGGCCGGCACCACGGGAGCAAATCTCCCCGAGACGCCGCCTCCCCGGCCCGCTCGCTCTGACGGGGCGGGCGCCCGCCGCCCGCCCCGCACACCCCACATCACCGGTGCCCGTCACTGCGCCCTGCCGTGACCACGCCTGCCCGTACTCCGAAAGGACATCACCATGCCCACCTTCAGCTCCCGCTCCTCGGCCCCGATCGGCCGCCGCAACTTCCTCGCCCTCGGCGGCGCCCTCGCCGCGAGCGGTCTGCTCGTCGCCTGCGGCAGCGGCGACGACAAGAAGAAGACCGACTCCGCGAAGCCCTCCACGTCGGCCGCGCCGGCCGGGCCGTGGTCGTTCACCGACGACCGGGGCAAGAAGATCGAGTTGCCGAAGCGTCCCGAGCGCATCGTCGCCCAGGCCCACCCAGCCGCGGCGCTGTGGGACTTCGGCATCAAGCCGGTCGGCCTCTTCGGCCCGCAGAAGACGGCGGACGGCAAGCCCAGCCCGCAGATCGGCAACATCGACCTCACCAAGACCGAGTCGGTGGGCACCGCGTTCGGCGAGATCCAGCTGGAGAAGCTGATCGCCCTCAAGCCCGACCTCATCGTGACCATCGCCTACGGCCCGATGGTCTGGTACCTGCCGGAAGAGGTCTACGCCAAGGTCGAGAAGATCGCGCCCATCGCGGTCATCCAGCTGATGGGCGTCGCCGTACCGGACGCCGTGAAGCGCTTCGGCGAGCTCGCCGCGGCCCTGGGCGCCGACCCGAACAGCCCCGAGATCGCCAAGGCCAAGGCCGACTTCGAGGCCGCCGCCGAATCCGTGAAGAAGGCCGCCGCAGCCAAGCCCGACCTTTCGGTCGCGGTCGTCTCCGGCACCAAGGACACCCTCTTCGTCGCCGACCCCACCTTCCACGGCGACGTCAAGTACTTCGAGCAGCTCGGCGTGAAGCTGGTCAAGCCGCAGACCCCCGAGGCCGGATTCGAGTCGCTGAGCTGGGAGCAGGGCGGCAAGTACAAGGCCGACCTCCTCCTGGAGGACGCGCGCCCCGAAGGCGGCCTGGACAACGAGCAGATGAAGGCCGCCTACCCGACGTGGAAGGCCAGCCCGGCGGTCGTGGCCGGTCAGGTCGAGCCCTGGCAGACGGAAACCCCGTTCACCTACCAGCGGTTCACCAAGGTGCTGACGGACCTCGCCGCGGCCATCGGCAAGGCCGACGTCAACGTCGTCAAGTAGCAGCTGGGCGGCCCTCCGCGCCCCGGATCCGCGGGGAGGGCCCGCCGACAGCCGTGAACAACCGGCAGATGACGTAAACCCTTTGCGTGAGTTAGGTTAGCCTTACCGAGGTTCCTGCGGCGGAATCCGTACGTCAGCTGCCGTGCGCGGCGACCATACGGAGCGCATCAGGACGGCTATCGGGGAAGGACCAGCGCACATGCCCGCCACAGACCGGCTCGGCCGTCGCGGATCCGTACCGGGAGCCATGTCAGGACGGGGGCGGCCGTGGTGAACGGCCCCTGGTTCCGCAGCTACGTACCGAGGCCCGACGCACCCTGCCGCGTCATCTGCTTCGGCCCGGCCGGCGGCTCCCCGGCCTTCTTCCTGGAGTGGGCGCGCTCCGGGCCTCCCGAACTGGAGGTCCTGGCATGCGTCCTGCCGGGGCGGGAGGCGCGCGCGGCGGAACCGCCGGCGACGGACCTGTCCGTCCTGGTGGGCGAGGTGGCCGCCGCCGTGCGCCCCTTCATGGACCGGCGCACGGTCCTGTTCGGTCACAGCATGGGGGCCGTACTCGCGTGGGAGACCACGCGGAGGCTGGAGGCGGACGGGGGTCCATCGCCGGCCGGCCTCGTGGTGTCGGGCTGTTCGAGTCCTGAACCGCCTGGTACTTCTGCCGCGCAGGAGTACCGGGAGCCGGACGACCAGGAGCTCGCAGCCTGGCTCGTCGAGCTGGGCGGAACCCCTGCGGAGCTGCTGGCGGACCCGGAGGCCCGCGCCGTGATCCTCACGGCGTTCCGGGCCGACCTGGGCCTCCTCGGGACACACCGCCCGCGACCGGCCCCCCGCCTCCGTACGCCCCTGCGGGTACTGGTCGGGCAGGACGACCCCACGGTCTCGGTCGCGGACGCCGAGCGCTGGTCGGGCGCCACCGAACGCTTCGCAGGTGTCCGGGCCTTTCCGGGCGGCCACTTCTACCTGGTCGGCCGCACCTCGGGCGTCATCGCCGAGGTACTGGCAATGACGGAACCGAGTAACCGGCCAGACCGTTCCGACGACACCCCTCGGACGAGTCCGGCCTCCCATCATGAGCAGACGAGAGGACGATGATGTCGATACGCCGCCCCGACGCGAGCGCCGAGGACCTGGTGGGCATCGGCTTCGGGCCGTCCAACCTGGCTCTGGCCATCGCCATCGCGGAGCACAACCAGCAGAGCGAGGCCGCCGGAGTCGTACGGTCCGCGTTCGTCGAGAGCCAGCAGAGCTTCAGCTGGCACCCCGGCATGCTGCTCGAAGGCGCGACGATGCAGGTTTCCTTCCTGAAGGACCTCGCGACCATGCGCAACCCCGGAAGCCGCTTCACCTTCCTGCACTACCTGCAGGAACGGGGACGCCTCGCGGACTTCATCAACCAGAAGTCCTTCTTCCCCACCCGGCTGGAGTTCCACGACTACTTCCGTTGGTGCGCCCGCCAGTTCGACGACAGCGTGGCGTACGGAACTGCGGCGGTGACCGTACGCGCCGCCGCCGGCGACGGCCCGGTCGATGCCCTCGAAGTGCTCGCGCGGCCGTCGGACGGGACCGAGGGCGAGACCGTCCTGCGCGCCTACAACGTCGCGGTCGGGACCGGCCTCCTGCCGCACGTCCCGGACGGGATCACCGAGGGCCCGCACGTCTGGCACAACAGGGAACTGCTCTTCCGCGCTCCCGAGCTGGCGGAGCGTCCGCATCGCAGGTTCGTCGTGGTCGGCGCCGGACAGTCCGCGGCGGAGACCGCGGACTACCTGCACCGAACCTTCCCCGACGCCGAAGTCTGTGCCGTGTTCACCCGCTACGGGTACAGCCCCGCCGACGACAGTCCGTTCGCCAACCGGATCTTCGACCCGAAGGCTGTCGACGAGTTCTACGTGGCTCCCGATGACGTCAAGCAGAGCATGCTGGCGTACCACGGGAACACCAACTACGCGGTGGTCGACGGAGAACTGATCGAGCAGCTCTACCGGACCTCCTACCAGGAGAAGGTCGCCGGCGTGGAGCGGCTCCGGATCCTGAACGCCACGGCGCTGGCCGGTGTCGAGGAACTGCCCGACGGAGCACGCGTCGTGGTCCGCTCCCTCACCAACGGCGAGCAGTACGTGCTCGACTGCGACGCGGTGGTGCTCGCCACGGGGTACAGGCCTTCGGATCCCGCCGAGCTGCTGGGGGACCTGATGGACGACTGCTTGACCGACGGCCGCGGCCGGCTCCGGATCTCCCGTGACTACCGTGTGCTCACCACCGACCGGATCCGTGCCGGCATCTACCTCCAGGGCGGCGGCACCGAGCACTCCCACGGCCTCACCGCGTCGCTCCTGTCCACCCTCGCGGTGCGCTCGGGCGAGATCTGCGACTCCTTGCTGCTCGGCCGCGCGAAGCGCGAAATGCGCGCCCAGCAAGACGCCGAGGCGGGATCCGTCGAGGGTGTGGCCGCCGCCTTCGGCTGAGCGGAGCCGGCCTCGCTGCCCCGAGAACAGAACACCCTCACGCAACACCGACACCGTCACTGAAAGCGCAAGGAGCAACAACGATGGCCACCAACCCGTTCGAGGATCAGGACGCCCGCTACCTGGTTCTGGTCAACGCGGAGAACCAGCACTCGCTTTGGCCCGCCTTCGCCGAGGTGCCGGCCGGCTGGACGGTCGTCCACGGCGAGGAGTCCCGCGAGAGCTGCGCGTCGTACATCGAGGCGAACTGGACCGACATGCGGCCCGCGAGCCTGATTGCCCAGGGCTGACCTGCCGGGCAGCCCACGCGGCAGGCCTGCGCAGCCACGAACCCTTCAAGGGGTCGTGGCTGCGCAGGCCTTGTTCCGTTCGGTCACTCAGGCCGTCGGTACGCGCTGGGCGAGGACCTTCTTGTCGATCTTGCCGATGGCGGTGAGCGGCAGTTCGTCGACCGCCATCAAGCGATCGGGGAGCTTGAAGGCCGCGACCCCGCGTTCGATCAGGAAGCGGCGGATCTCGGCGACCTCCAGGGGCTCGCTGCCCTTGACGGGCAGGTACGCCACGCAGATGATCTGGCCTTCGCCGTCGACGTCGGCCAGGCCGAAGGCCGCGCACCGGTCGACGTCGGGATGCGACTGGACGTGGAGCTCCACCTCCTCGGCCGAAACGCTCTCACCGTTGCGGTCGATGGTGTCCTTCACCCGGCCGGTGACGATCAGGTGACCGGACGGCAGGCGGCGCACCAGGTCTCCCGAGGCGTAGTAGCCGTCGCTCGTGAACGCGTGGGCGTTCACCTCGGGCGCGCGGTAGTAGCCGCGCAGGGTGTAGGGGCCGCGGACCAGCAACTCGCCGGTCTCGCCCTCGGCGACGTCGTGGCCGGCCGCGTCGACGATGCGGAGCTCGTCGTCGGCGCACATCGGCCTGCCCTGCGTGATGGCCACCGTATCCTCGTCGTCCTCGGTGCGCGTGTAGTTGAGGAGGCCCTCCGCCATGCCGAAGACCTGCTGGACGCGGCATCCGAGGGCGCCCGGAATGGCCCGTGCGAGCTCCTCGGAGAGCTTGGACCCACCGGCCTGCAGGACTTCGAGGGAAGAGAGGTCGGCGGTGTCCCACTGGGCGGCCTCCACCCACAGCGGGATGAGGGGCGGGACCAGAGCGGTGTGGGTCACCCCCTCCTCCTCGATCAGCGGGAAGGCGTCGCCCGGAGCCGGCGAGGGGGAGAGGACGACGGTGCCGCCGACGCTGAAGGCGCCGAGCATGCCGGGGCAGGCGAGCGGGAAGTTGTGGGCGACGGGCAGGCATGCCAGGTACACGGTGTCACGGTCGAGATCGCACGCCTCCGCGCTGGCCCTGGCGTTGAAGCCGTAGTCGTTGTGCGTGCGGGGGATCAGCTTCGGGACCCCGGTGGTTCCGCCCGACACGAGGAGGAGCGCGATGTCGTAGGGGTCGGGATCGTCGAACTCGCGCGGCTCCCCGTCCACCGAGGTCAGGGCCGTGTGCTTGCCGGGGTCGCCATCGACGAGGACGTGGGCCACCGTGGGGGCCTGGGCCCGCACCTGATCGGCGAGTTCGCGGTAGTCGAAGCCGGAGACCTCATCGGGAATGACGTACGCGACGGCCTCGGAGAGCCGGGCGAGATGCCCGATTTCGGTGATCCTGTGAGCCGGCAGGGTGAGAACGGGGATCGCGCCCATCCGGGCGAGGGCGAAGAACAGTACGGGGAAGGCGGCCGTGTTGGACAGCTGGACCACCACGCGGTCGCCCGAGCGAATGCCGAGATCCACCAGCCCCGCCGCCATGCGGTCCGCCCGCTGGTCGAGTTGCCGGTAGGTGAGACGTTCCTCACCGGCCACTACGGCGAGACGGCGGCCGTGGGAATCCGTCCAGTCCCGTAGGAGGCGCCCCAGGGTCCTGCCGTCCCAGTACCCGTCGGCCGTGTAGCGATCCCTGTCCTGATCCGGCCAGGGGGTGAGGCCAGAAGGCAGTGGTGCGACGGGCGTTGGGACGTTGGTGCTCATTACTTGCTCAATCTCCTTCGATTCCGTCCCGGCAACTCGATCTGACGTGCGGCCACTACGGGCGAATCGGGACGTGCCGATGTCCGAGTTGGGGGATGCCATGGGGCAATGGTTAGGCTAGCCTAACTATGCCTACACTCGCCGGGTTCTTTCGAACTCCGTTGAAAGGTATTCGGGTATGACCGGATATGCCCGTCAATAGCCCGTTTCCGAGCCGAACCACGATGAAAGGCCAGCTCATGCCCACCCTGGACGATCTACGACGCATAGTCGCCGACCTGCTTCCCGGCAGTCCGGTTCCGGGCGACGATGATCATCTGATCGCGCTGGGCATGGACTCGCTCCGCCTGATGCGAGTATCCGGGTTCCTGCGACAGGAGGGCCTCGACATCGGGTTCGCCGCCCTGGCCGGCAATCCCACCCTGCGAGCCTGGGCTCAGCTGCTGGCGGACGCGGCCGGCTCGGAGGGTGTGCGCCCCGCAGGGAGCGTCAGGACCGCCGAGACCCTCGTTCCCGAGGGCGAGGCGTTCCAACTGGCGCCCATGCAGCACGCCTATTGGGTGGGCCGCGGCGGCAGCCAGACACTTGGATCCGTTGCCGCCCACCTCTACACGGAGTTCGACGGCAAGGACCTGGACCCGGACCGGCTGGGCGCGGCCGTGGCCGCGCTGGCGGGCCACCACCACATGCTGCGGGCCCGCATCCTCGACGACGGCCGCCAGGTGATCGAGCCCTGGCGGCACGGCAGCGTCCTTCCCGTCCTCGACCTGCGCGACGCGGGCGAGGAAGAGATCGCCGAGAGGACGGAAGGGCTCCGCAGGCAGCTCTCCCACCAGCTCCTCCCGGTGGAGGACGGCCATGTGATCGACGTCAGGGTGACGTTGCTCCCGGAAGGCCGCACCCGGGTACACGTCGACGTGGACATGCTCGCGGCGGACGCACGCAGCTACCGGACCCTGCTCGCCGACCTCGTGACCCTGTACGAGGAGCCGGGAACCCCGCTCGCCCCCTTGGACTACCAGTACGCCCAGTACCTCGCCGAGCGTCGCGACCAGCGGCCCCGTGACGAGGACATCGCATGGTGGCAGGGAAGGCTGGCCGACCTGCCCGGCGCCCCCGACCTGCCGGCCCGGCCCGAGGCCCAGCGCAGCGACCCGAACCGGGTCGTGCGCCTGCACCACTGGCTCGACCCCAAGGAACGGCGCGGCCTCGTACGCCAGGCACGCAGGCACGCCGTCACCCCCGCTGTCGCCGTCGCGACGGTGTTCGCCGAGACCCTCGGCGCGTGGAGCGGTGTGCCCCGCTTCCTGCTGAACGTTCCGATGTTCGACCGGCGTCCGCTGCACCCCGATGTCGACCGTCTCGTCGGTGACTTCACCAGCTCGGTCATGCTCGACATCGACGTGTCGGCCCCCATGGAGTTCGCGGAGCGCGCGCAGACCGTGCAGGACTCGATGCACGAGGCCGTGGCCCACTCCTCGTACTCCGGCGTGGATGTACTCCGGGACCTGTCCCGGGAGCACGGCGCCCAGGTACTCGCCCCCGTGGTCTTCACCAGCGCCCTCGACCTCGGCGAGCTCTTCGGAGCGCGGGTCGAACGCGTCCTGGGCGAGCCCGTCCACATCATCTCCCAGGGTCCCCAGGTCGTTCTCGACGCCCAGGTCACCGAGCTCCACGACGGGCTGCTGGTCAACTGGGACGTACGCGCCCACTCGCTGCCCGACGGTGTCCCGGACGAGATGTTCGCGGCGTTCCGCACCCTGCTCGGGCAGGTGGCGGACGGATCGGCATGGGACGTCGCCGCCACGGAGACGCTGTCCGCCACGAGCCGGACCGTCCGGGACGAGGCCAACGCGACGGACGGCCCGCTCCCGCGGCGCCCCCTGCACCACGCCTTCTTCCAGCACGCCGAGGCGGAGCCGGACCGGCCCGCGCTCGTCAACGCCTCCGGTCTTGTACGTACCTACGGACAGCTCGCGCAGGAGGCCCTCCGGGTGGCAGGAGCCCTCGCCGCGCACGGCGTGGGCCAGGGCGACGCCGTCGCCGTGCGTCTGCCGAAGGGCCCCGAGCAGATCGCGGCCGTCCTCGCCGTCCTGGCCGTCGGCGGGCACTACGTACCCATCGGCATCGAGCAGCCGGGCGCCCGGGTCCAGCGCATTCGCGAGCGCGCCGGCGTCAAGGCCGTCCTCTCCCGCGCGGGCGAGGAGCCGGACGCGATCGCCTACACCGTCGCCGCGGCGCACGAGCCCCTGCAGGCACCCCACTTCGCCGACCCGGCCGAACTGGCCTACGTACTGTTCACCTCGGGCTCCACCGGCGAGCCGAAGGGCGTGGAGGTCTCGCACCGCGCGGCCGCCAACACCATCGACGACCTCGTGGAGCGCCTCGCGCTCGGCCCGTCGGACCGCACCCTGGCCCTGTCCGCACTCGACTTCGACCTGTCGGTCTTCGACCTCTTCGCCCCGCTCTCGGTGGGCGGCGCGATCGTCACCGTGGACGACGACACCCGCCGGGACACCGCCGCCTGGGCCGCCCTGGTCCGCGAGCAGCAGGTCACCGTGCTGAACTGCGTCCCCAGCCTGCTCGCCATGCTCCTCGGCGAGGGCGAACGGGCTCCGCTCGGCCACGGCCTGCGTGCCGTACTGCTCGGCGGGGACTGGGTCGGGGCCGATCTCCCGCGCCGTCTGCACGCCCAGGCTCCGGGCTGCCGGTTCCTCGCCCTCGGCGGCACGACCGAGACCGCCATCCACTCCACCATCCAGGAGGTCGTGGAGGGATCCGTGCCCGACGGCTGGACGAGCGTCCCCTACGGCACACCGCTGCGGAACGTGCGGTGCCGCGTCGTGGACGCACAGGGCCGCGACTGTCCCGACTGGGTGGCCGGCGAACTGTGGATCGGTGGCGCGGGCGTGGCCGACGGCTACCGGGCGGACCCCGAACGGACCGCCGACCGCTTCGTCGATGTCGACGGACTGCGCTGGTACCGCACGGGCGACCGGGCACGCTACTGGCCCGATGGCACGATCGACTTCCTCGGCCGGGCCGACGACCAGGTGAAGATCCGCGGTTTCCGCATCGAGCTCGGCGAGATCGAAGCGGCACTCGCCGACCACGCGGAGATCCGCTACGCCGCCGCCATGGTCCTCAAGACGTCCGCCTCCCAGCAGCTCGCGGCCGTCGTCGTGACGCGGGAAGGCAGCCAGGTCTCCGACACGGACCTCGCCACCCATGCCGCCACACGCCTGCCGGCCCACATGGTCCCCGACCGCCTCGTGGTCACCGACTCCCTCCCGCTGACACCGAACGGCAAGCTCGACCGCAAGGCGTTGCGGGCCATGGCGGAAGAGCAGGTCGGCAAGGGCGTCCACGCCCCTCCGGTTTCCGCCTTGCAGAAGGTCATCGCAGGGGTGTGGGAGCAGGTCCTGCGTACGAGCCCGATCGGACTGGAAGACGACTACTTCGCCCTGGGTGGCGACTCCATCCTGGCGGCCGCGCTCACCGGCCGGCTACGCGAAGCCCTGGACACACAGGACGTCCGGATCCACGACGTGCTGGGCAGTCTGACGGTCGGCCGTCTGGCCGAGACGCTGGCCGGCCGGGTCGAGGACCCGGAGACCCTGGAGATCGTGGCCGAGGTCTACCTGGAGGTCTCGGCCCTCAGCGAGGACGAGCTCGCGGCCCAGCTCCGGGAAGAGGCCCCCCACGGTACGACGCAGGGCGAGCCCCTTCATGGCTGAGCCGGCACACCGCCGAGCCGCAGGGCCCGAGTGGCTTCCTTGCTACTCGGCCCTGCGGGCCCCCGCAGCACGTCTCGTGTGCTTCGGTCCCGCAGGGTCGTCCCCGGCGTTCTTCCGGGGATGGTCGGAGCTGGTGCCGGCGGACGTGGAGGTGCGGATCGTGGGCCTCCCGGGAAGGGAGCGGCGCGTCCGGGAGGAACCGGTCGAGGAGATGACCGTCCTCGTGGCCGCAGTACGGGACGCCCTCCTGCCGTACCTGGACGTGCCCACGGTCCTGTTCGGCCACAGCATGGGAGCGTCCGTCGCCTTCGAGACGGCCCGACTGCTGGAGGCGGCCGGCACGCGGAACCTGGCCGGCCTGGTGGTCAGCGGACGCTCCAGTCCCCGTACCCAGATCGACGTCCCGTCCCGGATCTCGGAACTGGACGACGCGGGGCTCATCGCGTACCTGTACGGGCTGGGAGGGATTCCTCAGGGGCTCTTCGAGGACGCCGACATGCGGGACGCCCTCCTCCCGCCGTTCCGCACCGACTTCCGCCTCCTCGACCACTACGTGCCCGAGCTCAGGCCGCGCGTCGCCGCACCCGTGACCGTCATGTACGGCAACCAGGACCCCAGGGTCTCGGCGCAGGACGCCGCGCGCTGGGACGAGGTCGCCGAGAACCCGGTCGAGGTGGAGTGCTTCCTCGGAGGCCACTTCTACCTCTCCGACCGGGCCCCCGAGGTCGTCCGGAGCGCCACTCGAACGCTCTCGGACCCGCACGTCCGCAGTCTCCACTGACCGGTGCGACTGACCCACAAGCCGCCGGTTCCCACGGGGCAGAACAACTCCTCCACGACATCAGGACCTCCTGAAAGGGACGACAAGTCCGTGACTACCCATATGACCTTTCACGAGCGGCAGCTGCCTTTCGACCGCGACGCACTCGCCGTGGCCGCCGCACTCGCGGCCTCCAGCACCTCCGAGTACGTGCTCTACGAGAACCGGGGCGTGATCGGATGGGCCGAGAACCCCTGTGCCACGGTGCGCGCGACCTCGTCCGGTGCGGTTCTGGAACAGGGCGACGACGTCAGCCACTTCCCGGCCGGCGCCACGGGTTTGGTCGTCGACGCGGTGGCGCGAGCTCTCGCGGCCCTGCCGTCGGCCGACTGGAGGGCCTACGGCTGGGCTCCGTTCGAGCTCAGCCACGTGATCCACGGGAGCCAGGAGCTCGCCCGAGAGGTCCCCGTCATGCACCTCGCGGTCCCGTCCCGCGAGATCCGCTTCGAGGAGGGCTCCGTACTCCTGCGGGCGCTCGCTCCGGGTGACCTGGACGCGCTCGAACTGCGCCTCTCCGAAGCCATCCTGGACGCCGCCTCCGAGCAGGCCGCCGTCCGCGACGAGGTCGACGCCGACGCCGACGTCCAGGAATACGATGCGGAGAAGTACCAGGCCGACGTCGCCCTCGCCGTCGACGAGATACGCGCGGGCCGCCTGCAGAAGGTCATCCTCTCCCGACGGGTGCCCGTGGCCGGGCCGGTGGACATTCCGGCGACCTACCTCGCCGGACGGCGCGGCAACGACCCCGCCCGTTCCTTCGTGCTGAACCTCGGCGGCTGGCAGGCGGCAGGCTTCAGCCCGGAGATCGTGACCCGCGTCACGGTCGACGGGGAGGTCACCACTCAGCCCCTGGCCGGCACCCGGGCCTTCGACGGAGACCCGGTCTCGGACCTGGCCCGGCGCCGCGAGCTGTACAGCGACCCCAAGGAAGTGTTCGAGCACGCCATATCGGTGCGGCTCTCGGTCGACGAGATGGAGGCGGTCTGTGACCCGGCGACCGTCACCGTGGACGACTTCATGATCATCAAGGAGCGGGGCAGCGTTCAGCACCTGGCCTCCAAGCTCACCGGACAACTCGCCGTAGGCAGCAGCCCCTGGGACGCGCTCGTCTCCCTCTTCCCGGCCATCACCGCATCGGGCATCCCGAAGGCACCCGCCTGCGAACTCATCGCCCGGCTGGAGGACGGACCGCGCGGCCTGTACAGCGGCGCCGTGCTGACGGTCGACGCCGACGGCGGCCTGGACGCCGCGCTCGTCCTGCGCAGCATCTACCGGCGTGGCGGGGCGACATGGCTGCGCGCGGGCGCCGGCATCGTCGGCGACTCCCGCCCCGAACGCGAGCTGGAAGAGACGCGGGAGAAGCTCCGCAGCGTCTCCCGCCACCTGGTCGGCTCCGTGGCGGCGGCAGAGCGGGCACCCGAGTTCGCCGCAAGCAGCAACTGACCCGGAAGCGAAACCGTTCCGGTCCTCCCCGGCATCCCGGGGAGGACCGGAACGTGCCCACGTCCCACCCGAACACGCGGGCCACACAGACCACACCACCGGCCGCAGCGAGTGTCGTCACCACCCCTGACCACCGCAGGCCGGTCAGCAGCCACGCGCCGTCCCGTCTCCCACTCCCCACACGGGCGGGCGACACGGGCCGGCCGCGCTGGATGCCCTTCCTCCACCACGAGTCAGGACACCCACGTGCGCTTCCCCCCTGCCCGGATCCAGCCATCGGCCGAGCACCACTGGCGTTCACTGCCCGCGGCCCAGCAGCCGGTGTGGCCCGACGCCGCAGCGCTCGACCGCGTCCTTCGTGAACTGTCCTCCTACCCCGGCCTCGTCACGGCCGAGGACTGCGACCGGCTGACCTCCCGCATGGCCGAGGTCGCGCGCGGGGAGGCATTGCTCCTCCAGGGCGGCAGCTGCGCGGAGACCTTCGCGGACTCCTCGGCCGACCGTGTGGGCGCCCTGGCCGCACTCCTGAGCGACATGGCGGACGTCGTCGCCGAGGCGTCCTCGCTCCCGGTCGTCACGGTGGCACGCATGGCCGGGCAGTACGCCAAGCCCCGTTCGCAGCCGAACGAGACGCGGGACGGCGTAACGCTGCCCGCCTACCGTGGGGACGCCGTCAACGGTAGGGACTTCACCCCCGCCGCGCGAACGCCGGACCCGGTCCGCCTGCTGGAGAGCCACCGGTCGGCAGCGACGACCCTCTCCCACCTGCGCGCCATGCGACACGGACGCTCCGAGGTCTTCGTCTCGCACGAAGGGCTGCTCCTCGACTACGAGTCCGCGCTGACGCGCACCGATCCCCGCGGCGGGCGCCGCTACGCCGCCTCCGGGCACATGCTGTGGATCGGGGAACGGACCAGGGACCTCGCCGGCGCGCACCTCGCGTACTTCGCGGCCATCGCCAACCCCGTCGCGGTCAAACTCGGGCCGTCCGCCACACCCGCGATGGTGGTGAGCCTGGCCAACCGCCTCGACCCCCACCGCGAACCGGGCAGGCTCACCTTCATCGCGCGCATGGGTGCCGACAGGGTGCGCGACGTCCTCCCCGCCCTGGTGCTGGCAGCCGAGTCCTCGGGCTCACCCGTCTCATGGGTGTGCGACCCGATGCACGGCAACACGGTCGTGTCGCCGTCAGGCCGAAAGACGCGGGAGTTCTCGTCGGTGATGGAGGAAGTCCGGGGCTTCTTCGAGGTCCACCGGACGCTGGGAACGCACGCGGGTGGCGTTCACGCGGAGCTGTGCGCCGACGACGTCACGGAATGCACGGGAGGGCTCCAGCGCATCAGCGACGCCGACCTGGCGCGGCGCTACGAGACGGCCTGCGATCCGAGGCTCAACGGGACCCAGGCGCGTGAGTTCGCCGCCCGGCTTTCCGAGCTCGCCCGGGTGAACGGAACCGATCGCAGGCTTTCCGTCCTCTCCACCCTCTGACGTCTTACAGCCACAAGGCGCGGAGTGCACTATCCACCTCGGCGCTCCGGGAGCGGTCCGAGGGACCGCTCCCGCGGTCGCGGAACCGACACGGGACGGGCAGCCTGACGTGGCGGGATTGTCTCCTGGGCCAGGCCGGGCGCCCCGTCGGGGCGCCCGCGCCGCCGCCGAGGGCTGCTTTCCGTATGCGGCGGAGGTGCCGGACTCATGCCTGGCGGCGCGAAGTCGGGGCCGGTCGACGGTCACGCTCTGTAGCGAATTGCGCCGGATTGCGATCGGCCGGGGTCGGCACCCGTAGCAGCTTCGGCGTCCCGGCGGCGTCCGTGACCCAGAGCGAAGCGGGTCCGTATTGGTACTGAGCGTCGAATGGTGCGGCAACCGAAGGTTTATCATTCGATATTCTTCCGATCATCACCGTGCTCTTGCCCATGAAAGTTTTACCCGATGGGCTCGCCGCCTTGCTGGGGGTCGCACTAGCCGATGGAGTCGGTGAAGCCGCCGTGGTCGCAGGCGCCGATGGGATGGGCGAAACCGCTGCCGTCGCAGGCGCCGCCTCGGTGGGGGTGCTCGCGGCGACATTCCCGGCATGCGACGGCTCACCGCAGCCGGCAACCACCACAAGCAGGGTCGCTGACATGGCACTCGCCAACGTGAAACGCCACCGGCGGCGCGGATGTGGAACGGGCATAGCGGAGCTCTCCTTCGATCGTGTCGGTCGATCCGACGACCTTCAGTGGTCCGGCAGCCCGGAAAGGTTGCCTACCCGTGCGGACTTTTTTTGACAGGCGGAACGACGGGCAGAATCAGAGCGTGGTGGTGAACCGTGCTGCAGCTCGATGAGCTGCAGTTTTCTCGAGGGTTGGGTGGGGTAGCGGCCAGGGCGGGGCAGCCAGTGGACGGTTGGTTCTGTCCCTCAAGGAGGTGCGCAGTGCCGTCGGCGATCGCTTTGCTGGAGTGCCGTGAGGCGCTGGCGCGGGAAGAGCTCGAGTCCTGGCTGGAGGCGGTGCGGGAGGCCGAGGAGGGCGAGGTCGCCACACGTCGCGCGGACAGCGGGCCGGGAACGGCATCCGTGCAGGACAAGGTGGATGACTCACCGTCAGTGTCTGTGGCGGGACCGGCCGCAGTGGCGGCCGTTCCGGTGATCGTGGGGCAGGCGGTGCCGACGGGGACGGGTGGGGGCGTCGACCACGACCAGCGGCCGCCGCCCTGGCAGGCCCCCGCGAGCGGTGAGGAGCGGACGGTGTCCCGCCGCGCTCTGTACAACGCGTTCAAGGCTCACGACGCCGAGCGAGCCTCGACCGCGTAGGCACCTGAGCAGCACGTTCACATCGCCATGATCGGGCCACGGCCCCTTTCTCACGTATTCAGTTCCCACCCCCCCTCACACCCACCCCCCTCACACCCGCACCCCCACGCGCTGGCGAGGTCACGCCGAGATGCGCTACGCCTCACAGGGCGTCACCGGTCAAGAGATGTGCACAGTCGTGTTCGCGCAGCATGCGCATGACGGTGGCGGGTGAGGGGTGTTGTCCCTTCTTCGTGCCCGTGGTGATGACGAGCCGCTTGGCGATGTCGCGCAGGTGGAGGGCCATCACGGGCGCCTGGTGCGCGACCCCGCCGACTCCGCGACCTGCTGGCCGGCGCACGCTTCGGGATCGCGCCGTTTCGCGCGGGCCGTCCGTGGTCCATGAGCGTCATCGACTGCCAGGGCATGGGCCTGCCGGTCATCGCCCCGCGCACCGGGTGGCTGGCCGAGCTCATCGACGAAGACCGCCTCTTCGACACCGCCGACCAGGCCGTGGCCATCGGCACCCGGCTCGCCACCGACAGCGAGTTCTACCGGGTGCACGCCAAGCTCGCCCACGCCGCCACCGCCGACCTCACCCCCGCCCACGTGGCGGCCAGCTATCTGGAGGCCCTGCGATGACCACACTGTTCGACGCGGTGATGCTGTCGTACGACGAACCGCTCGCCGACAAGCTGCACGCCCACCTCCAGCCGGTGCTCGGCATCCGTGTGAAGCGGCTGCACGGCGTTGAGGGGATGCGCCGGGCCTACCGGATGGCCGCCGAGGTCGTCGACCGCGAACAGTTCCTGCCGGCCGACGGGGACTTCGTCCTCGCCGCCCGACCCTGTGGTGGTTCAGCTTTTGCCGGTCAGGCGCCAGACCTGGTTTTTCTTGGTGGCCAGGGCACTGGCGGAGTCACAGGTCCACTGGTGGACCAATGCTCCGACGGCGGTGGAGATCCCGCTGACGTCCACGCACTTGCCGCTGTGCAGCGCGACGAGCTGGTAGTCGTTGGCGGCGACATGCCGCAGCGTGAACTGCTGGTTCGTGCCGCCGTGGCAGGTCCACTGGTGGACCGCCTCACCGTTGGCGGTGGAGACACCGCGGATGTCGAGGCACTTGCCGCTGTGGCGGTTCACCAGGGAGTAGGTGTCCGCCACCCCTGGCACCGGACGGAAGTCGAACCGCTGTTCCTCACCGGCGCCGCAGGTGTACTGCCGGTACTGAGTGCCGTCGGTGGTGCTCTGGTTGGGGTCGTCCAGGCAGTGCCCGCTGTGCTGGGCGACGGCGGTTGACGAGAAGGTGGACTGGCCGGTGGTGAACTGCCACCAGTTCATATTGAACAGGTACCCGCTGCCACCGGCGAAGCGCAGGTACAGATCGTGGGTCCCGGTCGCACCGGTGACAGGGCACGAGACCGTGCGACAGGTCTGCCAGCCTCCGGTGCCCGACACCGTGCATGTCCCGACCGTCGGCCCAGTAGGACTGTCCAGGTGCAGCTCAACTCGGCCGCCGCTGGTGCCTGAGGCCACCCTGGCGGTGAACGAGCCGGCACCGGCGCCGAATGCTACGCCCTTGGCCTTGATGTAATCGCCGTTTGAACTGCAGGCCCAGTCGGACGCCAACGAACTCATCACCTGGGACATCAACGTCGACTCCACCGTGTGCCGGGCCCACCAGCACGCCGACGGGGCGCGAAAAAGGGGGATCTGCAAAAGGAGCCGCCCAGCGGTGTCGGCGCGGAGCCGGACGACCACGGCCTTGGGCGCTCGCGCGGCGGTCTGACGACAAAGCTGCATCTGGCCGTCGAGCAGGGCCAGAAGCCTATGTCGATCGTGATCACTGCCGGACAACGAGGGGACTCTCCGCAGTTCGAACCCGTCCTGGAGAAGATCCGCGTCTCCCGTCCCGGTTCGGGCAGACCGCGCACCCGTCCGAACCGGGTCCGCGCCGACAAGGCGTACGCCTCCCGCAAGAACCGCGCTTACCTGCGCAGGCGTGGTATCCGTTGCACCATCCCGGACAAGGCAGACCAGGCCCGCAACCGCAAGAAGCTGGGCTCGCGTGGTGGCCGGCCGCCCACGTTCGACGCTGAGGACTACAAAGCCCGGCACGCAGTCGAGTGCGGCATCAATCGCCTCAAAGGCACCGTGCCGGAGCCGCGAGATACGACAAGCTCGCGGTCCGCTACGAGGCGACCGTCCTCGTAGCGGCCATCAACGAGTGGCTGTGACCAAGCGGCTCAGGACGGGAAGCACGCCTCGGAGGTCGCCGCCGTCCACCGTGACGGTCGCCGCCGCCCGTGCTCCTGCCGAGGCGTTGAACGCCACACTCAGTGCGACGGAGGCGAACAAGGGCAGGTCGGAGCGGCTGTCTCCGACGGCCCCGCACAAGCGGGGAGGCAACCCGAGCTCTCGGGCCTGTTCGAGGGCGAAGTCTCGTTTGTCGTACTCGTCGAAGTGGCGGGCGACGCGGCCGGTGAACCGATTGTCGATGGTCTCCAGCCGAGGTCCGCTGAACGCGTGGAAGCCGAAGCGGTCGGTCAGGTAACTGCCAACCGGCGACCAGGCCAGAGTGGCCAGCACGGGCACCAACCCGTTCCGCCGGCACCAGCCCACGGTCTCCGTGATGCCCGAGACCAAGGGAAGTCCATCGAGCCAGCCAGAGACTTGCTCTTCGGATACACCTGCCCAGCCCTTGGCATCCAGCTCCGAAACCTGTCGATTGTCTAGGTCGCCGGAGGCGTAGGCATCCTCGGCCTTGGCCAACTCGTCCCGATGGCCAAGGAAGCCAGCCAGAAAGACCGACGAACTCGTGCCTGGGACGAGGGTGCCATCGACATCGAAGAACACGGCGCCCGCATGATCGGATGAGAACACCGGCCAAGGATGTCACCGCCACGCAAGACGCCAGATCCGGGGGTACCCCACTTACTTCCGATACGCGCCCTAACCCGGACCAAGCCTCCTATACCGCGCTGACCGGGCGGGTCGCCACCTGCTGGCGCCAGTGCGCGCGGCCGCCGCGCCACTGTCGTGGTGGTAGCGGCGGCAGTGGGCGGACCATTCGAGGTTTCCGCGGATCCATGTTCTCAGGACGTCGAGGTGGCGCACGATCTGGGGTGGGGCGGTTGGTTCGAGCCGGCTGGCGCCGGTCTCGAAGGCGGCGATCAGGTTGTCGCACAGCCGGGCGGTCTCGGTCACAGCCTCAGGCAGGCTGATGCGCCGCTCGGCCATCAGTACATGCGGGAGCAGGGTGGGTACCGGTCCCGGTTCCCGGGTTTCTTTGGTGTAGGACCAGAGGTCGTTGGCGATGCCGATGTGGTCGATGGCCAGGGTGGTCAGTTCCTGGACCCGCGGGTCGCCGAGTTCGTCAGTGGAAGGGGCGATGCCGCTGATCAGCGCGCTCAGCTCGATGCAGGGGCCGACCGCTCCGTTGCGGCGGCGCAAGCTGCGGTAGGCGTCGATGCCCAGGGGTGCGGCTCCCGCACGGACGGGGAGCTCCCAGGCCAGGGACAGTAAGGCCTCGCGCATTCCGTCAGCGAACCGCAGTACTTGGTGCGGGGCGGCCGAGCGCAGAAGGCGGTCGCGCAGGTCCGCGAGTGCCGCTACGAAGTGGTGAGTGGACGTCACCGGCAGGAAAGGCGGGTCGAGGACCGTGAGGAGCTGGGGCAGCAGTGTCAGGTAGGCGGCAGGGGCGTCCTGGCGGGCTTCGTCGCAGTAGGTGTCGTCGGTGGCGAACAGCCAGGTGTGGAACTGGGCGGTGAGTGAGAGCGGTGCGGGGTCTGCCGGGCCGGGGGTGGTGTAGGCGGCGAATTCCACGCCGCCGGCCCGTAGGTACCGTTCGCCGATGGGGAAGCGGTCCAGCCAGGTGGCCAGTTCCGTGCGCGCCAACTCCAGGTGGCCGGGGTCGGGCGGGGTGAAGGGGAAGGGGCAGTACAGGTCGGGGATCGCGAACGCGGTCACATTGCCTCCAAGGTTCTTAACGCCTGAGGTCCCTGCCAGGGCTGTTCGCTCCCAGCGGGTGCACCCGGGCCTGCCGGGTTGATGGCCGGGGCCGGGTTGCGGTGCGGGTTCAGCGGGGTTCAGGTCGGACGGGGGTGGGGGTGCGAGCCGTGCCCTGCGCAGGGTGGGGCAGTTGGCGAGGCTCGCGGGTCGTGGTGCGACTGGCTGTGGCTCAGGGCGGTGACCACCGCGATGGCGGGCCTCGGTCGTACCGATGGCGTCTCCGATGCATTCGTGGCGTGCGGCACCCAGGCCGAAGAAGCCCTGACGCCGAGCCGTGGTGACGGGCTCGGAGATGTGGCAGGCGGGGGAGGTCGTCGTGGTCCGATGCGTATATCGTCCGCGGGTCCGTGGATCAGCACGCGGGGCAGGGGCGCCAGCGCGGAGCGCGCCAAGCACGGGCCCTGGCCAAGGAGGGGCCGGACTCCCGGGGCATCTGGGGGCAGGCGGCTGGTTTCGGTCAAGAGGTTCTCTCGGTAAGGGTGGAGGCGATGGCCCGCAGAGCGGTGCTAGCGGTCTCGGGCAGGCCGGCTGCGGTCAGGGCCAGCTGCGCCTGGCGGTGGCGGGCCGCGATCAGTTGCTCGATCCCGTCGCGGGCACCTGTGCTCTCCAGCAGGTCGCGGATCCGTGCCACGAAGCCGGGGCCGGGTTCCGCGCCGCGCAACAGGTTCTCCAGCAGTTCGCGGTCGGAGCCGGTGGCCCGGTGCAGGGCGAGGGCCACCAGTGCGGTGTGCTTGCCTTCGCGCAGGTCGTCCGCGGGCTTCCCGGTCACCGCCGGGTCGCCGAAGACACCCAACAGGTCGTCTCGCAACTGGAAGGCCTCCCCCAGCGGTAGCGCGAAGGCACTCAGCGCCGAGAACAACTCGGCATCGGCGCCGGCGAGAGCCGCACCCAGGTGCAGCGGCCGCTCCACCGTGTACTTCGCGCTCTTGAGCCGGGCGATCCGCAGGGCCGCGTCAATGTCCGTACCCGGCTGGCCGGTGGCGAACAGGTCGAGGTACTGGCCGTACATCAGCTCCGTGCGCATCGTGTGCACCACCGCCGCCGCAGCACCGAAGCGGTCTTGACTCAGTCCGGCCGTGTGGAGCATCTCGTCCGACCACACCAGGGCGAGGTCCCCGAGCAGAATGGCCGCGCTGGCGCCCAGCCGGGCGGCGTCGGGGTGGCTGGGGTGGCGGGCGGCGAGAGCTTCGTGTGCACTGGGCTGCCCCCGGCGGGTGGTGCTGCGGTCCATGACGTCGTCGTGGACCAGGGCGAAGGCGTGGAACATCTCCAGCGACGCGGCCACCGCCAGGACCGGTTCCGTGTCGCGGCCACCAGCGGCCGCATACCAGCCGACGACGCAGAGCTCCGGGCGGATGCGCTTGCCTCCGGCCAGGACCAGATCCCGCAGAACGCCGGTGAACTCGGCCGGGAAGCCTTCCTCAGCGGCGAGCCGGGCCTTGGCGTCAAGGAAGCCGGCCAGGCGCGCATCGACGGCACGGCGAATACCGGCCAGGTCGAGCGCGCCAGCCCTGGGCGGGTCAGCGGTCTCGGACAACGGATCCCCCTTGGGCCGGGGCACGAGTGGTGGGCACGTCGAAGGACGACCAACAGGGTTCATACCCTGGCAAGACGCGGCTCACCGTGCCAGCGGTGACGCACCGAGGCAACCAGTGCCGAAGCCAAGCCGTGGGCGACCCTTCGGGATCATCGCCGACGCGGCACGCAAGTGGGGACGCTGGGGCTGGCCGACCGAGAAGACCATCAGGTCTGACTTAGACCGACAAAGGTGGAGTCCAGAAGTCCTTCCGGGTGGAGCCCACAAGTCACCGTCAAAGCCACCTGGTCGATGCGCCGCCGCCGTTCCAGGAGTGAGAGAGAAGCTCCCGGCCCGCAGTTTCGGGATGGCCAGTTCCGGGTCGCCTGCCTGCGTGGTCACCGTCTTCCCCCGGTGCCCGTTGCACCAGGTGGTGCGGGTGTCGGTGTGTTCGCCCCACTCGGCGCCGATCTTCGTGGTGGCCTCAGCCTGGATCGGTTTCTGCAGCAGCCGCTCGGCGACCTCGCGGACGAGTTCAAGACCAACGGCCGAACGCAGTGACTCGAGCAGGCGAAGTAGGTCATGCTGGGACAAGACCACCGTGCACCCCCTGGGGTCGAACTGCCCGTTCACTCCGGACAGTTGCACGGTAGCCTGCCAGTTGAGCAGGGGGCAGCCACCGGCAGACGGTGCACCCAAGGGAGCAGGACCCGCGCACTCAACCGCGGGGATCTCCTAGACCACACAGCGGGATGCCATCCACCTCTGTACCCGCCCGCAGTACACCATGGCGTGCTATCCCGGCGGTCGGTGCGGAACTCCTGGTCCGCAACCTTCACCGAGGAGCAGCCTGCGATGAAGACGCCTGAAGGTGAGACACGCATCCCTCGCCTACACATCCCCATCCCCTACGTGTGCAATCCGCTACAGGAACAGGCGAGCCGCAACATGTGGGAGTGGCTTGACAGCTACGGTCTGGTCCCGGCCGGACGGGCGAGGGAACGCACCCGGCGGAGCCAACCGGATCTATCGGCGGCGATCACCTGGATCCGAGCGGACCTGGACCTTCTGACCCTAGGCGCCCACTGGCTTGGCTGGGCATTCCGGGTCGACGACCAGTTGGACGAGGACGACCGTTTCCAGCGGTTTCAGGCCCGAGCGGAGGCTATCCGCGATTTCCGCGCGATCCTGCACGGCGAGGAGCCCGTTACCGTCTCACCCTTGACGGAGCCGCTGAGGGACCTGTGGGGCAGGACGTCCATGCTCGGCCCCGCCCCGTGGCGTGCGATGTTCCTCTACAACATCGAACAGTTCTTCGACACCTACGTCCAGGAGGCGCGCCTGGACGAGCTCGGCCACACACCGATCCTGCGTCAGCACATCGACCGGCGGGTGTACTCGGTGGGGATGCTCTGGATGTGGGATCCGGGCGAGGCGGACCTCGTGCGGCTTCTTCCTGACGATATCCGCAACAGTGAGGCGTTGTACCGCGTCCGCCGCGCCGCAGCGTTGCAGATCGCGCTGGTCAACGACATCTTCGGGTCAGTGCGCGATGAGTTCACCGGCTACCAGCACAATGCGGTCGGTCTGCTGCGCGGCCGCGACAGCCTCTCCTACCAGGAGGCGTTTGATGTAGCAGGTGCGATGGCCGACGAGCAGTTGGCGGTGTTCCTGCGGGAGCGTGCCACATTCGAGGATGATCTGGCCAGACGTGGTCTGCCCGACGACGCCCATACTGCCGTGATGGAGCACCTGGACCAGATCGCCGCCTCCGTGCGCGGCCAGCATTCGTGGCATGTCACGGTCGAGCAGCAACGCTACGCCCTGGATGACCTCCTGGATCCCGAGCAAGCGGATCTCCGCAGCTATCCTGACGATCTCCTGGCGGGCTATCAGGGCGGGTAGCCACCAAGTGGACCAGGCCGGCGACGGCTCGATCGGCGTCCGCTCACCCCCGGTGGGCTCACCTTCGCAGACCCGGCTTTCTGGTGGCGCGACTGTACGAGGCGCTGCACGACGCACTCACAGTCGCCGAGCTACGCGGTGCCCGCCTCGACGTCTCGGGGGACGGACCGGCCGGTCCGCCCCCGAGACTGCCCAACCCTGACGTCACCGCGCAGGCGCCCAAGTGCCGAGGCGGCGGGACCGCGATGTCCGCGTACCGCTTGCCAAGAGCGCGAGCCGAAAGTGCGAGCCGTCAGTGAGGCCGGCCCCCCGCACTCACGGGTTGATCGATCCCACCTGGGTGATCACCCAGCGGGACGCCGTCTCCTTGGTGTCCCGGAAGACGACGTCGGTTCCGACTGTTCCATCCGCGTGCAGCCACTCTTGGCTCTTGACATGCACGATGGACTTCGGGCTGCCGGAGGTGGTGTTCCACTTCTGATAGTCGCCGTCGTTGCACAATCCCGTGTAGACGTCTGCGCCGTTTCCGTCGAGGCAGTGCTTGTATTGGGGGTTTCGGAAGACGCCGTTGATGACGGTCCACACCTGGCTCGCCCTGCGGTCGCAGTTGCCGAGGATCACGTTTCCCTTGTTTGACGCGATGTTCGCCACCTGCAGGCAGGAGTTGGTGCTGTTTGCGTTCTTCACCTGGTAGATCGGTACCAGCGCCGCTGCCTGCGCCGAAGCCGGGGCGCCGGCCAGCAGCGTCGATCCCATGGCCAGCGCCGCCCCGGCGCCGGCGAGACGCGCGAAGTTCTTTTTGTTTTCCATGTCTTTTCCCCTTGAGTTCGGCGTATAGGTGGTTCTGCTCCCGGGTTGCCTCGAGACGTCCACAACCTGTCGCACGCCGTCCTCACGCCGTCCCCATCACGTCACCACCGGCCGGTGGGTGGGCGTTGCCGCGAACCCTGTGCTTTGATCTTCTTACTGGTGGCAAGGGGGAGAGGCCGAGAGGATGGACTTTCGCATTCTCGGTGCGCTGGACGTCCGGACAGGCTGTGAGCGGGTGCCGGTGCCCGGGGCGCGTCGCCAGCGACTGCTGGCAGCACTGCTGCTGGCGCCCAACATGGTGGTGTCGCTCTCCAAGCTCATCGAGATGACCTGGGACGACGAGCCACCCCCCACCGCCACCAAACAGCTGCGGAACTCCGTCTCGGCGCTGCGGGAATGCCTGGGTGACAGCGACCGGCGGCTCATCCTCACCGAGGAGCCCGGCTACCGGCTCCGCGTCGACACCGCCCGGCTCGACTCGCTCCGCTTCGCCGCCGGGGTGGCCGAGAGCCGCAGCCACGCCGCCGAGGGGAGACTCGAGCGGGCGGTCCAGCTGATCCGGCCGGCGCTGGGCCTGTGGCGTGGCCCCGCACTCGATGGGCTGGGCACGGCGGCCCTGGCCAGATCCGCCGCGCGGCTGGACGAGCAGCGGCTCAGCGCGCTGGAGCAGTGCGCCAGATGGCGGCTGGAACTCGGCGAGCACCACGAGGTCGTCGACGATCTGGCGGATCTCGTGCACGACCACCCACTGCACGAGGGCCTGCACGCCCAGCTGATGGCGGCGCTCGACCACGGTGGCCGACGCGCGGACGCGCTGGGTGTCTTCCACCGCCTCAGAACCCGCCTCGCCGAGGAGCTGGGGGTCAGCCCGGGCCCCAGCACCCAGCGGCTGCACGAGCGGATCCTGCGCGGTGAATCCGGAGCCCGCCGGGTCGACCGGGTGCGGCGGGACGATCCCGGCGGGGCGACCGGAGCCCTGCCCGCCCCGAGGCCGCCTCAGCCCGCCACGCCACCGGTGCCCCGTCAGCTGCCACAGGCGATCCGCGACTTCACCGGCCGTGCCGACCACCTGGCGGCGCTCGACGCGCTGTTACCGCCCGCAGGCGGTCAGGCAGTGGTGATCTCCGCCCTCGACGGTTCAGGCGGCGTGGGCAAGACGACCCTCGCGGTGCACTGGGCCCACCGCGTCCAGGGCCGCTTCCCGGACGGCACACTGCACACCAACTTGCATGGTTACGGGCCCGGCAGGCCCGCGACCCCGGACGAGGTCCTCGACGATTTCCTGGTCGCTCTCGGCGTACATCCGGCGGCGGTGCCGGCCGGGACCGGCGCCCGCTCGGGACTGTTTCGCACGCTGGCGACGGGGCGACGCATGCTGATCGTGCTGGACAACGCCAACAGTGCGGAGCAGGTCCGGCCGCTGCTGCCGGGAGCGCCCGGGTGCATGGTGCTGGTGACCAGCCGCGACAGCCTGACCGGGCTGGTGGTCACCGAAGCCGCGCACCGGATCACCCTCGACGTGCTGTCTCCGGACGAGGCCTCGTCCCTGGTCGTGGGCATCATCGGCCCCGCTCGCGCCCAGGCGGAGCCGGCCGCGGTGGAGAGCCTCATCCGGCTGTGTGCGCGATTGCCGCTCGCGCTGCGGATCGCCGCCGGGCGTGCCGCCGCGTACGAACATGTCGCCGTCGCCGACATCGCCGACGAGCTCGCCGACGAGGACTCCAAACTCGACGCACTGAGCTGGGGCCAGGATCCCTACGCCGCGGTCCGCAACGTACTCCAGTGGTCCTACGCACAGCTGCCGGCAGCTCAGGCGAGCCTGTTCCGGCGCCTCGGCCTGCACCCCGGCCCGGACATCTCCACACCCGCAGCCGCGGCCCTCGCGCGCCTGCCCCCACACACGACACGGCAACTGCTGCGGGCGCTGGCAGACGCGCACCTCATCGAACCGGTCGCGCACGACCGATACCGCTTTCACGATCTACTGCGCGCCTACGCCGGCGAACTGGCCGGTGCGCACGACTCCGAGGCCGAACGGGGACACGCTCTCGACGCGATGCTCACGTGGTACGCCCACACCGCGCACACCGCCGACCGCCTGCTCTACCCCGCCTGCACCCGTGTGGTGACGAACCCCACCGAGTCAGCCCATCCACACCTCCTGGCCGGCCGTGACGACGCCTGGGCGTGGTTCACCGCGGAACGGGCCAACCTCGTCGCCGCCCTGCACCACGCTGTCGACACCGCCATGGACCGGTACGCGCTGCACCTCGTCGACGCTCTCGGCTTCCTGGTGCTCATGGGCGGCTGGCAGGAGCGCGTCGACACCGCCACCGCGGCCCTGCACGCGGCGCGGCGCTCCGGCCGGATCGATCACGAAGCCAACGTCCTGCTCGCTCGTGGGGAGGCGATGGCACACCTCCAGCATCCGGACGCGGAGCGGGATCTCATCCGCGCCTGCGCCCTTGCCAAGGACGTCGGCAACAACCACATCCAGATCGCCGCCCGCACCGAACTCGGCCAGCTGCTGCGCCGACAGACCCGCCTCGTCGAGGCGCTGCGCCACTTCGACGAGGCGCTCGTGCTCAGCCGGGGCTTCGACACCGGGCGATGGGAAGCGGTGGCGGAAGGCAACATCGCCGTACTCCACGCTGACCTCGGCAACCCCCGCCTCACCATCGAGCACGGCATCCGAAGCGCTCGACTGCGCCGTCGGCTCGGCGACAGGGACGGTGAGGCATGCGCGCTCTCGGCCATCGCCAGGGGCATGCAGGGCATCGGCGACCATGACAGGGCTGTCGTCCTGTGCCGGCGCGCCGTCGACCTCGGTCGCAGGTCCATCGGCAGCCACGACGAGACACTGGCCTGGCCCCTGGCGGTCCTCGCCACGTCATTGGACGCCCTCGGGCGTACGGACGAGGCCCTCGCCTGTCGGCGAGAGGCCGCCGCCATCTACACCGATCGAGGCCTGGACGCCGAGGCCGACGCGATGCGGCAGCACATCCGACGCATCCATACGGCAGATCCCGGGCCCGCCGACTCCTCGACCTGGTTGCCGCCGGGGCCCCGGTAGCGGACCTTGTAGAAGTGCGGGCACTTCGCCCAGCGGGAGGGCGTGTGCTCGCAGTCCTTGAAGAAGCTGCCCATCCCGCGGGCCAGTGTCGTGGCTGCCATGCGCCCGGACTCCTCGGATACCGATGCTGACGGTTTGCTGACCGTCAGCGATCCGATGCCCACTTGACCTGCGAAAACGTTGCTGCGCCGCGCTTTGTTCTGGAACTGGATCGGACGGTCCCAGGAGGACATCGAGGGCTTCCGCGAGGACTGGACGAAGGGCACCCGCTACGGCGAGGTCAAGGGCTACGACGGCGCTCCGATTCCGGCTCCGGAACTGCCCCCGACTCGCCTGAAGCCTAGGGGAAGAGTGCGCTGACCTGCGCTGATGTTGTCAGGGGTGGGCCGGGCGGAGAGGTCGTCGCTTCGTTCCGGTTCCCCTGGCCTGGCGGACGCCCTTGCGGTCTCCAGGCAGGCTTCTTGATCTTGGGGTCGCGTTCCGTGCCGACCCTTTGCTGACTCAGGCCAGTCGTACGCCGGGTCCTTGTCCGCCTTCGGCCTATGCGACTGACGTGCCGTCGGGATTCCGGCCGTGTCGTGGCGGACCCGGCGCTGCTGGTGCGGCCTGATGGGACACCGGGCGCATGGAACGGGCAGCACCGGACATACGACGGTACGTCAACCAGCTTGTAGGCAGGCAGGGTTTGCCCGCCTTCCGTACGTTCGCCGAGGAAGTGAGACGACATGCCGCTGACATTCCGGAAGAGCTTCAGGATCCTGCCCGGTGTCCGCCTCAACATCAACCGCAAGTCGTGGTCGATCACCACCGGCGGCAAGCACGGCCCCCGCCGCACCCGCAGCAGTACCGGACGCCGCACCACCTCGATGAACCTGCCCGGCCCTTTCGGCTGGCGCAAGACCCGCCGCGGCTGATCCGCCAGCGGCCCGCCGACTCCACGCCCCCGGCCGCGTAGGCCGGGGGCGGCCCGCGATACGGTGCGGGCCGCGTTGCTCTTGAAACTGCGGCCGCGGATGCGACCCCGGTGATCTCGGAGCGGATCAGCCGGCGTCGCTCCGTCGATCCGTGCCTGGACAGGCCGCCGGACGCGGTTGGTGCCTACTCTGGATGTGAAGTCTCAGGCGAAGTGGAGGCACCATGCTCGTCCTCGGCGTCATTCTTCTCATCATCGGGTTCGTGACCGGAATTTCGATCCTGTGGACCATCGGGATCGTTCTGTTGGTCGTCGGAGCTGTTCTCTGGATCCTCGGAGCGGCGGGCCACGCCGTCGGGGGCCGGAATCACTACTGGTGACGGACGGAGGGCCCCTTCCATGGCCGTCCGCAGTCATCTGATCCACTGCCCCCCCGCACGTTGTCTGGGAGGTGCTCGCCGATCCGAAGCGCTACGGGGAATGGGTGGTGGGACCGTCAGAGTCCACGCCGCTTGATCACGTTTGGCCCGGCGTCGGATCCCGGCTCCGGTACACCGTGCGGCTGGGCCCTTGGACGGCCGAGGGGACCCCGACCGGCGCGGATCTTTCTGCAGCTCCGGCCCTGGGGTGAGGAGACCCTGGTCGTGTGCGACGAGCATCCCCTGCGCGGGTTGGGCGGGAGTCTGCACAACCCGGCCGTCGAAGTCCTGCTCCAGCTCCGCCACCGGGGGATGCTCGCCCGGCTCGCAAGGGTCGCGGAACAGGGCCGGACAGAGGGCGCCCGGTGATGCGGGAGTGCGCGGGGACGTCGGGGGCCGGAATGCCGATGGAGGGCTGCCGTGACACGCTGAAACGGGGGATCCAGCCGGTCCCGGCCCCGCAAGCCGGCTCCGCAACCCATGGGAGACCGGCATGGTCAGTGACGCCAGCAGACCCCGAGCGGGCAACGCACACCCGAGCCCCTGGCATGCGCCCACATCCGGCACCACGATCCTGGCAGCAGCCTTGATGATCTTCGGTGGAGCGATGGCGCTATTCGAAGGGATCGCGGCCGTCAGCAAGGACGACCTGTTCCTCGCGACGCGGCACTACGTGTTCGAGTTCAGCCTGGCGGGCTGGGGCTGGATCCACCTCATCCTGGGCATCGTCCTCTTCGCCGCCGGCTGCGCCGTCCTCAGCGGAGCCCTCTGGGCGCGCTTCTTCGGTGTTGCCATCGCGGGGCTGGGCGCGATCGCCAACTTCCTGTGGCTGCCGTACTACCCGCTGTGGGCCCTGGTGCTCATTGCCGTCAACTTCTTCATCATCTGGGCACTGTGTACGGGTATGCGCCGAGAGGCGGATACGGGCCCGGTCGCCTGACCTGCAGACCCGCAGACCCGCAGACCCGCACCGTGCTCGGTGGGGACCTGCGGTCGGGCGGATCCGACGGGCTGCGCCGTGACGGTTCCGGACCGTCAGAAGGAGACGGCGTCGCGGATGAGCGGGCAGGTCATGCAGTGTCCGCCACCGCGCCCGCGCCCGAGTTCGGCGCCGACGATGGTGATGACCTCGACACCGGCCTTGCGTAGCAGCGTGTTCGTCTGCGTGTTGCGGTCGTACGTGAAGACCACGCCGGGCTCCAGGGCGACCGCGTTGTTGCCGCTGTCCCACTGCTGGCGCTCGGAGGCGTACGCGTCCCCGCCGGTCTCGATGACCGTCAGGCGGGGCAATCCGAGGCCCTTGGCCACGACGTCGACGAACGGGCTCGATCCCTCGTCCGTGATCTCGACGCCCACAGGCTTGTCGCTCGGGCGCAGGGAGAAGGTGTGCACCGCGTCCATGATCTTGGGGTAGAGGGTGACGATGTCGCGGTCGGCGAACGTGAAGACGGTGTCGAGGTGCATGGCGGCGCGCAGTTTGGGCATGCCCGCGACGATGACGTGCTGGGCCGCGCCGTTCTTGAACAGGGACGCGGCGACTTGAGTGATGGCCTGGCGGGAAGTGCGTTCGCTCATTCCCATCAGGACGACGCCGTTGCCGACCGGCATGATGTCGCCGCCCTCGAACGTGGCCTGTCCCCAGTTCTGTTCGGGATCGCCCCACCATACTGTGGAGGCCTTGAAGTCGGGGTGGAAGGTGTAGATCGCCTTCATCAGGAGCGTTTCATCGTGCCGGGCAGGCCAGTACAGCGGGTTCAGCGTGACGCCGCCGTAGAGCCAGCAGGTGGTGTCACGGGTGTAGAGGGTGTTGGGGAGGGGCGGCATCAGGTACTCCCGCGCACCGGTCGCCTCGCGGGCGAGCGCGACGTAGCCGGACCGGAAGTCGTCCGGCAGGTCGGCGGTGGACAGGCCGCCGATCAGGAAGTCGGCCAGCTCACGCGGGGCGAGGGTCTCGAGGAAGGCCCTGGTGTCGTCGAGGAGGCCGAGGCCGACCTCGTTGGTGGTGATCTTCCGGTCGAGGAGCCAGGCCCTGGCCTCGGCCATGGCCATGGTCTCGGCGAGCAGATCGTGCAGTTCGACGACCTCGACTCCGCGCTGGGTGAGCTTGTTGACGAAGTCCGCGTGATCGCGCTGGGCGTTCTCCACCCACATGACGTCGTCGAAGAGGAGGTCGTCCGCGTTGGTGGGGGTCAGGCGGCGGTGCGCGAGCCCGGGTGCGCAGACCAGGACCTTACGGAGCCTGCCGACCTCGGAGTGGACGCCGAAGGCGGGCCGGGGGGTGCTGTCGGTGCTCAACGCATCGCGCCTTTCGTCGGATGGATCGGAGATCGGTGATCGGGTCTTGGGCGTCCCGCTCGGGGACCGGTGGTCAGGTACGGATCACAGCTCGATCCAGCCCATGGCCAGAGCGAGCACCCCCACGAGAGCGCCGGCGACGGAGACGGCACAGATGACGGCTTCTCCGGGGGAGAACAGGCGCCGGTTCTGCTCCCGCCGCGCCTTGACGAACAGGAACGTGGCCGGGGCGTAGAGGATGAAGGAGACCAGGACCAACTTGAGTCCGGCGGCGAACAGCAGGAACGCCGTGTACAGCGTGGCGATCACCGCGATCACCAGCTCCCCGCGCGTGTTCCGCCCGACGGTCTCCTCGCGGTCCAGCCCGAAGGTGACCTTCACGGCGAAGGCGGCGGCGAGCAGGAAGGGGATCAGGCTCAGGGCGCTGGTCAGGTCGAGCGCGAAGTTGAACGCGTCCTCGGAGAACATCGTGACGATCAGGACGACCTGGCTCAGGGACGTGGTCATCAGCAGCGCGGGTACCGGCACGTCCTCGGAGGTGGCCCGCCCCAGGAACCGGGGCATGTCCTTGTCCTTCGCGGCGACGAAGAGCACTTCCGCGGCCATGAGCGTCCAGGCCAGATAGGCACCGAGGACGGAGACGATCAGGCCGACGCTGACGAAGACCTTGCCCCAGGTGCCGACCGCGTGCTCAAGGACACCGGCCATGGACGGCTGGCGCAGCTCGGCGATCTCGGCCATCGGCATGATTCCGTAGGACACGATGGTGACCGAGGCGAAGACGGCGAAGACGCTGAGGAATCCCAGGACGGTGGCGCGCCCGACGTCCTCGCGACGCTTGGCGTGCCGGGAGTAGACGCTCGCCCCCTCGACGCCGAGGAAGACGAAGACGGTGGCCAGCATCGTCCCGCGGACCTGGTTGAACAGTGAGCCGGCGTAGTCGGCGCCGCCCCAGTTGGCTGCGAAGACGTCCGCGTCGAGGCAGAACAGCGCGAGGACGACGAAGACGAGGATGGGTACGACCTTCGCCACGGTCACGATCTTGTTGATCGCGGCCGCCTCCTTCACTCCGCGGCGGATCAGCAGGAAGAACGCCCACAGGCCGACCGAGGAGAGGATGACGGCGAGGAGGGTGTCCCCATCGCCGAGCGCGGGCCAGATCGCGCCGATCGTCGACATGATGAGCACCCAGTAGGTGACGTTGCCGACGCACGCGCTCGCCCAGTAGCCGAAGGCGGAGAAGAACCCGAAGTACTCTCCGAATCCGGCCTTGGCGTAGGCGTACACGCCCGCGTCGAGGTCGGGCCTGCGCACCGCGAGGGTCTGGAAGACGAACGCGAGCATCAGCATGCCCGTACCGGCGATGGCCCAGGCGATCAGGGCGCCCGCGACCCCCGTCTCCTGGGCGAAGCGGCGCGGTAGGGAGAACACACCGGCGCCGACCATCGAGCCGACCACCATCGCGGTCAGTGTCAGCAGCGTCAACTTGACGGCCGGCCGGCCCGCGGTGGTCGCCGCGTCCTTGGTCTCGGCGTTGCTCATGGCTTCCTTCGTCTACGACTCTCGGTGGTGGGAGCGGCCGGCTACTGGCCGATGGAGGCCCCGGGTCCGGACCCGGCCCCGGATCCGGCCCCGGATCCGGACCCGCCCTCGGATCCGGTCACCGGCCCGGCCTCCGGCGGTGCGATTTTCTCGATCTTGAACCCGGTGATGCCGTAGAGGACGCTCAGGGCGGGGCTGGCGTAGTTGAAGACCGCGAACGGGGCGTAGGCCAGGGTGGAGACGCCGAGCACCGCTCCCATGAACGCGCCGCATGAGTTCCACGGGACGAGGGCCGAGGTGACCGTGCCGCTGTCGGCGCAGAGACGGGACAGGTTCGTCGGTGCGAGCCCGCGCTTCTCGAACTCCAGACGGAACACCCGCGACGGCAGAACGAGCGCGATGTACTGGTCACCGGCGACGACGTTCAGGCCGAAGGCGCAGGCGAACACGGTGAGGAACAGTCGGCCGGTGCTCTTCGCCGAGCGGATCAGAGGGTTCACGAGCCGGGCGATGAGCCCGAACTCCTCCAGCAGGGCTCCGAAGGTGACCGCACCGATGATCAGCCAGAGAGTGAGGAGCATGCTGTCCATGCCGCCACGGGAGAGCAATTGGTCGATCAGCGGGATGCCGGACTGGATGGAGAATCCGTTCGCCATGGCGAGCCAGATGCCCTTCAGCGACTCCAACACGAGGCCTCCGGAGCCGGCGACGAAGTCCCGCATCACGGAGGGCTGCAGGAACGCGCCGAGCACGCCCGCGAAGAGGGCGGAGGCGATGAGGGCGAGCGGGGCCGGCACCTTCTTGACCGACAGGAAGGCCAGGAGGGCGAGAGGCAGAAGGTTCAAGGGAGTGATGTGGTAGATGTCGCCGAGCCGGGCGAGCTCGATTTCCTCTCCGACCGGATTGACCACGTCGGCACTCTTGACCAGGCCGATCACGAGGAAGACCGCGAAGGCGACGACGAACGCGGGAAGTGACGTCCACGCCTGGCGTTTGATGTGCTCGTGGACGTCGACCTTCACCATCTGGGCGGTCAGCACCGTCGTCTCGGACAACGGGGAGAGCTTGTCTCCCAGGTATGCGCCCGAGATCACCGCGCCGGCTGTGATCGCCGTGGAAACGCCGAGCATGTCCGCGACTCCGACCAATCCCACACCGATCGTGCCCGCGGTCGTCCAGGAACTCCCGATGCTCAGGGCGATGGCGCCGCAGATGACGGCCGTGGCCGCGTAGTACCAACTGGGTGAGAGCACCTGGATGCCGTAGTACACCAAGGTCGGGATCGTCCCGGACAGGTTCCACACCCCGATCAGGGCGCCCACCGCCAGGAGGATGAACACCGCGCTGGTGATCGACGAAAGGGCGCGCTGGCCTGCCTGCTGCACCGCACTCCACGTATGGCCGTTCTTCATCGCGACCAGTGCTGCGGCCATGGCACACAGCACCAGGGCCACCTGGATCGGCCCGTCCAGTGCGTCGAGCCCGAAGAGGGCCAGCGACCCGGCAACCAGAGCGGCCAGCACCACCAGGGGCACGATCGAGTCGAGCAGGGACGGTTCGCGCACTGGCGGCTCCGGCGCTTCGCCCTCGTCCGCGTTCCGCATCCCGGCCCCGTTCACGCGTGGGCATTGGCCGTGATGCCGAACCCCTCCGACGAAGTAGAATATCAACCTAAATCGGTAGATATCTCGGAATTGGGTGAGTGTCGCCGCACGACGGCCGCCCGCGCCGACCGGGCCGCATCCCGTGGGCACGGTCGGCTGCACCTCGTCGACCGGTCAGTAGATGGCCGTGAGGCGGTCGAAGCGGCCGGGGTGCCGGGTCATTCCGCGTAGTCGTTGCCCTGGAGATGCAGCGAGCGCAGGGCCGCCTCCAGGGTGAAGCGGCGGTCCGGGTCCGTGATGCGGTCGCCCAGGCGGGCGTCCAGGTTGCGCAGGCGGTAGCGGACGGTCTGTGCGTGGACACCGAGTACCTCGCCGACCTGATCGGCGGGGGCGCGCGTGGAGATGTGGACGCGCAGCGTCTCGACCAGGCGCCCGCGCCGGGAGCCGGTGAGCCCGCTGAGCGGGGCCAGTTCGCGGGCGGCGATGTGGGTGACGAGCGCCGGGTCGGACAGGAGCCACAACGTTGTCAGGTGGTCCTCGCAGTGCACGACCGGTCGGTTGGGCACGATCCCGTCGTCGATGAGCTGGAGCACCCTCCTGGCCCACCGGATGGAGTCGGCGGCCTGCGGCGGTGGCACGGTCAGGCCGATGACGGCCGAGGCGCCCGCCAGGGCGGATTCGAGCATCGCCAGACGCTCGGGGGTGAGGGGGCCGGGGATCAGCAGGTGCGGCTGCGGGATGCCGAGATCGGCGAGGACGTCCCGGTCCAGGCAGGTCCGTATGGCGTCGGGCGCCGGGGCCCGTAAGGCCACCAGGGTGCACTGGGCGGGGAGTTCCCAGGCCGTCTGCTCGCACAGCTCGGCGATGGTCGCCTGCGGCAGGGGCGAGCCGGCGAGGATGAGGTGGAGCAGTTGCCTGCGTAACGCCGACACCTCGGAGGCCGCACGCGCCCGTACCTCCGCGTACCCCTCGCGCGCGAGCGCCTCCAGTTCGTCGACGTACGCGAAGAGCGCGTCCGCGAAGGCGAGGATCAGCGAGGGGGACAGCTTGTACCGGCGGCCGATGGTCTTGGCCCGGCGCAGCGCGATGCGCGCGCCGAGCCGGTAGGCCCCCTGGAGGGTGTCGAGGTCGCGGCCCTCGTAGGCCTCCACCCGGCCGAACTTGCGGAGGAGTTCGTCGCGCAGGACCGAGCTCGCGCCGGGGTCGGCGACGCGGTCCACGAAGGTGCCCAGCGCCTGTTCCACACCCTGGCGGATGGCATCCGCGTTGGGGCCGTTGAGGAGCCTGGTGTAGACCGGATAGGCGCGCTGGACTTCTACTCTGATCTCCTTGATGAGGCCCGGGACCTCGGGCCTCATCAAGGCTGCGAACTCCTTGGGGAGCGGATCGAGCGGTTCGCCGATGTCCGGCGTCTGTGCGATTGAGGGCATGACCGATCCCTTGCTCTCCTGCGCGCCCGATGGGGAGCGGCGTGGCAGCACCCTGGCTGACTGGAGGGCGCGGGCGCGGCCCGTCAGGTCCATACCTGTTTGTGGTGCTGACGCTAAATCAAGTTGCTTGTGCTGTACACCACGTGAGCACGAGTCGCGCCGGAGGAAGGGGCGGGGTCGGTGTAATCGGCCGGGAATCGGCCCTGGATGGCGGTTACTTGACTGCGGAGTGCCAGTTGCGGGAGAGCTGCTTGCCTGCGTCGGGGGCCACCGTACCCGGGGCGTAGAGCCCGCCCAGGTAGGTCTGGGTGTTGTTCAGGGTCAGGCTGTTCTTGCCGGCCGCCGAAGGCAGGCCGGTCTTGAGGTTGACCGCCGCGTCGATCAGGCCGAAGATCCCCAGGCCGCAGCCGCTGGCGCCGGGGACCGCGAAGGACGTGTCGTACTGGGTGGAGCCGAGGAGGTTGAGGCGGCTCATCTCGCCCTCCTCGTTCGCGCTGCCGTCACCGTTGAACCGATCCACCCCGAACTCCGGGTAGTTGCGGTTCTTCGGCTGCAGGAGGATCGGGTTGGCCTTGGTGCCGATGTAGCAGTTGCTGCCCAGGAACGGGTTCTCCAGGTGAATGCGGACGGGGATGTTCACGATCGTCTGGTCGGTGACGACGCCCGCTATCTGGTCGAAGTTCGAGGGGGCGCCCACCGACTCCAGGGTCGCGGTGATCTTGTTGAGCTTGCCGTCCGACAGCTGCTGGCAGATGGCCGTGATGCCAGGGATGTTGCTCGGACACATCAGCCCGAGGAGGCCGCCGGGCACCGTCGCGGAGTCGGCGATGATCGCCCCGGAGGAGGGCGCGACAACGACGCTGGTGCCGTCGGAGTTCTGGACGACTCCCATCTGGAGGTTGCTGTTGCCGGTGAGGACCGTCGTGTTGCCGAGTTTGATGGACCCGCTGGTGGAGTAGGAGACGACGCACTGGGGCGCCTTGTCCAGGCCGTCCGCGCCGAGCATTGCCGGCGAGTCGACCGGGCAGCGGGTGAACGGACCCCAGCTTCCGTTGAGCGCCGGTGTGGCGGCGGTCGCCGTACCGAGGGAGGCGAACGCGCCGAACGCGGTCAGCGCCGAGAGGGTGGCGAGCCGGGTGCGTGCGGAGGCGAGTGGCATGGAGGTGCCTTTCGGTGACGGGGGACGTTCAGGTCTGTGGTGCGGGGTGCGGGGTGCGGGGTGCCAGGTGGCGGGGGTCCGGAGGTGTGGGGGTGCGGGGGCACGGAGGTACGGGTGCGGACGTGCGTGGTGCGAGGGTGGGGATCAGCGCTCGGGCTTCGGGACCACGTACGGCTGGAGGTCCTCGGTGCACTCGCCCTCGGTCGGTTGCGCCACGCTGCAGGTCTGGCCCTGCATCTGCTTGATGTAGTTGCCGGAGCCGGAGATGGACGCGGTCAGCAGCCGGTCCAAGTCCTCACCGCCCGCCCCGCAGCCGGTGAACGCGGGGACGGTCACCTCGCCCGTCAGGGGTCCGCCCGAGGACAACTGGTACCCCGTGGCCGGCTCGCCGGAGATGATCACTCCCTTGCCGAGCATCACCAGGTGCGGGCCGGGATGCGCGCCCGGGTCGGGCTCCGGGGAGCTGAGCGGGCCCGCGGTGCGGCAGGAGGGGCCGACGTCCAGGCGCGTGCCGTTGACCTTGACGTCCAGTACGCGCAGGACCAGCGGAACACGCACATAGGTGGTCGCGTAGTTGTTGCCCGTGCTGAAGTCGAGCAGGACGTCCGCCGCGACGCTCATCGGCCCCGCCTGCTCCAGCACCATGGTCGCCGTCGTCGGGGTGAAGCCGAAGGTCAGGAAGGTCGACGTGAACGGCGGGGTCTGCTTGCGGCCTTGGTGGTCGAGATTGCCTTCCGAGTTCTGGATGATGTGGAAGGTTCCGTCCGGGAACGGGACGAAGTCCGCGGGCCCCTGCTCGATCTGCACGCAGGACAACGGGATCAGTGAAGCGCCGCCCAGTTTGCTGACGTTGGAGTAGCCCGTGATGTATCCGGTGAGCGACTGGCTGGTCGGGTTCTCCTTGACGCAGCGCGGCGCGGGCGGCCTGACGGCCGCCGGGCCGGAGCGGGCATCGCCGACCTTCGGCGCCTTGCCCTTGTCCTTGTCCTCGCCCTTGTCCCCGGGCGTCGGCGCCGCAGGGCCCCCGGGCGCTGTCGACCCCTTCGGAGTGCCGGGGCCCGTCGATGGCGCGGGGTCCTTCGGTCGCCCGGACGCCGGGGCCGTGGGGCCCGACGGGGAGGGCGAACCGCTCGGGGCAGGGGTGTGGGCGGTCGGACCGACCGGGACGGTGGCGAGCAGGCCGTGGCCGGCCGCGTCCTTCGCGAGGGTGCAGTCGAGGGTGAGGGACGCGGGAGTGGCGGGTGCGAGGGACGCGGGAGTGGTGGGTGCGCCGTCGGCCGTACCGAGGGCGAGGTCGACGGCGAGGTCCGTGGCCGTGAGGGTGAGGTCGCCGTCGGCGACGGCCGTCACGGTCGGGGCGTCGCCGGTGGTGGTGAGGGTCAACGGGCCCTCGGCGGGGACGGCGACGGGCTGGGCGGCGCCGGTGCCGCGCCAGAGGGCCTGGGTCTTCGCCCCGTGCTGGGCGACTTCGAGGGACAGCCTGGTCTCGGGCACCACCGTGGTGGCCTTGAGGGCCGCGAGATCGGCGATGGCCGGGGCCGGAAGCTCGACCGTTGTGCTGACCGCGGTGGGGCGGATCGCCTCACCGGTGGTGGCCCGGCCGGGGAAGGTGGCCTTGACCCGTACCGCGACGCGTTGCTGTCCCGAGGGCAGCGCGCAGTCGTAGGGCAGCTTCGCGGTGACTTCCCGCGACCCCACCGCGGCGGCGGCCGAGGAGATCAGGGGGGCGAGCGCCACGAAGGCGGCGATCGCAGCACCGCGTGCGCGCACGCGCGGCGTCCGCAGGGCGGGACGGTGGCCTCTCATCACTTGCTCCGCTCGGGGATCGTCCGGGGCACGACGGCCGGCGGGGCCGGTCGGCGTGCCTGGTCGGCGTGGGTCGGCGAACGCCCGGCCGGTCCCGCCGGTCGGGCGTACGGACCCGCGGGAGTGCCGGGGGCACTCCCGCATGCCCTACGGGTTGGAGCCGACGATGGTCGGGATGATCGCGGTGCCGGTCTTCTTGACCAGGTAGGCGCCCTTGAAGATCGGCTTGGCACCGACCGGTACGGCGCTGCCGCAGTTGGTCGAGGAGACGACGTTGAGCTCCCCGGTGGTGCTGGAGACCGCGAGCTTGCCCGTCGAGTTGGTGTACGTGCCGGACGCCTTGCCCGTCACGCGGAAGACGCAGGCACCGACGGTGACCTTGGCGTCGACGTTGCCGATGTAGCCCTTGGTGACGCCGGTCGCGGCGGTGTAGTCCTGTGCCACCACGGTCCACGGGGTGGTGGCGACGGTCGTCACGTTGCCCAGGACGCTGGTGCAGGGCGAGCCGCTGGCACCGAAGCTGATGGCGCTGATCGAGCCGACGGTGGCCGGGTTGCCGGTCGCGCTGGCCATCGAGCCGGACGCGCCCGAGGTCGTACACGTCATGGCGATGCCGTTGACGCTGAGGACGATGTTCCCGCTGTTCGTCGCCGTGAAGGCGGCGGGGGAGGGGTTGACGGTCCACGTGGTGGACGGCACGGCCGATGCCGTGCCCGCGGTCAGGGCGAGTGCGGCGGCAGCGGCGCCGGTGACGAAGGCGAGGTTCCTGATGGTGTTCTTCATGGCTGTGGGACTCCTTGGGGATCGATCGGCAGAGGGTGGGCCGCAGCTGTGCGGTGGGGGGAGACACAGACGGCCCGCGGCTCGGTGTTCCTCGGCCGCGACGCTGACGTTACTTGCGGGAAACTTGGCTGAACAATGGCGTAGTTCAAGATTCTTTGAAGAGCTGGCATTAACTGTTCGCGGGGTGAGCGGTCCTTGGCATCGCATTAGCCACCGGGTGCGTAAAATCGATAATTCCGGTCGATCGGGCGCCGCTCCGCGCTGTTTTCCCTCGTGTAGGGCGTATGCATCCCGGCGGGGAGCCCGGGGTGCTCTCCGTCGTGACAAGTAGCGGCGTGCATGTGTAATCCACGTGACAAAGAATGCGGGCCGGAGGCCGTCCCGGGAAAAACTCGGGACCCACTTATTGCCGTCGGATGTTACTCGGCCGTAGCGTTCCGGGTGCGACGCCCGCCCCCTGGTCGGCGGCCCCTGAACACGGGAGTCCTCAGGGGGGAGACAAGTGGCGCACCCGAGCTTGTCCGCGCGGTGACAAGTTCATCGGCGCCGGGCCGAATTGGTGTCACACCTATTGTCCGGTGATCGCGAACGACCTAACGTGCGGCCCGCGACGCACACGTGGCGCGCGACTGCTGGAGGTGAAGTGGGAATCGAAGTGGCTGTTGAAGGTCTGACCATGTCCTTCGGCAAGCAGAACATCTGGCAGGACGTGACCCTCACGTTGCCCGCAGGGGAAGTGAGCGTCATGCTCGGCCCCTCCGGAACGGGGAAGACGGTCTTCCTCAAGTCGCTCATCGGCCTGCTGAAGCCGGAACGGGGACGCGTCCTCGTGGCCGGCGTCGATATGGTGAACAGCCCCGAGCGCGACATTTACGAGGCCCGCAAACTCTTCGGCCTCATGTTCCAGGACGGCGCCCTCTTCGGGTCCATGTCCCTCTTCGACAACATCGCCTTCCCGCTGCGCGAGCACACGCGGAAGAAGGAGTCGGAGATCCGCCGGATCGTCATGGAGCGCATCGACGTCGTCGGGCTCCTCGGCTCGGAGGGCAAGCTCCCCGGCGAGATCAGCGGCGGCATGCGCAAGCGGGCGGGACTCGCCCGCGCGCTCGTGCTCGATCCGCAGATCGTGCTGTGCGACGAGCCGGACTCCGGTCTCGACCCCGTCCGCACCGCCAACCTCTCGCAGTTGCTGATCGACCTCAACGCGCAGATCGACGCGACGATGCTGATCGTCACCCACAATCTCGACATCGCCGCGACCGTCCCCGACAACATGGGGATGCTCTTCCGGCGCAACCTCGTCACCTTCGGCCCGCGGGAACTGCTGCTCACCAGCGAGGAACCGGTCGTGGCGCAGTTCCTCGCGGGGCGGCGCGAAGGACCCATCGGGATGTCCGAGGAGAAGGACGCGGCCACCCTCGCCGCCGAGGCCGCCGTGCCCGGCCTCGTACCCGCCGCGCCCCGGGCCATCGTCCCGCAACTGGAGCCCTCGCCCGGACTCCCGCCGCGCCAGGCCGCCATCAGGCGCCGCGAGCGCGTCCTCGCCATGCTCGACACGCTGCCGCCCGCCGCCCGCGCCGCCATCGAGGACACCTACACGCGCGGCGCGTTGGCGCCGACCCTGCGGCTTCCGGCCACCGGGAGCGGCTCGTGATCACGGGCGCGCTGCGGCAGACCGGCCGGCTCTTCGCCCTCGCGGCCGAGGTGGGGCGGTCCATCTTCAGACGGCCCTTCCAGTTCCGGGAGTTCGTCGAACAGTTCTGGTTCCTCGCCAGCATCACGATCCTTCCCGCCGCGCTCGTCTCCATCCCGTTCGGCGCGGTGATCGCCCTGCAAGTCGGCTCGCTCACCCAGCAGTTGGGTGCCCAGTCCTTCACCGGAGGCGCCAGCGTCCTCGCCGTCATCCAGCAGGCGAGCCCGCTCATCGTCGCCCTGCTCATCGCAGGCGCGGGCGGCTCCGCCATCTGCGCCGACCTCGGCTCCCGCAAGATCCGCGAGGAGCTGGACGCGATGGAGGTCATGGGGGTCTCGCCGGTCCAACGCCTGGTCGTGCCCAGGGTACTGGCGACGATGGGCGTGGCCGTGCTCCTCAACGGCCTGGTGTCCGTGGTCGGCACGCTCGGCGGGTACTTCTTCAACGTCATCCTCCAGGGCGGCACCCCGGGCGCCTACCTGTCCAGCTTCTCCGCACTCGCCCAACTGCCCGACCTGTACATCAGCGAACTCAAGGCCCTGATCTTCGGGTTCATCGCGGGCATCGTCGCCGCCTACCGCGGCCTCAACCCGCGCGGCGGCCCCAAGGGGGTCGGCGACGCCGTCAACCAGTCCGTCGTCATCACCTTCCTGCTGCTGTTCTTCGTGAACATGGTGCTGACGGGCATCTACCTGCAAATCGTCCCGCCGAAGGGAGGCTGAGGCCGATGGCCTCCCCGCTCGTATGGCTCGACCGGTCCGGCGACCAGTTGCTTTTCTACGTCAAGGCGCTGGCCTGGATCCCGCGCACCCTGCGCCGCTACCTCAAGGAGGTCCAGCGGCTGCTCGCCGAGGTGGCCTTCGGCTCCGGCGGGCTCGGTGTCGTCGGCGGCACCATCGGCGTGATGATCGCGATGACCCTGTTCACCGGGACCGTCGTCGGCCTCCAGGGGTACGCGGCCCTCGACCAGATCGGCACCGCCGCGTTCACCGGTTTCGTCTCCGCCTACTTCAACACCCGCGAGATCGCACCCCTGGTCGCCGGCCTCGCGCTCTCCGCGACCGTCGGCGCGGGCTTCACCGCCCAGCTCGGCGCGATGCGGATCAACGAGGAGGTCGACGCCCTCGAGGGCATGGGCATCCGCTCCATCCCGTACCTGGTCACCACCCGCATCATCGCGGGCGTCGCGGCGATCATCCCGCTCTACGCGATCGGGCTCCTCTCGTCGTACCTCGCCTCCCGTTACGTGACCGTCCTGTTCAACGGCCAGTCCCAGGGAACGTACGACCACTACTTCAACCTGTTCCTCTCCCCGACGGACGTCGTGCTGTCGGTCCTCAAGGTGTTGATCTTCAGCGTCATGGTGATCCTCGCCCACTGCTACTACGGGTTCCGAGCCTCCGGCGGCCCCGCCGGGGTCGGCGTCGCGGTGGGCCGGTCCGTGCGCAACGCCATCGTGATCATCAGCGTCACCGACTTCTTCCTGTCGCTGGCCCTGTGGGGCGCGACCACGACCGTGAAGGTGGCGGGGTGAGATGAGCAGCCCACGCGCCATGAGCAGCCCACGCGTTACGACCCTGCGCCGCCGCTCCGCCGGCCTCGTCTTCCTGCTCGTTCCCGCCCTCCTGGTCTGGCTGGCGATCGCCGTCTACGACAAGCAGTTCACCGACAGCGCCCCGATCACCATCGAGACGGGCAGCGTCGGCAACGAGATGCACCCGGGGGCCGAGGTGAAGATGCGCGGCGTCGTCATCGGCGAGGTCCGCTCCATCGCCGCCACCGACACGGGAGCCCGGCTCACCCTCGCGATGGATCCCGACACCCTCCACGAGGTTCCCGCCGACGTACGCGCGCAGATGCTGCCGACGACCCTGTTCGGCGAACGGTTCGTGGCGCTCGTACCGCCGGCGTCGCCCTCGTCCGAACCGATCGGCGCCGGCGCCGTCATCCCCGAGGACCGCTCCAGCAGCGCGGTGGAACTCCAGCAGGTCCTGGACAACGTGCTGCCCATGCTCTCCGCCGTCCAGCCGCAGAAGCTCTCCGCCACCCTGTCCGCCGTCTCCCGGGCGCTGGAAGGGCGCGGTGCCAAGCTCGGCGACACCCTCGCCCAACTGGACGCGCACCTCAAGAAGTTCAACCCCGAACTGCCCGCGCTCAACCGGGACCTCCAGGAACTCGTCAAGGTCAGCAACGTGTACGCGGACGCGGCCCCGGACATCGTCACGGCCCTCACCGACTTCACCACCACCAGCGGGACGCTCGCCGAGAAGGAGAGCGAGCTGGCCGCCACCTTCGGGGCCACCACCCGCACCGCCCAGGACATCACCACCTTCCTGCGCCAGAACAAGGACAACATCATCCGGCTCAGCGCCACCGGCAGGCCGACCCTGGAACTGCTCGCCGAGTACTCCTCGTCGTTCCCCTGCACGCTGCGCACCCTCGCCGCATTCGTGCCGGCCATGGACAAGGCCCTCGGCAAGGGCACCGACCGGCCCGGGCTGCACGTCAACGTGGTCACCGTGCCCTCGCGCGGGGCCTACGCACCCGGCCGTGACACCCCCTCGTACACCTCGGGCGGCGGTCCGCACTGCTACCCCGTGCCCTACCTCGGTGTCCCGGTGGCACCCGCCGCGCGGGCCACGGCGGCGGCCGACCAGGACCTCGGTCCCGCCAACTCCGCGCAGGAGAACGACCTCCTGAACGAACTCCTCGCGCCCGCCGCCGACAAGCCGCCCGGCGACCTGCCCGACTGGAGCAGCCTGCTGGCCGGACCCGCGTACCGCGGAGCGGAGGTGGTCCTCAAGTGAGAGACGGCCTCGCACACACCCGGCGACGCCCCCTGACCGGCCCGGTGGTCAAGTCCTTGATCTTCGTCCTGGTCACCGCCCTCGCCACGACCGTGCTCGCGCTCAGCATCGCCAACACCGGAGTGGACTCGGGTACGCGCTCGTACAAGGCGCTGTTCACCGACGTCACCGGGCTCATCGACGGCGACAGCGTACGGATCTCGGGCGTGAAGGTCGGGGAGGTGACGAACGTCCGCGTCGTCGACCGGCGCACCGCCCAGGTCACTTTCCGCATCCGCGACGACCGCACGCTCCCCGAATCGGTGACCGCCGCGGTGAAGTACCTCAACATGGTCGGGCAGCGCTACGTCTCCCTCGACCGGGGCAGCGGCGACGTGGGCTCCGCCCTGCCGCCCGGCTCCACCATCCCGCTGGACCGCACGACGCCCGCGCTCGACATGACGCTCCTGTTCAACGGATTCAAGCCGCTCTTCGAGGGCCTGTCGCCGAGTGACGTCAACGACCTCGCCGGGTCGCTCGTACAAGTCCTCCAGGGCGAGGGCGGCACCGTCGAGAGCCTCCTTCGGCACATCGGCTCGCTCACCCGGACCGTCGCCGCCAAGGACCAGGTGATCGGCCAGGTGGTCACCAACCTCAACACCGTCCTGGACACGCTCAACACCCGCGAGGCCGCCTTCGGCGATCTCGTCGTCACCCTCCAGAAGCTCGTCACGGGCTTCAACGACGACCGCAAGCCGCTCGGCGAGGCCGTCCAGGCGATGGGCGACCTCACCACCGTCACCGCGGGGCTCCTCCAGGACGGGCGGGCCCCCCTCAAACGGAGCATCGGTGAATTGGGCCGCCTCTCGAACACCCTCGGCGACCACACGCCGCAGATCGAGGACTTCCTCAACAGGACACCGGCCAAGATGGCCGCCCTGGCCCGGCTGTCCTCGTACGGGTCCTGGTTCAACCTCTACCTCTGCGAGGCCCGCGTGAGCGGTGTGAGCACCTCCGACGGTTCCAAGCCGCCGACCGGCATCATCGTGACCGAATCGAGGTGCCGCGGATGAGCCGCCCGCCCAGGTTCACCCCCGTCAAGGACCGCAACCCCGTCGCGGTGGCCGTCGTCGGACTCGTCGTGCTCGCCATGATGGCCGTCCTCGCCTACAACCTGGACCGCCTGCCGTTCTCCGGCGCGGGCACGACCTACAGCGCCGACTTCACCGAGGCCGCCGGACTGGCCACCGGCGACGAGGTGCGCATCGCCGGCGTCAAGGTCGGCTCGGTCACCGGGGTCACCCTCGACGGGCCCAAGGTGAGGGTGACCTTCGGAGTCGGCGACGCCTGGGTCGGCGACCGCTCCACGGCCGCCATCGCCATCAAGACCCTGCTCGGCGAGAAGTTCCTGGCCCTCGACCCGCTGGGCGCCGGACGCCAGGACCCCGGCAGCCGCATCCCGTTGGCGCGCACCACGTCCCCGTACGACGTGACCCAGGCGTTCCAGGACCTGAGCGGCACCGTCGACGCCATCGACACGAAGAAGCTCGCCGAAAGCTTCGAGACGATCTCCGCGACCTTCAAGAACTCGCCGCCGAGCGTGCGCAGCGCGGCCACCGGCCTGTCCGAACTCTCCAGGTCCGTCTCCAGCCGTGACGCCCAAATCTCCCAACTGCTTCAGGGAAGCAGGACGTTCACCAAGACCCTGGAAGGAAAGAAGTCCAGCTTCGAGACCCTCATCGAGGACGGCGGTTCACTGCTCGGGGAGTTGAAGGACCGGCGCGACGCCATCCGCGCCCTGCTCAAGGGCAGCCGGGAGCTGGGCACGCAGCTCAGCGGCATCGTCACCGACAACGACCGCCAGCTCGGCCCCACCCTCAAGGCCCTCAGCCGCGTCACCGAGGTCCTGGAGAAGAACAGCGGTCAGCTCGACAAGACCCTGGCCCTCGTCGGCCCGTACTACCGGCTCGTCGGCAACACCCTGGGCAACGGCCACTGGTTCGACAGCTACCTCTGCGGAGTCGTGCCCCGCAACTACCTGCCCGAGGCGTCACAGCCCAAGACCGGATGCCAACCGCCGCAGCAGAAGCCGGCGGCGGCGAAGGGAAGCGGTGCCCGATGACCAAACTCAGAAGACCCCTCGTCATCGGGCTCACCATGGTGGTGCTGGCGGCCTGCGGCCTCGTCGCCGTACGCGCCCTCGGCTCCGGCGGCACCCGTGTCACGGCCCATTTCGACCGCGCCGTCGGCATCTACGCCGGCTCGGACCTGCGCATCCTCGGGGTGCGCGTCGGCGAGGTCGAGTCCGTGGAGCCCGAGGGCACCCGGGTACGCGTCCGACTCCACATCGACGACGGCGTACGCGTCGCGGCCGACGCACGGGCCGTCATCGTCGCCCCCAGCATCGTCGCGGACCGGTACGTCCAACTCACGCCGGCCTACGCCTCGGGCCCCGCCCTCGCCAACGGAGCCCAGCTCGCCGCGTCCCGCAACCGGACCCCCGTCGAGATCGACCAGCTGTACGCCTCGATCACCGACCTCGGGAAGGCCCTCGGCCCCGACGGCGCCAATGCGGGCGGAGCCCTGGCCGGCCTGATCGACACCGGCGCGAAGAACCTGGGCGGCAACGGTGACGCGATCGGCACGTCCATCCAGGAGTTCGGCAAGGCGGCCAAGACCCTCGACGGCAGCAGCGACGACCTGTTCGCCACGCTCGGCCAGCTCCAGACGTTCACCACCATGCTCAAGGACAAGGACGGCGACGTCCGCACCGCCCAGGAACGCCTCGACGACGTGGTGACGTTCTTCGCCGACAACAAGGACGACCTCGCGGGCGCCCTCACCGAACTCGGCAAGGCCCTCGCTCAGGTCAAGACCTTCATCCAGAACAACCGGGGCGAGCTGAAGCAGAACGTCGACCGGCTGGTTCCCCTGACCCAGGCCCTCGTCGACCAGCGGGCCTCCCTCGCCGAGGCCCTCGACGTGGCCCCGCTCGCGGCGTCCAACGTGGTGGGCGCGTACAACAAGGACACCCGCACCCTCGACGGCCGGGCCAACCTCAACGAGATCAGCATGGGCGGACCGCTGCTCCCGCTGCCCGTGACCGGCGGCTCCTCGGCCGGCAACGGGAAGGCGGACCGGTGAAGCGCCGCGGATCCCTCACCGGCAAGGCCGCCGGGGCGGGCATCGCCGGGATCGCCGCCCTGGGCGCGGTCGTGGTCCTCACCGTGACCATGCTCCCCGCCGACCTGCCCCGCTTCGACGGCATCGAGGACCTGCCGCTGCCCGGCGGCGCGGACCTCGGCTCCCACCCGTACACGGTCACCGCCGAACTCGCCGACGTCCTCAGCCTCGCCCCGCAGTCCGCCGTCAAGGTCAACGACGTCGCCGTCGGCCGCGTCACCGAGATCCGCCTCGGGACCGGCGACTGGACGGCGCGCGTCACCATGAAGATCAACGGAGACGTCCGCCTGCCCGCCGACGCGGGCGCCCGCCTCCAGCAGTCCAGCCTGCTCGGTGAGAAGTTCATCGACCTCACCGCCCCCGCCAAGGACGCGGGCGGTGCGCGCCTCACCAACGGCAGCACGATCCCGCTCGCCCGCACCAGCCGCAACACCGAGGTCGAAGAGGTCTTCGGCGCCCTGTCCCTGCTGCTCAACGGCGGCGGGGTCAACCAGCTGAAGACCATCACCAAGGAGTTGAACTCCGCACTGGGCGGACGTGAGCCCGAGGTCCGCTCCATGCTGGAGCGGGTCAACACCCTGGTGAGCGAACTCGACGCGCACCGGGACGACATCACCCGGGCCCTCGACGGGGTCAACCGGCTCTCCGCGACCCTGGCCGGGCGCAAGGAGGACGTGGGGAAGGTCATCACCGGCCTCTCGCCCGGCCTCAAGACCCTGGAGAACCAGCGGGGTTCGCTCCTGACCATGCTGCGCGCCCTCGACACGCTGTCCGGCGTCGCCGTCTCCACCATCAACGCCGGCAAGGACGACATGGTCGCGGACCTCAAGGCCCTGGCGCCGACCCTGCAGGCACTCGCCGACGCCGGCGCCGATCTGCCCGACTCCCTCCAGGCCCTGCTGACGTACCCCTTCACCGACGAGGTGATGCGGGGCATCAAGGGCGACTACCTCAACACCTACCTGTACATCGCCGCCGAACCGGGCACCCAGGTCATCCCGCCGCTCGTCCCGCAGGCCACGCCCGGCCCTACGCCCACCCCTCCCGCCGACCCCGGGGCCACCGCCCGCGGGAGCACGTCCGGCCGCGGATCCACGAACCCGCCCTCACCGCTGCCGCTGCCGCCCGTCCAGAGCTTCGAACCGCCGGGAGCCTCCTCTTCCCCCTCCTCCCCGAGCGGGCGGAGCGCCACCACCGGAGCAAAGGACGGAGGGAAGACCCGGTGATCACCCTCGCCGTACGACTGAAGAACCTCGCGTTCCTCGTCATCTCCGTACTCGCCCTCGGTCTCCTCGGCATCCGCTACGCCGACCTCGGCCGCTACATCGGCGTCGCCGACCACTACACCGTCGACGTCCACCTCTCCCGGACCGGTGGCCTGTTCCCCCACTCGGACGTCACCTACCGGGGCGTCTCCATAGGACGCGTCGGCGCCATCGACCTCACCGCCGACGGGGTCGTGGCCCGGCTGCACATCAAGAAGGCGGCCGCCCGCGTACCCGCCGACGCCAAGGCCGTCGTCGCCGGACTGTCCGCCGTCGGCGAGCAGTACATCGACCTGCGGCCCCGCAGCGACCAGGGCCCGTATCTCACGGAGGGGGCCCGTATCGACCAGGCCGACACGGAGGTCCCCGCACCCGTCACCGACCTCCTGGCCAGCATGAACGACCTCACCCGGTCCGTTCCGCTCGACTCGCTGCGCACGGTCGTCGACGAGCTGGGCAAGGCGTTCGAAGGCCACGGCGACGACCTCCAGGCCCTGATCGACAGCGGCAGCGCGTTCGTGCAGGCCGCCGACCGCTCCCTGCCCGCGACCACCCGCCTCATCAACGACGGCGAGGTCGTCCTGCGCACCCAGGCCGAGGAAGCCCGAGCCATCCGCGACTTCGCCACCGGCGCACGCGAACTCGCCGTCACCCTCAAGGGATCCGACAGCGATGTCCGCCGCTTGCTCACCGTCACGCCGGACGCGGCCACCCAGATCAGCGGCCTCCTGCGCGACCTCGACCCCAGCCTCGGCGTGGTCCTCGCCAACCTGCTCACCACCTCGGAGATCGCCGTCACACGTCAGCGCGGCATGGAGGAACTGCTCGTGAAGTTCCCCGCGGCCGTCTCCGCGGGTGCCACCACCGTCGACGGAGGACGGATGAACCTCGGCATGGCCGTCACCTTCTTCAAGCCCCTGCCCTGCACCTCCGGCTACGGCGGCACGCGCTACCGCAACGGCCTGGACCTCGGTACCGCACCCGCCCTCAACACCGGAGCCTCCTGCACCAGCCCGGCCTCGTCCGGGAGGAACGTGCGCGGCTCCGCGAACGCCCCGAAGGGCGGCCCCGTCCCCACCCCGGCCAAACCCGGCTCCCTGCCCTCGGGCAGCGCCGGCTCCGCCACCGCACCCGCCGGGCAGCCCCTGCCCGGCGCACTCGCCCTGCCGGGGCAGGCCGGCGGCCCCACCGACCTGGCCGGGCTGCTCGGCCTCGGCGCCGGGAGCGGTCGATGAGGCGGGCGCGCGTCTTCGCGGGCGCGGCCCTGGCAGTGGCGCTCGCCTTCTGCGGGACCGGCGCCTGGACCTACGCACAGGCCCGCACCGACGACGCCCTCGCCTTCGGCCGGGAGCGGGACGACGTCCTCGCCCAGGGCCGTGATCACCTCACGGTGCTCAACACCCTGGACGCGTCCACGCGGGAGCACGCGGAGGCCAGCATCGAGGCGTGGCGCGACGCCTCCACCGGGCCGCTGCTCACCGAACTGGGCGCCACCCGGCCGGTGGTGGGTGCCTCGGCCCGCGCCACCGTCACCGAAGCGGCCGTGACCGCGCTGGACACCCGGGCGGGTACGGCGAAGCTCATCGCGACGGTCCGCGTCGACGTCACGCCCCAGGGCGCCTCGAAGGTGACGAGCGACCGCAAGCGCCTCGAAGCCGTCCTGGAGCGTACGGACGACGACACGTGGAAGGTCAAGGCACTGAGTGCCGTACCGGTGGCGGGCGCGGGCGCCACCGCATCCGCCACGGCCGGCGCGGGAAGCGAGGCGGAGTGATGCTGCTGGGGCGCAAGGCGATGAACGGGCCCGCGGAGGCGGAGGGGCCGGCCGTGCGGGACACGACGGCCGGCCCCGGAGCGAAGGCCACGGCGGACCTGGACGACGTGCCCGGACCGCCCGGTAGCGGGACGCGGACGCCCGTACCCGCCGACGGGGCCGGCACGAGTCCGCACGCCGAGGACGAGCACCAGGACGCGGGCATGGACACGGACGCGGGCGCGGCCGGTGCTGACTCCGGTGCCGAGGGTGAACCGGACCTCCGGGGTTCCCGCTCCCGGTTGGCCGGCCGGTGGCGCCATCCGGCCGTTGCGGCGGCCGTCGCCCTCCTGCTCCTGGGCGGGAGCGCCTTCTTCTACGGCGCACACCGACTGCGCGCGGCCCCGTCCGCCCAGAACCGCGCCCTCACCGACACCGCGACCACCGAACGGGTGAGCGGCGAGGTCAGTGAGGGCCTCGCCAGGATCTTCTCGTACACCCCCACCGGCGCCGACGCCACCGCGCGATCGGCGCGGACGGTGCTCGGGGGGAAGGCGGCCCGGCAGTACGGCGACCTGTTCGCCCAGCTCCGCGCCAACCTGGAGACGCAGAAGATCACCCTGAACACGAGGGCCGTGCGCACCGGGGTGATCGAACTCGACGGGGACACCGCGCGCCTCCTGGTCCTCCTCGACCAGACCTCACGGCGGGACGAGGGCGCCACGACCTCGGCCGCGGCCCAGCTGACCGTCACCGCCCAGTTCCATGAGAACCGTTGGCAGATCGTCGACATCAAGACCCGCTGAGAGATGAGCGGGAGACGGGAACACCCCATGACACTCGCGGTCCGCGCCCTCGCCGGCACCCGGCCGATCCTGGCCGTCGCTCTCGCGCTCACCCTGGTCGCGGGCGGCATCGCCGCGTGGGCGGCCCAGGACTGGTACGGGGCGAGCCACGACGAGTCCGCCGCGTACGCCGTCCAGCGCGACCGGGCGCTCGCGGCGGCGGAACAGGCCGTGCAGAACCTCAACACCCTCGACCACACCAAAGTGGACCAGGGTCTGGATCTGTGGGAGTCGTCCACGACCGGCGACCTGCACGACCAACTCGTCAAAGGGCGGGCCGAGTTCGCGCAACAGGTCAAGGCGGCCAAGACGGTGACCACCGCCCGGGTGCTGTCCGGCGCCGTCACCGAGTTGGACGACCGCGCGGGCCGGGCCAAGGTACTGGTCGCCCTGCGGATCACCGTAAGGGCCGCTGACGACAAGAGCAGCGAGAAGGACAGCCGCATGCTCGGCGAACTGAGCCGCACCGGAACCCACTGGAAGCTCAGCGCGCTGGGTCAGGCCCCCGTGGGTGGTACGGCGACCGGCTGAACCGGCCGCCGTACCGCGAGAGCAAGCCGCGTCCGAGAGCCGCCCGCACCCGAGAAGGACAGGCACGATGTCGACGACCCGCCACCTCATCAACCGCCAGCGCCGCCGCCAGACGGCCGGCAACCAGACCGTGCCGGCCGTGCGCCCGGCCGATGCCACCGGTTCGCAGGAGACCCTGGCCGACGCCTCCCGCCCACCCGTGGGTCACCGGCCCGTATCCTCGCGGACGCGGACGCGGACACGGACACCGACGAGCGGGGCCGCCGGCGCGAAGCGGCAGGAGGCGCCCGAGCCGGACGAAGGGGCCGGGACGGCCGACCGCACCGGCAGGGGTGGAGGGAAACGCCTCGTCCCCCTCCTCGTCCTCTGCGCCCTCACCGTCCTCCTCGGCTCCGCCGCCGGATTCGCCCAGAGCCGGGCGGCGGCGCTGCGGGACGATCCCGTACGGGCGAACACCGCGCTCACCGACCTCGCCCGTACCAGCGAGATCAAGGGCCAGACCGCCAGTGCCGTCGCCTCCCTCTTCTCCTACGACCACGCGCGGCCCGGCGCCTTCGAGAGCGCGTCGAAGACCTTGCTCACCGGCAAGGCCGTCACCCAGCACCGGGCGCTGTTCAACGACGTGCTCGCCCAGGCGGAGAAGCAGAAGACGGTGATCACCACGACGCTCACGGACAGCGCCGTCGAGCGCATCGACGGCGACCGGGCGCGCGTCCTGGTCTATGCGGATCAGAGCAGCGTCAGTACGGCGGGAACCGAGGGGCGGAGCTCCCAGGACCAGGGCGTCTATGCGGGAGCGATGTTCGCCCTGGACCTGCTGGATCGAGACGGGCACTGGCTCGTGGAGGGGATCGACACCTTCGGCCGCTGACCTGAGGTGCGCCGGGCCGCGCACGGCGTGCTCAGGGCGAGGGTCAGACAGCGCCGCTCGTCGTCCCGATTCCCCTACCCGCGGACTGGCCAGGGGGAGGGGAGGCCGGGCGGGCGTCCTGCGGGTTGCGCCGTACGCCGACTGCGGCGAGGACGGCGCCGATGACGCACAGGGCGCCGGTGACGAACGCGGCGGTGTGCACTCCGTTCATGAACGCCTGGCCGCTGCCCTCGATCACCGCGGCCTTCAGCTGCGCGGGCATTTCGCCGGAGACCGGTGCGATGCCCATGGCCACCGCGTCCTTGGCCTCGTGCAAGCCCTGGGCCATGGGTGCCGGTACCCCGGCGGAGGCGAGTTCGGCGGTCAGGGTCGAGTTGACCCGGCTGCTGATCAGGGAGACGAGTACGGAGGTTCCGAGCGCGCCGCCTACCTGGAGCGCGGTGGCCTGGAGGCCGCCCGCGACGCCGGCGTCCTTGACCGGGGAGTTGCCCACGATGGCGTCGGAGGAGGCGGCCATCACCATGCCCACACCGAGGCCCAGGGCGATGAAGGGCGGCCACATCGCGACGTACGGGGAATCCACACCCCATGCGAGTACGCCGAATGCGGCGCCGCCTTGCAGCACCATGCCGAGCGGCATGGACAGCCCGGCGCCGAACTTCTCGGTGAGCTTCGCGCCCAGCGGGGAGGCGACCACGGATGCCAGGCTCAGGGGCAGGGTGCGCACGCCCGCTTCGACGGGGGTGAAGCCACGTACGTTCTGCAGGTACAGCATCACGAAGAAGATCACGCCGAGCAGGACGAAGAAGTTGATCGCCGTGATGATCGTGCCGATGGTCAGCGCGCGGTTGCGGAACAGCCGCATGGGCAGCAACGGGTGCTCCACACGCGTTTCGTACCAGCCGAACACCAGGAGGATCGCGAGGCCGGTGGCGAGCGCGCCCAGCGTCGAGCCGGAACTCCAGCCCCACGTCTCGCCCTTGACCACACCGAACACGACGACGAGCAGTCCGAGCGCGAGCAGGATCACACCGGGGACGTCGAAGCGCTGGTCACCGGGGGCGGAGGCGGAGGCGTTCTTGCTCTGCGGTAGCACGAGTGCGCTGAAGACGAGCGCGACGACGCCGATCGGAGCGTTGATGTAGAAGACGGATTCCCAGTTGACGTGCTCGACGAGCAGACCGCCGACTATGGGGCCGAGCGCGGTGGACACCGACGACACCATCGCCCAGATGCCCACGGCCATACCGAACTTCTTCGGCGGGAACACCGCGCGCAGCAGCCCGAGCGTGTTGGGCATCAGCAGCGCACCGAAGAAGCCCTGCACGGCTCGGAAGGCGATGACGCCCTCGATCGACCCGGCCAGGCCGATGGCGACCGAAGCGAGGGTGAAGCCGACGACTCCGATCAGGTAGAAGGTGCGCCGGCCGAAGCGGTCACCGAGCTTCCCGCCGAGGATCAGCGCGGCGGCCAGGGCCAGCAGGTAGGAGTTGGTGACCCATTGCAGGTCGGCGGTGGACGCGTTCAGGTCCCGGCCGATCTCCGGGTTGGCGATCGCGACGACGGAGCCGTCCAGACCGACCATGAACAGGCCGAAGGCGACGGCGACGAGCGTCAGCCAGGGATTGGCGCGGCGGCCCGCCGGAGCGGAGGGCCGGGTGCGTGCGGGCAGGGGAGAGCTGTCCACGACGGTGGAGGACATGGAGGTGCCTTGCTTCCTCGTAAGGATGGAGGTCGACGGGACGCGGCTACGCGTGCGCCGTCAGTGGGCGGCGGGGTGAATGTGCCGCGCCACGCCCCGCAGCGCACCGAGGGCTGACCCGATGGCGTCGAGATCCCCGTCGGTGAGGGTGTGCAGTGCCTCGACGAGGTATCCGTCCAGGAGGCTCCCGACCTCGTCGAGCCGCTGCCGGGCCTGGGCCGTCAGGTGCAGATGCGCGACTCGCTTGTCCGCGGGGTCCTGCCTGCGCTCCAGCTGTCCTTGGCCGGCCAGCTGTGTGACCAGGGCGCTCACGTTGTTCGGCTTCATCAGCAGGACGTCGGCGGCCTCGCGCACCGTGACACCGTCACGCTCGCCGACGAGCCGCAGGAGCGCCAACTGGCTCTCGGGCGGCTTGGGGTGCGGAAAGTCCTGGGCGAGGCGCCGGTCGAGTGCCCGGTGCAGCGCGGGCAGGACGGCCGACATCGCTGACGCGATCTGCCGGATGTCCTGTTCGGACGCGCTGGGGGTGGCCATGCAGGCAATATAAGTATGGCGAGATACCTATGTCAACATACTCAATAGCGGAGACGTGCAGGTGGTGCCGGCCGGGGGAAGCCGGTCTGCGGCGGAGTCTGTGAGCGCCGCGCCGGCACCACCTCGGGTGTGAGCGTCCGGTCAGAGCTCCCTGCGTCCCGGACGTTCCTCGTACGGGGTGGCACGGGAACCGTCGACGCTCACCTCCAGGCGGCCGACCCGCTCGATCTCCACGACCACGCGGTCCCCGTGGCTCAGCGGGCCGACTCCGGCAGGGGTGCCCGTGGCGATCACGTCGCCGGGGTGGAGGGTCATGACGGAGGAAGCGTAGGCGATCAGGTCGCGGATGCCGTAGATCAGGTGGGCCGTGTTGGTCCGCTGTCGGGTGGCGCCGCCCACGTCGCAGCGGAGGTCGAGGGAGTCCGGGTCCGGGATCTCGTCCGCGGTCACGATCCAGGGGCCGATCGGGGTGAACGTGTCGAAGGACTTGCGGGTGGAGCGGTCCTCGCCGGAGCGGACGGTGATGTCCAGCAGGCACGTGTAGCCGAAGACGTGGTCCAGGGCCTCGTCGGGGCTGACGTGTGAGGCGGTGCGGCCGATGACGACGCCGAGCTCGCCCTCCTGGTCCGTGCGCTTGTCGGAGTAGGGCAGGAGGATGTCCTGGCCCGGTCCGATGACCGAGGAATTGGCCTTCAGGAAGACCCCGAGGTCGGCGACCGACGTGGCGTACTCCATCTCGGCCTTGTGATCGAGGTAGTTGACCGGTGCGCCGATGATCTTTCCGGGGCGGGGCAGCGGGGCTTCCAGTACGGCCTCGGCGAGCGGGACCCGCGTACGGCCGCCGAGGTCCACGTCGACCGGGCCGTGCCGGTCGGCGGCTTCGATGTGGTGGTGGAGTGCTCCGGCCGCGCCGAAGGGGCCGGATCCGGCGAGCAGTTCGGTCACGTCGACGAGGTCGTCCCCGTCGAGGAGTCCGATACGTCCTTTGTTGAACAGGGCCAGGCGCACCGTGGCCTCCTTGCTGAAGTGTCGGATGGGCGGATCAGGCGCCGGGGGCGGCGTCTTCCGCGTGGTAGAGCCCCAGGGATCGCATGACGGGCTCATCGCTGTAGGAGAACAGCACGGCGTCGTTCGAGGACGAGCTGTTGAGGTGCCGGTAGGACGTCCAACCGGGTACGGCGAAGGTGTCGTTCTCGGACCACTCCAGCCGCTTCCCGTCCACGATCGTGGCGCCTTCACCGCGTACGACGCTGAAGATGGTGGAGGCGGTGTGCCGGCGTCCGGCGCCCCGGAAGGCCGGGCGCAGCCTCTGGATGCGGCAGCCGATCGTGGGCATGACCGGACCGCCGGTCCACGGGTTGGTGTATTCGAGGACGATGCCGTCGACCTCGCTGCCCTCGGCGGTGTCGGCGACGGCGTCCAGGGCGCGTTGGGTCTCCGTCCAGGTGTAGCGGGTGACGGGGGAGTGGGGGCCGTCGGGGGTGAGCCAGGCGGGGGTCAGCCGGCCGTGCAGGAACTGCTTGCTGCCCGCGTCGTCGGGCCGGGTGACGGGCTGGAGCCGCTGCGGGTACTTCTCGTAGAAGCCGGCTTCCAGGGCGTTGACGAGCGGGTAGTCGAGTGCGTCGAGCCAGATCATCGGAGCGTCGCCCTCATGGGTGTGGTCGTGCCAGTGCCACCCGGGGGTGAGCAGCAGGTCGCCCGGGGACATGAAGACGCGCTCGCCGTTGACCGTGGTCCACGCGCCGCTGCCCTCCAGGATGAAGCGGAACGCGTTGGACGTGTGGCGGTGGGCCTGCGCGGTCTCTCCGGGCAGGATGATCTGCAGTCCGGCATAAAGGGTGTTGACGGTGGCCGGGGGATCGCTCAGGCCGGGGTTCACGAGCATGAGCACGCGCCGTTCGGCCTCCTCCAGGGAGAGGGTCCGGGAGAAGTGCAGCAGGTGGGGCCGCAGTTCCTGCCAGCTCCAGAGGTGGGGAACCGCACGGCTCTTCGGTTCGGCGGGGAACAGGTTGCCGTAGAAGCGCCACAGCGGTGCGGCTCCCGAACCCTCCAGCGCCTCGTAGACGAGTTCGTCGTTCACGGCGTCCTCCTGTGGTGGCCGGATCACGGGGTGGGAACCGAGGCGGGGGCCGGCGCCCACACCCAGGACATGTCGTCGAATTCCTCGGACGAACGGGACGAGAAGAGGGCGTTGCGGAGGGTGGCTCCCATTCCCTCCAGGTGGCAGATCTCGCCGAAGCGCCGGGCGTTCGTCTGGATGAGCGCCGCCCGTTGGCGACGCTGCCCGGCGTACGCGGCGAACGCGTCGGCCGGGTCGGCGAACCGGCCGAGCGCTTGCCCGAGGGCCACGGCATCCTCAAGTGCCTGACAGGCACCTTGGGCCAAGTACTGGAGCATCGGGTGGGCGGCGTCGCCGAGCAGCACGATGCGGCCGTGCACCCAGTTGTCGATGGGCAGACGGTCGTACAGGGGCCAGCGGCGGTCGCGTGCCACCAGCGGCAGTGCGTCGCGGACGGTCTGGCAGGCTCCGGCGAAGCGTTCTTCGAGCTCGGCTTCGGTGCCCCAGGCATCCGAGTCAGGCCGGTAGTCGTCGCTCTCGAACACCGCGACCTGGTTGTACAGCTCTCCGCGCCGGACGGGGTACTGCACCAGGTGCATGCGGGGCCCCGCCCAGACCATCACCGCTTCCGACGCGGCGTGCTGTGACATCCGGCCCGTCATGCTGCCGACGGGCAGCGCCCCGCGGTAGGCCACGTAGCGCGAGCAGACCGGTTCGCCGTCGCCGACCAGGGCCTGGCGCAGGCGCGAGTGCAGGCCGTCGGCGGCCACGACCGCGTCCGCGGTGAGCCGCGCCGCGGTGTCGGCGAAGCGCAGGTGTACCCCCGCGCCGTCCTGCTCGGCATGGGTGACGGTGTGACCGGTGCGGAGCGTGATGGCGGGGTGGTCCCGGCAGGCGTCCAGGAGCGCGGCGTGCAGGTCGGTGCGATGGGTGACCAGGTACGGGTGGGTGAAGCGTTCGGTGTACGCCGCGCTGCGCAGGTCGAGGGAGGTCACCTCGTCACCGGTCAGAGCATCCATCATCACCAGCCGCGGCGGGGCGACGGCGTTGCGCTGGACCGCGGGGAGGACTCCCAGCTGGTCCAGGGCGGCGGACGCGTTGGGTGCGAGCTGCAAGCCCGCGCCGATCTCGCCGAACCGGGCGGATCGTTCGAGCACCGTGACGTGGTGGCCGGCGCGGGCGGTCGCCAGCGCGGCGGCCAGTCCGCCGATGCCGCCGCCGACGACGGCGATGCGGAGTGGAACGGGAAGTGCGGACATGAGGCCTCCTCGGGGGCAACGGCTACTGGTTCGAGCGGACCGGTGCGTCGGTCCGGGCGGCGATGTCGGCGATGGTGACGCCTGGAGCTGTCTCCACGAGAGCCAAGCCGTCTTCGGTGACGTCGAGGACGCCGAGGTCGGTGATGATGCGGTGAACGCACCGCTCGCCGGTGAGGGGCAGGGAGCAGTCTTCGACGATCTTGGGGCTGCCGTCCTTGGCGGTGTGCTCCATGAGGACGATGACGCGGCCGGCGCCGTGCACGAGGTCCATGGCGCCACCCATGCCCTTGACCATCTTCCCGGGGATCATCCAGTTCGCGAGGTCGCCGTACTGCGACACCTGCATCGCGCCCAGGACCGCCGTGTCGATGTGGCCGCCCCGGATCATGCCGAAGGACAGGGCGGAATCGAAGAACGAGGCGCCGGGCAGCACCGTGACGGTCTCCTTCCCGGCGTTGATCAGGTCGGGATCGACCTCGTCCGCAGCGGGGTAGGGGCCCGTACCGAGGATGCCGTTCTCGGAGTGGAGGACGACGTGGACACCGGGCGGGAGGTGGCCGGGAATGAGGGTGGGCAGGCCGATGCCGAGGTTGACGTAGGAGCCGTCGGTGAGTTCGGCGGCGGCTCGGGCGGCCATGTGGTCGCGGGTCCAGGGCATCAGGGACGCACCGTCCTCTTCTCGATGGGCTTGTCCGCCGCCTGCGGCGGGGTGAGTTCCACGACCCTGCGGACGTAGATGCCGGGGAGGTGCACCGCGCCGGGGCTCAGAGCGCCCGGTTCGACGAGCTCTTCGACCTCGGCGATCGTGATGCGGCCGGCCATGGCGGCCAGCGGGTTGAAGTTGGCCGCGGATTTCCGGAAGACGAGGTTTCCGTGCCGGTCCCCCCGCCAGGCCCGGACGAGGGCGTAGTCGGTGGTGATGCCGTGCTCCAGCACGTGCCGGCGCCCGGCGAACTCCCGGGTCTCCTTGGCAGGTGACGCGACGGCGACCGAGCCGTCGGGAGCGTACCGCCAGGGCAGTCCGCCGGAGGCGACCTGGGTGCCCACGCCGGCCGGGGTGTAGAAGGCGGGGATTCCGGCGCCGCCGGCGCGCAGCCGTTCGGCGAGCGTTCCCTGCGGCACGAGTTCCACTTCCAGCTCGCCGGACAGGTACTGCCGGGCGAATTCCTTGTTCTCGCCGACGTAGGAACCGGTGACGCGGGCGATGCGTCCGACGGACAGCAGGACTCCGAGCCCGCGCCCGTCGACCCCGCAGTTGTTGGAGACGACCCGCAGGTCGTCCGCGCCCTGTTCGAGAAGTGCGCGGACGAGGACCTCGGGTACACCGCTGAGACCGAAACCGCCCACGGCCAATGAGGCGCCCGGCTGGATGTCGGCCACCGCCTCGGCGGCGCTGCCCATGACTTTGTCCACGGCGTGTGCTCCTTTCATCGGGTGACACCGGGCAGCACGCGGGACCCACGAGTGAGCCCCGGAGACAGGGCGACTTCACCTTCCGGGCGCATCACGTCCCACCCTCCGGGCGCAGAGCGTCCGAGAGGGACTTGACGCCACCGTGGGCGGTGAGACCGCCGTCGACCGGGATCTCGGCGCCGCTGATGAACGACGAGTCGTCGGAGAGCAGGAAGACCACCAGTGGAGCCATCTCATCGACGGTTCCGGTGCGCCCCAAGGGGGTTTCGCGGATGCTGGCCTCGCGGAAGGCCGGGGCCGCGGAGGCGGTCATCTCGGTTTCGATGAATCCGGGATGGATCGTGTTGACGCGGATCCCGCGCGGGCCGAGTTCGAGGGCAGCGGTCTTCGACAGGCCGCGCAGCGCCCATTTGCTGGTGGTGTAGGCCACCGGGTAGTGCGCGGTGACGGCCGCCGACGAGCCGACGTTGACGATGGAGGAACCGGGAGGCATGAGCGGAGCGAGGTGCTGGATGCCGAGGAGCGGCCCGGTGACGTTGACCGCGTGGACGCGGGCCATGTCCTCGGCGCGTACGTCACCGAGGCGGGCGCGCCAGGTGATGCCGGCGTTGTTGACCAGGCCGTGCACCTGGCCGTGCGTCTCGCGCAGTTCGGCGGCGAGTTCCGCCCAGTCCTCCTCGCTGGTGACATCGAGGCGCCGGCAGCCGCTCGCGGATGTCACGTCGGTGGCTACGACGTGGGCACCCTCTCGGAGGAGTGCTTCCACCTCGGCCGCGCCCTGGCCGCGAGCGGCGCCCGTGACCACGACGACCTTGCCCCGTAGTCTCTGGGCCGGCGGAGCGCTCACGGCCGCTCCCGATCGCGTCGACGGCCCGCGGGCAGCGGCACGGGCTCGCTCCCGGGAACGATGGTGTTGGTGAGCGAACCGAGACCCTCGACCGTGAGGGTGACGGTGTCGCCGGGCTTCAGCGGCGGCGGCGTCCGCTCGCCACGCAGTCCCCAGAGTTCGGCGAGACAGCCTCCGTTGCCACAGGTGCCCGAGCCGAGCACGTCGCCGGGGCGCACGAGAGTGCCGCGGGAGGCGTAGGCGGTCATCTCCTCGAAGGTCCAGCTCATGTTGGAGAGCAGGTCCTTGCCCACGGCCGCACCGTTGATCTCGGCCGTGAGTGCCAGGCGCAGGAAGCCCTCCGAGTCCCGGTACTGCTCCAGCTCGTCGGCGGTGACGAGATAGGGGCCCAGGGTGGTGGCGGTGTCCTTGCCCTTGCAAGGGCCGAGGCCGACCTTCATCTCGGCGGACTGGAGGTCGCGGGCGGACCAGTCGTTGAAGACGGTGTAGCCGACGATGTGGTCGCGGGCCCGTTCCGGTGTGAGGTCGCGGCCCTCACGGCCGATGACGGCGGCCACTTCCAGTTCGAAGTCGAGCACGGTCGCGCCGGGCGGGACCGGTATCCCGTCGAGCGGACCGTAGATCGCGTGCGGGTTGGTGAAGTAGAAGGTCGGTGCGGCGTACCACTGCTCCGGCACGCCGGCCCTCCCTTCCACGGAACGCCGGACCCCCTCGACGTGCTCCTCGAAGGTGACGAAGTCCCTTACGGCCGTGGGCCGCACGGGAGGCAGCAACCGGACCTGGGAGACGTGCGGGCCGGGCGGTACGCCGCGTGCGGCCGCGCCGGCATCGAGCAGCCCGGGGAGACCACCGGTCTGCTCCAGCAGGCTCGTGAGCGAGGAGACGCCGGGCAGGGGGAAGAGCGTGCCGTCCGCTTCCACGACGCCGACGTGCCGGTGATGTTGGTGTTCATAGGAGGCGAAGCGCATGTGCGGCTCCCGGTAGGAGTGGTCGGCCAGGGGTACGGCCGCTTCGGCCGATGCCGGCGCGGGAGGATCAGACCGGCGGGGCGACGAAGACACCGCGGTCGGGGTCGTTGAACGACTCCTTGGCGACGATCTCGCTCATGGCGTTGGCGGTGCCCCACTGGTCGGTGACGTCCGGGTCGGAGAAGTCGTAGACGTGCGGATGCCAGCTGTCCTCGTCGAGCAGCTCCAACTCCGTCGTGTACTCCACGGTGTTGCCGTGCGGGTCGAGGAAGTACGTGAAGGTGTTGTCGCCGGCCATGTGGCGCCCGGGGCCCCAGATCTTGCGGTGGCCCGCCCGGATCACGCGGCCGGAGCCGCGCATGTACTCGTCGATACCGCGCATCTCGAACGAGATGTGGTGCAAGGAGGTGTGCGGGCCCTTGGCCAGGGCCATGGAATGGTGCTGGTTGCTGATCCGCATGAAGTGCATGACCTCCCCCATGTGGGGAGAGCTGAGGGTGTCGGAGAGAAGGAAGCCGAGGTGGCGCTCGTACCACGCGCGGGTGCGATCGAGATCGGGGGAGTTCAGGACGACGTGGGAGAGCTTGACCGGGATGGCCTCCTTCTCCTCGATCTTGCGGTGCTGGCGCACCGCGACATCGGCGGAGACCTCGATGGTGCGCCCGTCGACGTCGAAGAAGCGGAAGCCGTAGCCGCCGCCGGGCGTGTCCACGGTCCCGGGCCGCGAGATCAGCTGGACGCCTCCGGCCAGGAGCTGCTCGGCGAGGGTGTCCACGTCGGAGGGGGAAGCGGCGCCGTAGGAGACGAGGTCGAGCCGCTTCTCCTCGGCCTTGCGCAGCCGCACCACGTACTGCTCCGGGGAGCCCTCGGCCGCCAGGAAGGAAACACCGGAATCCTCGGCGACCTTGGTCAGGCCCCAGACGCCGGCGTAGAAGTCGAGCTGCTTGTCGTAGTCCGGCACGGCCAGGTCGACGTGTCGCAGGTGGGTGAGCAGACGTGCGTTCATGGTGGGTACCTCCTCAGACGAGGGCGAGGTTCAGCAGGGTGGCCGCGTTGCCGCCGCGGACGGCGTCGAAATCGGTCGGGGGCAGGCGCGCGGCCCTGAGGGCGGCGACCGGGTCATCGGTGCCCATGTCGAAGGGGAAGTCGGATCCCAGCAGGACCCGCTCGGACCCGGCGACCCGTACCAACTCCCGCAGGACGTCGGGGTCATGGACCAATGAGTCGAAGTGGATCTGTTTGAGGTAGCTGCTGGGCGGCCGCAGGCATCCCGCGCTCGCGTCGGAGCGGGCGGACCAGGCGTGGTCGGAGCGTCCGATGTGGGTGGGCAGGTAGCCGCCGCCGTGGGCCGCGATCAGCTTCAGGCCGGGGTGGCGGTCCAGTACGCCGGAGAAGATGAGATGGGAGAGGGCGACGGCGTTCTCGGTGGGCTGGCCGACGGTGTTGGACAGGTACCACCGGTCCAGGCGCTCGTCGAGGGTGCAGCCGAAGGGGTGCAGGAAGACGATCGCGCCCGTCTCCGCGGCCCGCGCCCAGAAGGGCTCGTACGCCGGGTGGGACAGGTCACGGCCCGGAGCGTGGCTGGAGATCTCCACCCCGGCCAGTCCGTGTTCCAAGGCGTGGTCGAGGGCCAGCGGCGCCTGCTCCGGGTGCTGGAGGGGGACGAGCCCCAGTCCGCGCAGCCGGTCGGGTGCGGCCGCGCAGTGGGTGGCGGTCGCCTCATGGGCGAGCCGGTACACCTTCTCGGCCGTGTCCTCGTCCGCCCAGTAGTGGTAGTGGGAGGGGGACGGACTGACCAGCTGCACGTCCACGCCTTGCGCGTCCATGGCGGCGAGGCGTACTGCGGGGTCGGTCAGCCGCGGGATGCGGCCACGGACCATGGGACCGCTGACCGCGAGCGCCGCGGCGCCGTTGCGCCGGGCATCGAGGCCCCTCGCTTCCACCAGTCCCGGCAGACCGTCCACCAGGGCCTCGACCTCCGGCAGCAGCACATGGGCGTGGACGTCGACCGTGGGCGCGGTCAGCGGCTCCGGCCTGGGCACGCGGCTCACGGCAGCTCCCGCAGCATCGTCATGGTGCGGCCCATCAGGCCGGGCACGTCCGCGTCGCGTACCCCGTCGAGCTGCCACCGCCCGATCTGCACGGACGCCTCCACGACAGGGCGGACACGGGCGATCCGCCGCTCGTAGAACGCCTGGAGCAGAGCGCCGTCCCAGTCGTCGGCGCCGGCGAGCATCTGCGCGAGCACCCACGCGTCTTCGAGGGACAGCGCGGCGCCCTGCGCGAGGGTGGGCGGGCAGCAGTGGGCGGCGTCGCCGATGAGGACGACCCGGCCGCGGTGCCACGAGCCCTCGACCAGCATCTGGTCGAACCAGGTGTAGTTGACTAGTCCGGGGTCCGTGATGCTCTCCGCGATCTGCGGCCAGAAGCCGCCGTAGGCAGAGGCCAGCCCGCGCATCTCGTCCGCGTAGGAATCCGGTGGAATGGATGCCCGGTCCCGGTTGGCCTCGACCACGTACGCGTACAGGGTCGTGTCGCCGGTGGGGCAGTAGCCGGAGATGTAGGCCGGTCCGCCGTAGGCGAGGTCGGTGCGGGTCACGTCGGCGGGGCGGGGCGCGCAGACGCGCCAGATGGCCATGCCGGTGGGCTCGGGCTTGGCGTTGACGCCGATCGCCGCGCGAGTGGTGGAACCGAGGCCGTCGGCCGCGATCACCAGGTCGTAGCGCCCCTCCGTACCGTCGGTGAAACGGACACAGACGCCTTCCGCGTCCTGGTCGAGGATCTCGGCCCGGGTGCCCAGGCGGACCCGGGCTCCGCTCGCGAGGACGGCATCGATCAGGATCTGCTGGAGCTCGGGCCGCTGCATGCCGAGCGTGGCGGGCAGATCGTCGCCCCCCGTGCGCAGATCGCGATGGACGTGCAGGACGGATCCGTCAGGTGCGGTGATGCCGACGGAACCGAAGCCGAAGCCGGACGCCCTCACCTGGTCCCACACACCCAGTTCGCGCAGTACGCGCAGGGCGTTGCCCTGGAGGGTGATGCCGGATCCGGCGGTGGCGTTCCAGTCGTCCTTGGCCTCTACCAGGTCCACCGAGAAGCCGGCGCGGCGCAGCAGGATCGTCGCGGCGTTGCCGGCCGCGCCGCCGCCGACGACGAGGACCGTGCGGGTTTCGGTCATGGGAACTCCCTTGTTCCTCTGATTACTTGACGGCTATCGGATTGATCGGGGAGCCGACCGCACCGGTGATGGGCAGGGGAGCGGCGGTGAGCCAGAACTCGTACACGCCATCGGCCGCACAGTCCTCGGCCAGGGAATCGAGGTCCCACATCTCGCCGATCAGCAGGCCGATGTGCGGGATGGCCACCTGGTGCAGGGGCTGGAAGGCGTGCTCGAACTCGTTGGGGCGCACCTCGAAGCCCCAGGTGTCCGTGGCGATCGCGGCGATCTCGCTGCCGTGGAGCCAGCCGGCGGTGGTGAAGGACAGACCGGGGGCCGGGCCGCCCGCGTACTCGCCCCAGCCGTCGCGGCGCACTCGGGCGAGCTGTCCGGTGCGCACCAGCACCAGGTCCCCGCGTCCCACGGCTACGCCCTGGGCTTCCGCGGTGGCCGTCAGGTGGTCCTCGGTGATCGCGAACCCGTCGGGCAGTTCGCCGTCATGGCCGACGGCGCGGCCCACGTCCAGGAGCACCCCTCGCCCGGCGATCTGGTGAGCCATGTGCTCGATGCCGGTGACCAGATCGCCCTCGGAGGTGACGACCTTCTCGGCGGGGCGGCCGTTCCACGCCTTGCCGTGGTCGAAGATGTGGCCGAGCCCGTCCCACTGGGTCGAGCACTGCAGCGGCATGGCGATCACGTCGTCGGCGCCGCCTATGCCGTGCGGGAGGCCCTGGTTGCCGAGGGCCGCGTCCGTGCCGGTGTCCAGCATGGTGTGCACCGGGTTGGTGCGCCGACGCCAGCCCTTCTGCGGGCCGTTGATGTCGAAGCGCTGGGAGAGGGAGAAGCTCACACCGCGCCGGACGAGTGCGGCGGCCTCGCGGCGCTTGGCCTCGTCGAGGAAGTTCAGTGTGCCGAGTACGTCGTCCGCGCCCCAGCGGCCCCAGTTGGAGCACGCCTCGGCGGTGCGGGCGATCGATCCCTCGGGGTCGCCCCGGTCCAGGCTCATCACGCCTCCGCGGTACAGCGGGTGCGCTGCGAACCGAGGCCCGTGATGGTGCTCTCCATGACGTCGCCGTCGCGCAGCAGCCGGCCCCAGTGCATGCCGTTGCCCGCCGGGGAGCCGGTCAGGACGAGGTCGCCGGGGAGGAGGCGGGCGCTCTGCGAGACGTAGGAGACCACGCGCGCCACGCTGAAGATCATGTCCTTCGTGGACTCGTCCTGCATGGTGTCGCCGTTGAGCTTCAGCGTCAGGCGCAGGTCACCGGTGTCCGCGATGGACTCGGCGGGCACGATCCAGGGCCCGAGAGGGGTGAAGCCCGGCGCGTTCTTGCTGCGCAGCCAGTCGGTGCCGATCTGCGGCATGTCCCGCCGGAAGACGGTCGCCCGGTCGGTCAGGTCGTTGGCGATCGTGTATCCGGCGACGCACTCCAGCGCCTCCTCCACGGACACCCGGTAGGCGGGTCGGCCGATCACCGCCGCCAGCTCAAGCTCCCAGTCGGGCTTCTCGGCCCAGGAGGGGAGGGCGACGTCGTCGTACGGGCCGGTGACGGAGCTCGGCAGGCCGATGAAGACGTAGGGAAGATCCTCCGCCGCCCGGCGGTCCATGATCTCCGCCGCCTCGGCGCGCCGTTCCTGCTCGGAGCGGTCGTCATCCGCGGCCCGGTGTGCCACGTGCAGGTCGATCACGTGCTGGCGGTAGTTGGCGCCGGACTGGAACACCTGCCGGGGCTCGACGGGGGCGTGCACCCGGTACTCCGAAAGCGGCCTGAGACCGGGGTGTTCCTGCGTGGCGAGGGCCCGGAGTTTCGGCAGGACCACATCCCAGTTCTCCAGCAGACCCGTGGCGGTGAGCTGCGCGTCATCGAAGGCGATGCGCAGGTCGAGGACCTGAGCGTCAGGGGTGACCAGGGCGGGGAAGGCGGGCCCCTCGGGGGCTGACAGCGTCGAGAGGGCGAAAGGTCCGGCGAAGAGCGCGGACGGAGATCCAGGTTTCACGGACATGTCCTCCTGATTGCGATGTGACTAATCTGGACCCGCCGTCGGAATCAGGGAAATCGATTGTTTGGATAGTTGTCATCCATGGCATTTATTTGTTCCTGGTCGGCGCCCGAACAGCAAGGGGAAATGCCGTGAACCTGGCCCGTCTGGATCTCAACCTCGTGGTCGCGCTGCGCGCCCTGCTGGAGGAGCGCAACGTCACGCGGGCCGGGCAGCGCGTCGGGCTGAGCCAGCCCGCCATGAGCGCGGCCCTGAGCCGACTGCGCCGCCACTTCGACGACGACCTGCTCGCCCGCGTCGGCGGTCACTACGAACTCACCGCCCTCGGCCAGGTGCTTCTGGACCGCACCTCCACCGCCTACGACGTGCTGGAGCGGCTCTTCTCCAGCCAGGCGAGCTTCGACCCGGCCGAGGAGAGCCGTGAGTTCAGTCTTGTGGCGTCCGATTACGCCGTCGCCGTCTTCGGAGCCGAGTTCGCCCGGGTCGTACACGAGGAAGCCCCCGGCGTGCGCCTGCGGTTCACCCAGACGCCGGTCACGGTCGTCGATGACACGGCGAGCCTGCTCAGCGCCACCGACGGCCTGGTGATGCCGCACGGGGTCATCAGTGCCTTCCCGGCCACGGATCTCTACGACGACCGGTGGGTCTTCATCGTCTCGGACGACCACCCCAGCGTCGAGGAGCGTCTCACCCGGCAGGATCTGGCCCGCCTGCCCTGGGTCGCGTACCGGCGGACGTACGACGCCCCAGCGGTGCGACAGCTGGGCATGCTCGGAATCGAACCCCGGGTCGAGGTCTCGGTCGACAGTTTCCAGCTGCTCCCGCTCCTGGTGGCGGGCACCCGCCGGATCGCCCTGCTCCAGGCCCGTCTGGCCGAGCTCCTGGCACCGCTCGCCGGCGTGCGGGTCCTGGAACCGCCCTACGAGGCGGTTCCGCTGCGCCAGGCGCTCTGGTGGCATCCGGTACACACCCACGACGCCGCCCACATCTGGCTGCGCGAGACGGCCGCGCGGGTCGGCCGGCGTCTGGGCGACGCACCCGGGGCGTAGAACCCGCGCTGCCCTCGCCAGGGCCGCCCTTCGGCTGGACCCGCGCCGAGGAGCCCATCCATGGGACAGATGACCGGCATCAGGAACATGGATCAGCCAGAGGGTGGGCAAACCGGTCTGGACCGCCCATAGTCATGTACATCGAGCGCCCGAGCCGAGGCCACCCCACCCGCCGACCGGTTGTTCCGGGCTGCCCGTCCGTTGTTTTCGTCTCCCCTTCCGGACTGCATCCATGCCCCCACACACCGTCCGGCGGCCCACCGCGCCGCTTCCCCCGGCGACAGATGGGCGGGAAGGTGCCGGCCACTGCTCAATGGGCAGGCGGCGCCGTAGTACTGCCGCGTACGACCAGACGCGGCGTCATCGTGGTCTGCATGGCCCGGTCCCGTCGGCCCTCCACGCGGTCGATGAGCATCCGTGCCGCGGTGGAGCCCATCGTGTGGCCCGCCTGGTCGACGCTGGTGAGCTGTACGGGAGCCAGGGCGGCGAGGGCGGTGTTGTTGTAGCCGACCAGCGACAGGTCCCGCGGGATGCGCAGGCCGAGGTCGTACGCGGCCCGGTAGATGCCGAGTGCCGCGACGTCGGCGCCCGCCATGATGGCGGTGGGACGGCGCTGCGCCGTCAGCAGGGCCGTGCCCGCCTCGAAGCCGCCCTCGTCGGAGTAGGCGGCATGCTGAACACGGGCGTGTGCCCCCAGGCCGTGGTGCTCCATGGCCGCCAGGTATCCGCTGGTCAGGACGGCTTCCGGGGTTCGACGCCAGGCGCCCGCCTTGGTTCCGGACGCGGAGACCAGCGCGATGTCCCGGTGGCCCAGCCCGGCCAGGTGGTCCACGACAAGACCTGCTCCGACGCCGTCGGCGTCCACCACCGAGTCGTGTGCGTCCGCGGTGTCGTGGTGGCCGATGACGACGGTCGGGGTCGTCGCGGCCGTCGCCAGGACCTCCGGTCGGGGGCAGCCCGGGGCAATGAGGACGAGCCCGTCCATCTGGCGGTCCACCATGGCGCGAACGGTCCGGGTCTGGGCCTCGGCGCCAAAACCCGCCGCGCCGATCATCACCGTGTACGCGCTGCCGTGCAGCTCGTCGTGGATCCCGTCGAGGATGTCGGCGAAGAAGGCGTTGCGGATGTTGTCCAGCAGGACTCCGACGGTGTACGTGCGACCCCTCATGCCGCGTGCCGCGGCATGAGGCCGGTAGTCCAGCTCGGCCATGGCCGCGTTGACCTTCTCCCGCATGGCCGGACTCGAGCCGTAGGCGTTGCGCAGCACTTTCGAGACCGCGGCAGTGGACACCCCGGCGTGCCGGGCGACATCGGTGATCGTCACCCGCTTCTTGGGCTTTCCAGTCGGGTCCATGAGCCATCACTCCGATCTCGCCTCGCGGTGTAACGGTCTACACCGCTAACGGCACAGTACGTCAACGCCAAGCCACCATTTCGCAGGAGTTACAGATCCGTGTCTTGACTCTTCGCGAGGAGGGGGCGCAATGTTTGAGCCACCCGAGTGGAGAACGTTCTACACACTCCCGATCGGGGGCCTGCCCGTCGCCTCTGCCGACGGCCCTTCTCCTCGCCCGCTCACTTCTCCGTACCAATGACAGGGAGACCTCTGTGTCCATCAACCCGCGCCGTGCACGCCGAGCGCGCATGAGCACCCTCACGGCCGGCACCGCCTCGGTCGCCCTGCTCGTCACCGCCTGCGGAGGCTCCGGCGGCAGCGCCGTGTCCGCGCCCAAGGACTTCGGCTACCTGAGCGCCACGGAGAACACCACCGTCAAGAACGTGCTGACCACGCTCTCCAAGGAAGCGTGCGCGGCGGAGAACAAGGCCCGTCCGCTCAAGGTGGAGAACGTGCCGCAGAGCGGCCTCGACCAGAAGCTGCAGCTGCTCGCGGGACAGGACGCGCTCCCGGTCCAGTTCGCCGCGGGCAACTCGCCCGCTCTCACCAACCAGCTGGACAAGTCCGGCAAGATCGCGGATCTGGAAGGAGAGCTGTCGCTTCTGGGCGTGTACGACCAGCTCCAGCCGGCGGCCGTCTCCACGATCAAGGCGCTGTACGACGGCAAGGTCAACGTCCTGCCGTACGAGTACAACATCGAGGGGATCTTCTACAACAAGAAGATCTTCCAGGACCGCGGCGTCGCGGTGCCCACCACCTGGGACGAGCTCACCGCGAGCGCGGAGAAGATGAAGACCGCCGGCGTGCAGCCGTTCTCCGCCGCGGGCAAGGAAGGGTGGCCGCTGACCCGTGTGCTGAGCGGCTACCTCTACCGCAGCCTCGGCCCGGACGCGCTCCAGGACATCCGGAGCGGAAAGGCCAAGCTCACCGACCCCGCGTACGTCAAGGCGGCGCAGGAGGTCGCCGACCTCGGCAAGAAGGGGTACTTCGGCGAGGGCGTCGGCTCCATCAGCTACGACGTGGCCATGAACCAGTTCCTCTCCGGCAAGGCCGCCATGTTCTACATGGGCAGCTGGGCGCTGGCCAACATCGCCGACCCGAAGGTCAACACGGTCGGCGTCGAGAACATCGGCTTCATGCCGTTCCCCACGGTCGCCGGCGGCAAGGGATCCGCCGACCAGTACCCGTCGAACGTGGGCCTCGGCATCACCCTGGGCGCCAAGTCCTTCGACGACAAGACGGGGGACTGGGTGGCCTGCATCGCCAAGAACTACGGCAGCACCGCCCTGAAGGACGCGGGGACGATCTCCGGCTTCAAGACCAACACGCCCGTCCAGGACGCCAACGCGGTCACCGCGCAGATCCGCAAGACCATCGGTGACTCGAAGCAGAACGTCCTCTGGTTCGAGGCGCTGTTCGGGACCAAGGCCACGACGGTGAGCACCTCCAACGCGGCCTCCCTGGTCAACGGAAGCATGAGCCCGCAGCAGTTCATGCAGACCGTCCAGGACTCCCTGAACAGCCAGTAGGCCAGTGGGCCGGTAAGCCAGGCGGCGAGCGGCCCCGACCGGCTCGGGAGCCCCGCGGCGCCGCCGCCCGGGCTTCCGGGCCCCGCCGCCCGCGCCTCATCACCTCGACGAACTGGACACCACCTATGCACCGTGTACTCGGTGACCGCAGGGCCATCCTGATCCTCCTGGGCCCCGCCCTGCTCGTCTACTCCCTCATCATGCTGGTCCCGATGGTGTGGTCACTGGGCTACTCCTTCACCAAGGGCAACTCGATCGACGGCTTCTCCGGCAACGGACTGGCCAACTTCGAGCGCCTGCTGACCGACCCCGCCGTCCACGAAGCCTTGTGGTTCACGCTCAAGTTCGCCTTCGTCGTCACGATCGGTCAGGTGCTCGCCGGCTACCTGCTCGCCCTGCTGTACGTCTTCTACCTCAAGCGGGCGTCGGCGCTCGTGCGCACCCTGGTCTTCTTCCCCGTGGTGCTGCCCACCGTCGCCGTGGGTCTGCTCTTCCAGAACCTGTTCCAGGTAGCCCCGCAGCCCGGTCCGGTCAACTCCCTCCTGGGTGCCCTCGGCCTGGAGCCGGTCGACTGGTTCGCGAGCGGCGGGACCGCCTTCTGGGTGCTGATCGTGATGGAGATCTGGCGTTCCATGGGCTTCTACGCCGTGCTGCTGTTCGCCGGCCTCGTGGACATACCCGACGAGGTACTGGAGTCCGCGCGCCTGGACGGGGCTTCGGGCCTGCGACTCGTACGCCACATCGTGCTGCCGCTGTCCTTCCCGGTCCTGATGTCGTCGCTGATCTTCAGCATCAACGGCACCCTGAAGATCTTCGACGCGGTCGTCGCCCTCACCAACGGCGGTCCGGGCAGCGCCACGACCCCACTGACCCTGTACATGTTCCAGACGTCCTTCACCTACGGCGAATACGGCTACGGCAGCACCATCGCGCTCCTGCTGACCGTGGTGAGCCTGCTGGTGTCGCTGGTCGTCTTCCGCCTCACGCGGCGCGACCTCACGAAGGGCTGACCCATGGCCGTTGACACACCCCTGAAGTCCACTCCGCGCGGTCACCGCCGCGGCCTCCCGGCCGCAGGCCGCCCGCCGCGCCGCCGCGGCAGGGCCCGACCGTGGGTGATGCGCGTCGTCGTCGCCCTGCTCCTGGTCGTCGAGACCTATCCCCTCGTGTGGATGTTCCTCACCTCGGTCAAGTCCAATGCCGACTACCTGAACAACCCGAGCTGGAGCCTGCCGACCACCTGGGAGTGGGGGAACTACACGGAGGCGTGGACGACCGGCAACATCGGCCTCTACGTCCAGAACAGCCTGATGGCGGTCGTCCCCTCCCTGGCACTCATCCTGCTCCTGGGCACCGCTGCCGGCTTCGCCCTGCAGATCATGGTGTGGAAGGGGCGGAGCCTCACCCTGGTGGTCTTCCTGGTGGGCATGATGGTGCCCCCGCAGATGATCCTCCTGCCCCTGTTCACCATCTACTTCCAGACCGGCCTCTCGGGCACCCTGTGGCCGCTGATCCTCACCTACACGGGCACCGGACTGCCGCTCACGGTGTTCATGATGGCGACCTATTACAAGACCGTGCCCAGGGAGCTGTTCGAGGCCGCCACCATCGACGGAGCCGGCATCCTGCGCGCCTTCTGGACCATCAGCCTGCCCGTGGTCCGCAACGCGGTCCTCACCGTCGCCCTCGTCCAGTTCTTCTTCATCTGGAACGACCTGCTGATCGCGCTGACCTTCACCAACAGCCAGGACCTCCGGACCGTCCAGGTCGGCCTGCTCAACTTCACCGCCGACTTCGGCGCGACCCAGTACGGCCCGCTCTTCGCGGCGATCTGCATCAACGTCTTCGGCACCCTGGCGATCTACCTCTTCCTCAACCAGAAGGTGATGAAGGGCCTGACCGGCGGAGCGGTGAAGGGATGACGATGACGACAGACACCACCGCCCACCTCGCCCGACCGCCCGCGGGCGGGCCCTCCGCCCCATCGGCCCGGCCCGGGCCGGTGTCGTTCGAGCACCTGCCGGACGGCCTCGGCATCGGCGTCGCCGCACCTCGCCTGACGTGGCAGCTGCCGGCCGGCACCGGACCGCAGGACGCGTACGAACTCGAACTCGACCGCGGCGGCCACCGCCACCGCACCGCCCGTATCGACAGCGCCGAGACGGTCCTCGTCCCCTGGCCCGGCGCATGCCTCGCCTCACGGGAGCGGGTGACCGTCCGCGTCCGGGTCTGGACCGGCGACGCGGCCCAGCCGTCACCGTGGAGCGCACCCGCCGCCGTCGAGGCGGGCCTCCTCGATCCCGCGGACTGGCGAGCCGTCCCCGTCGGTGCCGCCTGGCCGGAGGACCACGACGCCGAGCGGCGCCCGGCACGGGTCCGCAAGGACTTCCGGATCGAGCGGTCCGTCAGCCGGGCGCGTCTCTACGTCACCGCGCACGGACTGTACGAGGCCGAGATCAACGGCCGCCGCGTCGGCGACGACGCACTCGCCCCGGGCTGGACCGTCTACCCGGAGCGGCTGCGCTACCGCACCTACGACGTGACCGGTCACCTCGCCGAGGGCACCAACACCATCGGCGCCTGGCTCGGCGACGGCTGGTACCGGGGCCGGTACGGCTTCGACGGCGGCACCCGCAACATCTACGGCACCGACCAGTCCCTCATCGCCCAGCTGGAGATCACCCACGACGACGGCGCCACCACCGTCATCGCCACGGACGCCTCCTGGAGCGCCGCCCCCGGGCCGATCCTGACCAGCGGCCTGTACGAGGGGGAGGCGTTCGACGCCCGACTCGACGACCCGGCCTGGTCCACGCCGTCCGCGTCCGACACCGGCTCCTGGGAGCCGGTCCGCGTCGGGCTGCGAGACCCCCGCACCCTGGTCGCACCTGAGGGCCCCCCGGTACGCCGGACCCAGGAGATCGCCCCGGCCGCCATCACCCGTACCGGCGAGGGCCGTTACCTCCTCGATTTCGGCCAGAACCTCGTCGGCCGCCTCCGGATCACCGCCGATGGACCGGCCGACACCACCATCACCCTGCGCCACGCCGAAGTGCTGCAGGACGGGAAGCCGGCCACGCGCCCACTGCGCGAGGCGGTCTCCATCGACACCCTCGTCCTGTCCGGCGACGGGCCCTACACCTGGGAGCCCCGCTTCACCCTGCACGGATTCCGCTACGCGGAAGTTGACGGCTGGCCCGGCGAATTGAGTGCCGATGACGTGACCGCCCGGGTCTACCACACCGACATGCGGCGCACCGGCTGGTTCGAGTGCAGCGACCCCCTGGTCAACCGGCTGCACGAGAACGTCGTGTGGAGCATGCGCGGCAACTTCGTCGACATCCCCACCGACTGCCCCCAGCGCGACGAACGCCTCGGCTGGACCGGCGACATCCAGGTCTTCGCCCCCACCGCCAGCTTCCTCTACGACTGCGCCGGCATGCTCGACTCCTGGCTCACCGACGTCCGCCTGGAACAACTGCCCGACGGCACGGTTCCCTGGTACGTGCCCGTCATACCGGGCGCACCCATGTGGACGCCGATCCAGCCGGGCGCCGCCTGGGGCGACGTCGCCACCCTCACCCCCTGGGTGCTCTACCAGCGCTTCGGAGACCTCCAACTCCTGCGCCGCCACTACCCCATGGGCAAGGCCTGGGTCGACCTGCAGGAGCGCCTGGCCGGCCCGGGCCGCCTGTGGGACACCGGATTCCAGCTCGGCGACTGGCTCGATCCCGCGGCGCCACCGGAAGACCCCGCCGCCGGGCTCACCGACCGGTACCTGGTCGCCACGGCGTACTTCGCCCATTCCGCCCGCCACTTGGCCCGGGCCGCGGCGGAACTCGGCAACGCAACCGACGCCGAGAGGTACACCGAGCTGGCCGACGACGTCGTATCCGCCTTCCGCCGCGCCTACGTGCTGCCCTCCGGGCGCATGACCAGCGACACCCCCACCGCCTACGCGCTGGGCCTCGTCTTCGACCTGCTCGCGCCCGAACAGCGCTCGACCGCCGGTGACCGGCTGGCCCGGCTCGTGCTCGACGGCGATGCCCGCATCGCGACCGGTTTCGTGGGAACGCCGCTGATCTGCGACGCCCTCACCGATACCGGCCATCTCGACGTCGCCTATCGACTGCTCCGGCAGACCGAGTGTCCTTCGTGGCTCTACCCCGTGACCCAGGGCGCCACGACGATCTGGGAACGCTGGGACAGCCTGCGGCCCGACGGCAGCCTCAATCCGGGCGGCATGACCTCCTTCAACCACTACGCCCTGGGAGCCGTCGCCGACTGGCTGCACCGCGTGGTCGGCGGCATCGTCCCCGTCGCGCCCGGCTCCCGCGCACTCGTCTTCCGCCCGCGCCCCGGGGGCGACATCACCTGGGCCCGCACCCGCCATCAGACCCCGTACGGCACAGCCGCCCTGTGCTGGGAACAGGCCGCCGACGCCACGATGACCGTGCAGGTCACCGTGCCCGCGGGCTGCACCGGAACCGTGGAACTTCCCGGCCGCCCACCGCATGCTCTGGGCCCCGGCGAGCACACGCTCAGTACCGCGGTCGACGGTCCCAAGGCGGCATGAGGGCGTTGCGTTCCTGATCGTCCCCGCCCCGGGGCGAGAGCCCCCACCCAAGCCGGGGCCGGCCGTGCCCTGACACACGGCCGGCCCCTCTTCACCGTCCACGACGGCCCGCACATTCGGTTCGGAGACCCGCCATGAACAACCGCAAGCCCGACGCCGCCTCAGCTGTCACGACAGACGCCGTCATCACGGCCGGCCCCGCACCCGAGGTCTCCACCACCTCGCGTCCTTCCGCCGAGGACCGCGCCGATGCCCTGCTCGCGCGCATGAGCGCCGCCCAGAAGGAGTCGCTCGTACGCGCCGACTTCGCATCCCTGGAGGAGCTCGGCATCCCCGCGCTGACCATGGTCGACGCATCCGCGGGCCTGCGGGGCGAACAGAACGTGACCGCCTTCCCGGTGCCGGTCGCCCAAGCCGCCACCTTCGACGAAGAGCTGGCCGGCCGGCTCGGGGAGGCCATCGGCGCGGAAGGCCACGCCAAGGGCTACAACAACCTGCTGGGACCCACGGTGGACCTCGTCCGGACCTGGCACTTCGGCCGCCAGGCCGAGACCCTCGGGGAAGACCCCCTGCTCGCCGGGCGATTGGGAGCCGCCCTCACGGCCGGGATGCAGAGCCGCCACGTGACCGCGACCGTCAAGCACTTCGCCGCGTACACGCAAGAGGCCGGACGGCTCTCCACCGACACCCGCGTCCCCGAGCGGGCCCTGTACGAGATCTACCAGGCCCCGTTCCGCCACGTCGTGGCGGCGGTCCCGTACACGTCGGTGATGCTGGCCTACCCGAAGATCAACGGTACGTTCGCGACGCAGAGCCCCGCACTGCTCTCGGACCTCAAGGACGGCATCGGGCTGCGTGGTTACACGGTGCCCGACTTCTGGGCGGGCGACGACCAGATCGCCGCGGTCCGGGCGGGCATGGACCTCGCGGGCCTCGGACCGGTCGGCGTGAAGATCCCCGCCGGCGGCCTGACGGACGGCTCGATCCCCGCGACCCGGCTCCACGACGCCGCTCGCCGTATCCTCGTCACCCTCTTCGCCACCGGCCTCTTCGACCACCCCGTCACGGAACCGGACGCCGATGTCAGCACCGCACAGCACCGAGCGCTCGCGGTCGAGGCCGCGGTGTCGAGCACCGTTCTGCTGACCAACCGCCGCGGGGCCCTGCCGCTGCCGACCGCGCTGACGTCCCTCGCCGTCATCGGCCCAGCCGACACTGACGCCCTCACAGGCGTCAGCGGGTCCACCTACGTCGACCCCGGCGCCTGGACCACACCCCTCCAGGCCATTCGCGCACGCGCCGGCGAGGACGTACTCGTCACGCAGGCCCAGGGCACCCTCGGAGACATTCCGCTCGCCGTCGTCCCGCAGACCTCTCTGCGCACCGCCGCCGGCGCCGCCGGGCTGGACGGCACCTACTACGCCGGTCCCGACGCCTCCGGCACCCCCGTGCTGAGAAGGACCGACGCGACGGTCGACTTCGCGGTCACCCCGGACGAGGGCCTTCCCGAGATCTGGTCCGCGACCTGGACCGGCACGCTGACGCCCACCGCCGACGGTTCGCACCGCTTCTCGCTGCTGCCCGCCGGCACCGTGAAGCTGACGGTCGACGGCGTCACCGTCGTCTCGGGCACCCGACACTGCCGCCGCTTCTTCCTCGGCACCTACGACTACCCCCTCCAGGGCGCCATCGAGCTGACCGCGGGCCACCCGGTCACCGTGGAGCTGGAGTACACCAACGCCACCGCGGAGACCGGCACGTGCGGTCTGACCCTCGGCTGGCAGCCCGACTCCCTCATCCCGGCCGCCGTGGAGACCGCGCGAGCCGCCGACGCGGCCGTCGTCGTCGTCAACCGGATCGCCGGCGAGGACATGGACCACCACCGGCTCGACCTGCCAGGTGACCAGAACCAGCTGATCAGCGCCGTCGCCGCCGTGAACCCGCGCACCATCGTGGTCCTCAACACCGACGGCCCCGTGGCCATGCCCTGGCTCGACGACGTGGAGGCCGTGCTGCACGTCTGGTACGGCGGACAGGGCATGGGCACGGCCCTCGCCCAGATCCTCTTCGGCGACACCGACCCCACCGGGCGGCTCCCCGTCACCTTCCCCGCGGCTCCCTCGCAGGGTCCGGGCACCGCATCCGCCTCCTACCCCGGTACCGGCGGCGCCGTCTCCTACGACGAGGGAACCGCGGTCGGCTACCGCTTCTACGACGCCGAGGGGCAGCAGCCCCTGTTCCCCTTCGGCCACGGCCTCTCGTACTCGTCCTTCGCGTACGGCTCCCTGGCCATCGCTCGCGGCGAGCACGAGACGAGCACCACCGTCTCGGTCACCCTCACGAACACCGGCTCGCGGGAGGGCACCGAGGTCGTCCAGGTGTACGCCACCCTCCCCGAGCCCGCACGAGCCGAGCCGCGCCGCCTCGTGGCGTTCCGCAAGATCGCTTTGAGGGCGGGGGAGTCCAGGCGCCTCACCTTCACCGTCCCGGAGCAGGACCTGACCGTGTGGGACTCGGGGACCTGGGTCCTCACGCCCGGCACCTACGGCTTCGCGGTGGGCAGCTCGTCGAGGAGCCTCGCCGCGGAGCAGTCCGTCCCACTGGGCTGACGCCCGTCCACGCGTGCACGTAGGCCCCCTCACCTCATGGGTGAGGGGGCCTACGTGTACGTGTGTCAGCGCCCGCCGAGCAGCACCACCTCCAGTGCGCGGGGGCCGTGCACCCCCTCGACCCGGTCCAGCTCGATGTCGCTGGTCGCGGACGGACCCGAGATCCAGGTGAGCGGCCGGGCCGGATCGAGCCGTTCGAGGGCCTGGGGGAGGGAGGAGACGACCTGGTCCGGAACGCGGACGACGCAGATGTGATGGTCGGGCATCAGCGTGATGCGACGGCGCCCCTGGTCGGGGGAGCCGTCCAGGACCAGGGTGCCGGTCTCCGCGATGGCTACGGCGCATCCGGTGACGACGCTGTCGACCTTCTCCAGTTCGTAGGCGCTGCTCGCAGCCCGATCATGGACGCGGGTGACTTCGCTCGCCCGGAGCCAGTCCGCCGGCAGCGCCGGTGGGACCAGGACGCTCGTCGCACCGCGCTCGGTGAGCAGCCGGGCGAGCAGGGCCGGCAGCCCTTGGGCATCCGTGCGGTGCACCACGGCCCGGTAGTCGGCGAGGTTCTCGGCAAGGAGTGCGGAGGTCTCCTCCGGGCTGCGCGCCCCGTGCACGCGCAGATAGTCGCGGGTGACGGCATCCGCGTACGCGTCGTCGCCGGCGGGTACGTCGGCCAGCGCCCGCCTGATGCGGCCGAGAACGATCTCTCTCCTGCTCACTGCGCCTCTCCCTTTCCACCGTTCGTACGCTGCCACCAGTCGCGGAAGGGCTCCACGGGCATCTCGGGAAGATCCCGGCTCGCCGTCCAGGCCCGTCCCGGGCCCGGGAGCGTACGGGGGTGGAGGCGGCGGGTGCGGGCAGCGAACCGTTGACCGGTGCGCAAGGCGCCCGGGCTGCCCAGCACCCAGCGGGCCGCGCGCATCGCCGCCCGCTCCGCCGCGTGTCCCCGGGCGGGCCTGAGGACGACCTTCTCGCCGCGGGTAACCGTCGGGCCGCCCTGCGCGACGCGCTCCCGCAGGTGAACCAGGACCTCGGGGATGTCGATGGCGACCGGGCACACGTCGTAGCAGGCGCCGCACAGCGAGGAGGCGTAGGGCAGCGAGGCATCGATCTCGGAAGTGGTGCCGCGCAGTTGGGGGCTGAGGATGGCGCCGATGGGCCCGGGGTAGACGGAGCCGTAGGCGTGGCCGCCGGCGCGCTCGTACACCGGGCAGACGTTGAGGCAGGCGGAGCAGCGGATGCAGCGCAGCGCCTGGCGGCCGACCTCGTCGGCGAGGGTGTCGGTGCGGCCGTTGTCGAGCAGCACCAGGTGGAAGGCGCTCGGCCCGTCGCCGTCGGCCGTGCCGGTCCACGTGCTCGTGTACGGGTTCATGCGCTCGGCCGTCGAGGACCGCGGCAGGGTCTGGAGGAAGACCTCCAGGTCCCGCCAGGTCGGCACGACCTTCTCGATGCCGACGACGGAGATGAGGGTCTCGGGCAGCGTCAGGCACATGCGGCCGTTGCCCTCCGACTCGACGACGACGAGGGTGCCGGACTCGGCGACCATGAAGTTCGCCCCCGAGATCGCGACCTTCGCGCGCAGGAACTTCTCCCGCAGGTGCAGTCTGGCCGCCTCCGCGAGCTCGGCCGGCTCGTCGTTAAGACCGTCCGGTGCCGGACGGCCCCATTTCCCCATCGTGTCGTGGAAGATGTCGCGGATCTCGCCGCGGTTGCGGTGGATGGCGGGGACGAGGATGTGAGAGGGCCGGTCGTCGGCGAGCTGGACGATGAGCTCGGCGAGGTCGGTCTCGTAGGCCCGGATGCCCTCGGCCTCCAAGGCCTCGTTGAGGCCGATCTCCTGGGTGGCCATCGACTTGACCTTCACGACCTCGATCTCGCCGGTGGCCTTCACCAGGTCCGCGACGATCCGGTTGGCCTCGGCGGCGTCGCAGGCCCAGTGAACGATGCCACCGGCGGCCGTGACGGCTTCCTCCAACTGGACCAGGTAGCGGTCGAGGTGACGGAGCGTGTGGTCCTTGATCTGCTTCCCCGCCTCCCGCAGGGCCGCCCAGTCCTCGAGTTCACCGACGGCGCGGGCCCGTTTGTCGCGGATGGTGTGGGTGGCGTGCCGGAGGTTGGCACGCAGCCGCTCGTCCCCGACGGCCTCACGGGCCGCTTTCGGGAACGCCGGCATTCCTACGAAGGTTCCGCTCACAGCACGGACCTCCCTTCCGTGCTCGCGAGGATCTCCGCGAGATGGACCGGCCGCATGCCCACCTTCAGCCGGGACATGGTCCCGCCGAGGTGCATCAGACACGAGTTGTCCGCCGCGCAGAGCGCCTCCGCGCCCGTCGACTCGGCGTTGCGGACCTTGTCGGCACCCATCGCGGCCGAGACGTCGGCGTTCTTCACGGCGAAGGTGCCGCCGAAGCCGCAGCACTCGTCCGCACCCGGAAGTTCGACCAGCTCCAGGCCTTTGACGGCACGCAGCAACCGGTACGGGCGCTCTCCCAGGCCGAGGCTGCGCAGCCCGTGGCAGGTCGGGTGGTAGGTGACGGTGTGGGGGTAGTACGCGCCGACGTCCGTCACCCCCAGCACGTCCACGAGGAACTCCGTCAGCTCGTACGTCGCGGGGACCACGGGGGCCAGGGTGGCGGACAGGGCCCCGCCCCGGCCCTCGGCCCGCGCCCGGTCGCCCATGCGCGGGTACGACTCGCGCACCATCGCGGCGCACGACCCGGACGGCGTGACGATCGCGTCGTAACCGGAGAACACCTGGGCGAAGTGCAGGGCGAGCGGTTCGGCCTCGTGCCGGTAGCCGGTGTTGTAGTGCGCCTGCCCGCAACAGGTCTGGGCCATGGGGAAGTCGACGTCGACGCCCAGCCGGGTCAGGAGCTTCACCACCGCCTTGCCGGTGTCGGGGTACAACGTGTCGTTCAGACAGGTCAGGAAGAGGGCGACACGCATGGTGCTCCTTCGTATCGATGACTGCTGGACTGTAGGCGGGCGCGGGGGACACTTCGACCCGCGCCCACCCACAGTGGTCAGGGCGGGGTGATCCGTTCGGCGGCGGCGGCCCAGGCAGCTCGGTCACCGGCCGGTTCGTAGCGGGTGAGGGGCTGGGAACGCGTCACCAGCTCCCGCATGGCCGCTCGATCGCCGACGAGGCCCTGGGCGCGTGCCTGTACGAGCACGTTTCCGAGGGCTGCCGCCTCCGCCGGGCCGGCCACCACCGGCAGTCCGCACGCGTCGGCCGTCAACTGGCACAGCAGGGCGTTGCGTGCTCCTCCCCCCACGATGTGAATGACGTCGACCTCCCGGTCGGCGAGGCGCTGTGCGTCCCGCACCGCCGCACGGTGGGCGAGTGCCAGGGAGTCGAGGATGCACCGGGTCGTCTCGGCGGGTGTGCGCGGCACCGGCCGGCCCGACCTTCGGCACGCCTCGGCAATGCGCTGTGGCATCCGGCCGGGGGCAAGGAAGGCGGGGTCGGCGGCGTCCACCACGGACACGAGGCCGGGAACCTCCGCGGCGGCCTGCAGCAGCGGAACGAGACCGGCGCCTTCCCATTCCCGCACGCACTCCTGCAGGAGCCACAGCCCCATGACGTTGCGCAGGTAGCGCACGGTCCCGTCGATGCCCAGTTCGTTGGTGAAGTTCGCACGGCGGCTCGCTTCGGTCAGGACGGGCGAGCCGAGCTCCAGACCGACCAACGACCAAGTGCCGGTGCAGATGTACGCGAAGCGCTCGTCGCGCGCCGCGGGGACGGCGACGACGGCCGACGCGGTGTCGTGCGAAGCGACCGTGGTGACCGGCACCGGACCGGCCACCCCCGTGGCGTCGAGGACCTCGGGCAGCAGGAGGCCCGCGGGATCGCCGGGACGCCGCAGGGGCGTGAACAGGCTGAGGTCGATGTCCGCGGCATCCGCGACGGCGTACGACCAGCTTCCGGTGCGCGGGTCGAGCAGTTGGGTGGTGGAGGCATTGGTGAGCTCGGTTCCCTCCTGGCCCGTCAGCCAGTACGAGATCAGGTCCGGGATCAGCAGGAGCCGCCGTGCGGCGGCCAACTGCGCCGTGCCGCGGGCGGCCGTCAGTTGGTACAGCGTGTTGAAGGGCGCGTGCTGAATGCCGGTCTGCGCGTACAGCCGATCGGCCGGCGCCACCGACCACACCTTCTCGGGGACTCCCTCGGTGCGGGCGTCCCGGTAGTGCACGGGATTCCCGAGCAGTGCGCCGTCGTCGTCGATCAGCCCGTAGTCCACGGCCCAGCTGTCGATCCCGACCGAGGCGAGGCGTCCGCCGGTGGTGGCTCCGGCCGCGCGCAGTCCGTCGAGGACGCCCGCGTACAGCCTAAGGATGTCCCAGTGCAGCGTGGCACCGGCACGCACCGGCCGGTTGGGGAAGCGATGGGCCTCGGCCAGCTCCAGGGTGCCGGGGCCGACGCGGCCGACCATGACGCGTCCGCTGGACGCGCCGAGGTCGACCGCGGCGAACGGCTGCGGCTCCGTGCTCATCGCAGGAACGCGGCGGCGACGCCGGCGTCGACGGGGACGTGCAGGCCGGTGGTGTGGCTGAGGTCGCCACTGGTGAGCACGAGCACCGCGTTCGCGACGTGCTCGGGCAGGACCTCGCGCTTGAGGAGGGTGCGCTGGGCGTAGAACTCGCCGAGCTTCTCCTCCTCGATGCCGTACGTGGCGGCACGCTGGGCACCCCAGCCGCCGGCGAAGATCCCCGAGCCCCGGACGACACCGTCGGGGTTGACCCCGTTCACGCGGATGCCGTGCTCTCCGAGTTCGGCGGCGAGCAGTCGGACCTGGTGTGCCTGGTCGGCCTTGGTGGCGGAATAGGCGATGTTGTTCGGGCCGGCGAAGACGGCGTTCTTGGACGCGATGTAGACGATGTCGCCGCCCAGGCCCTGGTCCCGCATGATCCGCGCGGCCTCGCGGGAGACGAGGAAGGAGCCGCGGGCCATGATGTCGTGCTGGAGGTCCCAGTCCTTGGCGGTGGTCTCCAGGAGGGGCTTGGAGATGGAGATGCCCGCGTTGTTGACGACGAGGTCGACGCCGCCGAAGGCCAGCAGAGCCTCCTGGAACGCGCCGGTGATCTGCTCTTCCGAGGTGACGTCGACACGGACCGCCACGGCCCTGTCAGGGCCGCCGAGCTCCTCGGCGACGGCTGCGGCGTTGTCCCCGTTCAGATCGGCGACCACCACGCAGGCCCCCTCCGCCGCCAGCCGGTGGGCGATCGCCCTGCCGATGCCGCTGCCCGCGCCCGTGACCAGCGCGATGCGGGTGGCCAGCGGCTTGGGCGCGGGCATCCGCCGCAGCTTGGCCTCCTCCAGCTCCCAGTACTCGATGCGGAACTTCTCGGCCTCGTCGATCGGCAGGTAGCTGGAGACGGCCTCCGCGCCGCGCATCACGTTGATCGCGTTGACGTAGAACTCGCCCGCCACGCGCGCGGTCTGCTTGTCCTTGCCGAACGAGAACATGCCGACACCGGGCACCAGCACGATCGCGGGATCCGCACCGCGCAGGGCGGGGGAGCCGGTGGTCGCGTGGCGCCGGTAGTAGGCGGTGTACTCCTCGCGGTAGGCGAGGTGCAATTCCCTCAGGCGTGCGACGGCCGCGTCGAGGGGCGCGGTGGGCGGCAGGTCGAGGACCAGGGGCCGCACCTTGGTGCGCAGGAAGTGGTCGGGGCAGGAGGTGCCCAGCGCCGACAGCCTCGGGTGCTCGGCGCGGGAGACGAAGTCGAGTACGGCTTCACCGTCGTTGAAGTGCCCGACCTGCGCCCGGTCCTGTGAGGCGATGGCCCGGATGTGGGGAGCCAGGGCGGCGGCCCGGGCCCGGCGGTCCTCCTCCGGCAGCGGCTCGTAGCCACTGACGACCGGACCGAACGGCTCCGGCCGGCCACGCTCGACGAGGAACCGCTCGGCGGTGCGGATGATGTGCAGGGAATTGCGCCGGCACTCCTCACTGGAGTCGCCCCAGGCGGATATGCCGTGGCCGCCGAGGACACAACCGATGGCCTGCGGGTTCGCCTCCTTGACGGCGGCGATGTCCAGGCCGAGCTGGAAACCGGGCCGCCGCCAGGGCACCCACACCACCGTGTCCCCGAAGCACTCGGCGGTCAGCTTCTCCCCGTCCGCCGCGCAGGCCAGTGCGATGCCCGAGTCCGGGTGGAGGTGGTCGACGTGCGCGGCGTCCACCAGGCCGTGCATCGCCGTGTCGATGGAAGGCGCGGCCCCGCCCTTGCCGTGCAGGCAGTAGTCGAAGGCGGCCCCCATCTCGTCCTCGCGCTCCACGCCGGGATAGACGTCCACGAGCGCGCGCAGCCGGTCGAGGCGCAGGACGGCGAGCCCGTCCTCCGTGAGGGTGCCGAGGTCGCCCCCCGAGCCCTTGACCCACATCAGCTCGATGTCGCCGCCGGTGACGGGGTCGGTGGTGGTGCCCTTCGCGGAGGTGTTGCCGCCCGCGAAATTGGTGTTGCGTGCGTCCGCGCCGAGCTGGTGAGAGCGCTCCAGCAGGGAGGCGGCTTCCGGGTGCAGGGTCATATCGCTACGTGTCCTCAGGTCCGTGACGGGGGTGGGGTGGGGTCGGGTGAGGTGGGCGTACGGGCGGCGGGGCTCACGCACCCCAGCCCGCCTGCGCGCCGCCGACCCGCTCGGCGGCCGTCTGCTGCGCCCAGCCGGAGCGGTGGTACGCGCCGACCGGGTCGGCGTCCAGGCCCAGCTCTTCCCGTACCTCGGCGAGCAGGGGCCGTACATCGGTGTTGAAGGCGTCCATGAGGACCGCGTTCGCGGCCAGGACGTCGCCGGAGCGCTGGGCCGCGGCCAGTGCGTCCCGGTCGACGAGGAGGGCCTTCGCGGTCGCCTCCTGCACGTTCATCACCGAGCGGATGATCGCGGGGATCTTCGCCTCGATGTTGTGGCACTGGTCGAGCATGAACGCCACGTCCGGCGTGAAGCCTCCGCCGCGGATCACCTCGTACATGATCCGGAAGAGCTGGAAGGGGTCCGCGGCGCCCACCATCAGGTCGTCGTCGGCGTAGAAGCGCGAGTTGAAGTCGAACGCGCCGAGCTTCCCTTCGCGCAGCAGCGTCGCGACGATGAACTCGATGTTGGTGCCCGGCGCGTGGTGCCCGGTGTCCACGACGACCTGCGCCCGCTCGCCCAGCTTGAGGCAGTGCGCGTACGCGGTGCCCCAGTCCGGTACGTCCGTGGCGTAGAAGGCGGGCTCGAAGAACTTGTACTCCAGGAGCATCCGCTGGTCCTCGCCCAGCCGGCCGTAGACCTCGGCGAGAGCCTCGGCCAGACGGTCCTGGCGGGTGCGGAGGTCGTCCTGGCCGGGGTAGTTGGTGCCGTCCGCGAACCACAGCTTCAAGTCCCTGGACCCGGTGGCGTCCATGATGTCCACGCACTCCAGGAGGTGCCCGACGGCCTTCTTCCGGACCTTCGGATCGGGGTGGCAGACACTGCCCAGCCGGTAGTCGTCGTCCTGGAAGACGTTCGCGTTGATCGCGCCCAGACGCAGTCCCCGCCGGGCCGCGTCCGCGGCGAGAGCCCCGTAGTCGTCCACACGGTCCCACGGGATGTGCAGGGCGACGCTCGGAGCGGCCCCAGTCAGCTCGTGGACCTTGGCGGCGTCGTCGAGCTTCTCCTGCGGAGTACGGGGTACGCCGGGCTGCGGGAAGACCTTGAAGCGGGTGCCGGAATTGCCGTACGCCCACGACGGCGTCTCGATGGCCTGGGTCTTCAGGGCAGCCTTCACGGCGGCGTGGTCGGTCACTGGTGCTCCTGCGGCGCGGGAATGAAACGATTCAATTTCTGATCGGGAAGCTATGAGCTCACTTGTGGGCTTGTCAAGAACGTTCAGGTCACACCGGTAGGAACCGCCTGGTCGTGATGCGGGCGGAGCGATTAAAACGATTCATCACGTAGGCTGGACGTCTGTTGTCAGCTGTCGGCTTGTGCTGCTTGGAGGTCTGGGCCCATGGCCCCATCAGTGGGGATCAAGGACGTCGCCCGTGCTGCCGGGGTGTCCGTGGGGACGGTCTCGAACGTGATCAACCGTCCGGACTCGGTTCCCGAGGCCACCAGGAGCCGGGTGCGGTCCGCGATCGACCGGCTCGGCTACGTACGCAGCGAGTCCGCGCGCCAGCTGCGCGCGGGCCACAGCCGCATCCTGGGACTGCTCGTCCTCGACATGGCCAACCCCTTCTTCCTCGACATCGCCAAGGGTGCCGAACGGGCTGCGCGCCGGGCGGGCCTCGGCGTCATGGTCTGCAACAGCGGGCAGAGCCCGGCCGAGGAGGCCGAGTACCTCGCGCTGTTCGCCGAGCAGCGGGTGCGGGGGGTTCTCCTCACGCCCGCCGATGCCACGGGCCGCAACCTCGAGGCGTTCCGCCGGCACGGCATTCCCTTCATCGTCGTCGACCGGGTGGCCGAAGGCGCCGACCAGTGTTCGGTCTCGGTCGACGACGTGGTCGGCGGGGCCCTGGCCGTGCGCCACCTCATCGACGCCGGGCACCGTGCCATCGGCTACGTTTCCGGGCCCGAGGAACTCAGCCAGGTCAGGGACCGGCGCACCGGGGCATGGAACGCGCTGGATGAAGCCGGCCTGCCGCGGTCGGCGCTGTTCGAGCTGCCGACCGGAAACCTCGACGTCGCCGCGGGCAGGGACGCGGGTTCCCGCTTCCTGGGCCTGTCCGACCGGCCGACCGCGGTCTTCTGCGCCAACGACCTGATGGCTCTCGGATTCCTCCAGACCATGTACGCGGCGGGCGTCCGCGTCCCTGACGACGTGGCGCTCGTCGGCTACGACGACATCGAGTTCGCCGCGGCCGCCGCGGTCCCACTGACGTCCGTGCGGCAGCCGGCCGTCACCATGGGCACGATGGCGGCCGAGCTGCTGCTCGAGGAGACGGGGACGGCCGGTGCCGCACACGAGCACCAACGCATCGTGTTGCAGCCTGAACTGGTGGTACGCGGCTCCACCCTGTCCGCACGTTGATACCGGCGGTGCGCGGCCGCGGCCGCTGGCACCGGACGGCGGACGGCGGACGGCGGACGGCGGACGGCGGTCAGCCGAGGGTGAGGGTCCGCTGCCCGGTGATATCTCGGGACGCACGCGCCGCGGCGAAGGTGTAGAGCCCGGGAACGAGTGTCCAGTTGCCCGAGTTCCACACCATCAGGTCTTCGGGTGCGATGGTGAAGACGAGGCGCTGAGCGGCACCTCGGTCCAGGGACACCTTGCCGAACGCGACCAGGCGACGCGGTTCGGCCGAGGCCGCGCCGGGCAAGGTGGCGTAGATCTGCACGACCTCGGTGCCGGGGCGGTTGCCGGTGTTCGTGACGGTCACCGCGAAGGTCACGCTCCTCTTGGCGGGGTCGAAGGCTGCTTCAAGGGACCCGTGGGCGAACGTCGTGTAGGACAGGCCGTGGCCGAAGGGGAACAGGGGCTGCTGTCCCCTGGCGTCGTAGTAGCGGTACCCGACGGCGATCCCCTCGTCGTAGGAGACGGTCGCGTTCTGACCCGGGTAGGTCGCGAGGGTTGCCCCTGGGCCTTGGGTGGCACCGGCCGGGAAGGTGACGGGAAGGCGTCCGGAGGGATCACTGTCGCCGAAGAGGACTGCGGCCAGTGCCGTTCCCATTCCCCGCCCGCCGTACCACGCCTGCACGACGGACTCGACCTGATCCAGCCATGGCATCGCAACGGGACCGTCGGTGTTGAGGATGACGATGGTGCGGGGATTGGCCGCCGCTACGGCGGCAATGAGCTGGTTCTGGTCTCCGGGCAGGTCCAGCCGCCCGTGATCCATGGCCTCGCCGGCCACCCGGTTGGCGAAGACCACGGCGGCGTCAGCGGCGCGCGCGGCCTGGACGGCTGCCGGAATGCCGGAGGCCGGCTGCCAACCGAGGGCGAGGCCGCACGTGCCCGGGTCGGCCGCGGCAGTGCTGTACACGAGCTCCACGGACACCGCTCGGCCTGCCGTCAGATCGACCGTTCCCTGGAGCGGGTAGTCGTAGGGGCCGAGGAAGAAGCGCCGAGTGCCTCGGGAGCCCGTGACCACCGTGACCCCGTCGATCTTCAGCGTGGCCGTGCCGGCGGGCAGGAGGGAGAAGCGGTGCAATCCGGTGTGAGTCGGAGTGAGGGTGCCCGACCAGCGCGCGGACCAGGCTCCGGGCAGCCCGTCCACCGGGGCGGCACTGAAGTCGACGGCCGTTTCCGTACGGGTGGCAACGGGGGTGCCCGTCGGGTCGGCACGCGCGTAGTAGCGCGCGCTGAGCCCTGCGGCTCCGCCGTCGGTACGCAGCACGCTGGAAGGGACGACGGCCAGGGGGACGTCGCCCGTCGACCCCTGGACGTGCGTGACCTTGACGGCGGCGCCCGCCCGGGAACGGATGGCATCCAACGGCGTGGTCCAGTCACCGGGGTCCACGTAGCTGGAACCCGCGACGCCCGTGAAGGCATCGGAGCCTGCCGGGCCGATGACGGCCAGTGACTGGAGGGAGGGCGGAAGGGGCAGGGCGGCGGCGCGGTTGGCGAGAAGGACGGTCGAGGAGACGGCGGCCTCGTGGGCGAGGCTCTTGTGTTCCGGCGTACTGACGTCCTGTGCCGGGGCGGGCACCGGGTTGTCGACCAGGCCGTTCGCGAACATGGTGACGAGGATCCTGCGCGCTGCGTCGTTCAGCCGGGAGAGCGGGACGGCGCCGTTGGCGAGCGCACCAGGTGCCAGTTTGACGCCGGCGCTGCCCAGGCCCGCGAGGTCCATGCCCGCCTTGGCAGCCGCGACCTGATCGTCACCGGCCCAGAAGTCGGGGACGGTGTACCCCTGAAGGCCCAGACGGACCTTGACGTCGTCGAACAGGGCCGGACTCTGGGTCGCGAAGGTGCCGTTGACCTTCGGGTAGGACATCATCACGGACGTCGTCGGAGCGGCGCTGATGACATGGCGGAACGGCGCTTGGTACACCTCGTGAAGGGCCCGGTCGGAGACCAGACAGTTGACGAAGAAGCGGTCCACTTCCTGCGTGTAGCCCGCGAAGTGTTTGACCGTCGCGGTGACGTGGCGGCTCTGGATGGCGGTGGTAAGAGCTGCTCCGAGCCGTCCTGTGAGGAGTGGGTCCTCGCCCAGGCTCTCGGCTTGGCGTCCGAAGTGCCACGTTCGGACCAGGTCGACGGTCGGACCGAGGAGGTTGTTGTAGCCCTTGGCGCGCCCTTCTGTCCCGAGCGCGACGCCGATGCGGCGTGCCAGGTCCTCGTCGAAGGCCGCCGCTTGGGCGATGGGCACCGGGAAGGCGGTGACACCTTGCTCGCCCCGCAGGCCCGCGGACGCGTCGACCATGGACAGGGCGGGGATCCCGAGATGGCTCACGCCGGCGAAGTCGCAGCGGATCAGGGCCTCCTTCTCGGATGCCGTCATCCGGGCAAGGAGGGCGTCAGCCCGGGCGAATGCGGCGGGATCGGTCCCCGTGATCGCCGGGCCGGCGGCTGCGGGAGCCATGCTTACGGCGCTCACGGCGAGGGCGGTCGCGACGGCGGAGGTGAGAAAAGCTCGTCTGTTCATGGCGGTTCTCCGGGCAGAAGGGTCAACAGGTCGTCAGATCGCAACAGTTGGGGTGGATGCGCGATCTGGTGTGAACAAATGGCGGGGCGCGCCACCGCCGACGGCCCGCCACTACTCCTGCGCGGCAGGCACGGCTTCGGGCACGGGCCGTCGGCGCGTCAGTGTCGCGAGGGCTGCTGAGACGAGGGCGGTGAGAAGGGCGAGGAGAGCGACTGCCATCGCCAGGCTCCCCGCGGCCATTTCGCCTCCGAGGAGGACCAGCGGGCAGAGGAATTCGCCGAGGAAGAACGCCGCGGTCCACAGCCCCATGCCGCGTCCACGGTCCGAGAACCCGAGGCCGGACATCGCCCGGGTCACCAACGCCGGCAACAGCAGACCCGTGCCTATGCAGTTCAGCACGGCTCCGGCGACCAGTAGGGGCAGGCTGTCGGCGGTACCCATGATCAGAAAGCCCGCGGCGCAGACGCCGAAGAAGGCCCACAGCGACTGCCGGCGCCGGGCGGGAAGACGGGTGAAGACGATGGAGCCGAGAACGGTGGCGGCGCTGGCCGCTGCCGTGACCGCCCCGATGGCGCCGGTGGAGTCCACGTCCAGGCCGTCCAGCAGGAAGGCCATTTCCACGGGCACCGTGTAGAAGACCACGGCGCCGAAGACGGTCAGGACGCAGATGCCGGCCATACGCCAGACCGAGAACGCACCCTTCGCCGGCGGTACATGGGCATGGGCATGGGCATGGGCCAGGTCACCTTCCGATGTGGGTATCGGCGTGGGCAGCGCACGTGCCATGGCGGGGGCGATCAGCAGGCCGACGGCATAGAGCCAGAACGGAGCGCGCCAGCTCGCTGAGCCCAGGACGCCGCCCAGAACGAAGAAGAACGTTGCCGAGACCGAGGCGCACATGGTCTGCAGCGCCAGGTAGCGGTCCCGGACCTCCCCGCTGTAGTAGTCGCCGATCAGGGTGGTGCAGGCGGTCATGATGGCGGCCTCGGCTATGCCCACGAGGAACCGGCTGACGAGTATCCCGTGCAGGGATTCCAGCCAGAGGGGGGCCGTGCCGAAGATCGAGTACATGACCGTGGCGACGAGCAGAAGGCGCTTCCGGCCGAGCCGGTCGACGAGGACCCCCGCGAAGGGTGCGAGCAGGGCGATCGACAGGGCCGGGACCGTGAGGATGAGGGGCACCAGGGCGCCACTACCGGGAACACCCTCGAAGTGGTCCCGCATGCGGGGCAGAACCGGTGCGAGGAGGACCGCTCCGAGGACGGGCAGGCAACTGCCGGCCATCAACAGGACGGCCGGGAGCCGCCCGGGGGTTCGTTGGTACGGGGACCGGGTGGCGGCTGCGGACATGGCGGGGCTCCAGAGCGGGAAGAGCGGGATGGCGGGAGCGCCCAGGTGCGGCGAGGCGCCGACACGCCGAGGCGAAGTGCCTCGACTATGCGTCGCGGCGGGCCACCTTGCCCACCCTCCGTGTCATCGTCGTTCGCTATGCCTCGCATCCAGCGGGCGAATGCCCTGCTGGGGTGCCGCACGACCGACTTGGGCCCGCCTACGGCGCGCGGAGCGACGTAGCTGAATGTGACAACTCCCCCTGCTGGAAGGCTTCGCGAAGTGCAGTGGTGCCCGACCCGTTCGAGCAGGTGGACCTGCTGACGGCTTCGGCGGCGATCAGTGCGCAAGCGGGACGACGTGCCAGTGGGTGGGGTTCACCGTGACGCGGCTGATGCGCCCAGGGCTTGAGCCGCGTGCCGGCGATCACGAACCCGTCACGCCGCCGTGGCGACCTCGGTCGGGGTGGCGGAGAGCGCATCGAGGGCCGCCGCACGGGTGGGGTGGACGGCCGGCCCGCCCGTGCCCGCGTTAAGGGCCCGGCGCGTTTCGGCTCGCGCCGCGACGACGGCCATCGGCGTGTCCGCGGAGCGGCACATGTGGTGGGTCCGGACGACCGCGCTCATCGCGGCGCCGCTCAGCGGCGCGTCGGACAGTTCCAGGACGACGGGCGCGGACCGGTGGGCGGCGAGGCAGCCGTCGATCCCCGAAGCGGCGGCCGCCCGGCCGGAGAGATCCAGGTCGGCTCGCAGTCGGATGATCAGTACACCGCTCTCGGTCACCTTGAAGGGCAGCACCGGCATTCCTCGTCTCCACGGCTACATAGGTCGGTACGGCGCTCATGCCCGCACCGGGGGCCGGTATGCACGGCCGGCGCCCGCCGGCGGCCTACTGCCCGTCCCTGTGCGGGCGGTGACCGGACCGGTCGCACGTGTCCGGCCCCGGGTGGGAGCCGCTCCCAAGCGGTCCCTCCCGAGGGCCGGGCGGTGCGCCTCAGTCCTGGTTGACGGGCACCGCGATGTCGGTGACCTGCTGCTTACCGGGGAACGTGCCTCGGCTGGTGGCCTTCCCGGTCAGGACGTTGATCTCGTACAGGCCGTAGGAACTGCCGGTGCTGATCGTGGCGAAGCCCTTGTTCGCGCCGGTCTTGGGCGAGTAGTAGATGTCGAAGCCCGCGTCGAGGATCGCGTTGACGCCGAGGCTGCCGGTGGGTGCGAGGGTGCCCGCGTTGGCCGGGGACTGCAGCGAGATCCGGTCCGCCATCGTGTCCAGGTCGAACAGCGACGTCGCGGTCGCCGTGTCCAGGTCGTTGTTCGTGTAGGCCGCGCCGGTGACACCCGTGGCGGTCGAGGGCGGAGTGGTGGGGTTGGTGAGCGTGCCGTCGACGGTGGTGGTCAGCGGAGCCGCAGCGTCGTCGATGTTGTGGCGCAGGTTCTGGCCGGTGTCGGAGATGACCCGCAGACGGTTCGCGGCCGGGTTGAAGTCGACGCCGAACCGCGTTCCGGACAGCGCTACCGTCAGCTGGGAGACCTTCGAAGCCTTCGCGTTGTTGGTGGACAGTGTGTAGACGCCGCCCTTGTTGCCCACTCCGTAGAGCATCTCGTTCTGCACCCGGAAGTCGATCCCGACGAGCTTGGTGTCGCCCACCAATCCGGCGACCTTCCCGATCGAGTGGGTCTTGGACGGCTTGGCCACGTCGAATTCCACCAGCCGCTGGTCGGAGGTGAGTCCGACCGCGGACAGGGCCTTGTGATCCATGGCCGGCAGGGTCGACGGCGGCGTGTCGGTGCCGGTGTGGGACGCGGCGAGGGCGGGGGCCGCGCAGAGCGCCGCCAGGACGGCGGACAGGGCGAGAACGGAGCTGCGAGTACGCATGGTCACCTTTCACGGAGATGTGGCTTCATGGCACCGCCCGGCGTGCGTGAGGGCGGGACCCGCGAGTGCTTCGGCGCCGACCCGCCCCCGGATGTGACCGCCGCCTTCAGATCACCCCAACGGCGCAGTCCGCGGCAGCCCACCGGCCGGAATCCGTGCCGGCCGGAATCCGTGCCGGCCGGAATCCGTGCCGGCCGGAATCCGGGCCGGCGGGAGGTGGGTTCCGCGCGGAAAGGCGTACTGGCGGCCGCCGCGCAGGCGAACTTCGGCATACGGGTGATGTCGCGGGGACGCCCGTAACGCGGCTGCGGGCGGATTGTCCTATAGGCATGACGTCCTCGCACACGCTGTCCCCGAAGTCCGCTCGAGCGACCGCGCGGCCCGCGGCGCTCCCCGCACCGGGTGAGCGCCGCAGGCTCCGTGAACTGTGGGGGCTGACCCCTGCGCAGGTGGCGGTCGCCTTCGACGTTCGGGTGGCCACCGTCCGCTCCTGGGAGTCGGGGCGCAGCACGCCGACGGGGAAACGCCGTGAGGCTTACCGGCGTTTCCTCCAGGGGCTCGCCCAGCGCGCCGACCTCCAGCCCAAGGCGGCTTCCCTGCCGGCGAGCCGCAGGCCCCAACAGGTCACCGCGGCTCCTCCTGCGCCCGGCCGGGACGTGACCGCTCCGAGTACGGCGCCCCCGGAGCCCGTGGTGGGGGACCGGGGCGAAGCGTCGGCCATCGGGTGGTTGCCGCATGTGGCCGCGGTCGCTGTGATCTTCGCTGCGTGGGCACTGGCACTGGTGTTTCTGGACGTCCACCTGCCGGGGTGGGCGGGCTGACGGTCGGAAGCCGTTCAGTCAGGCGATCCCGGTCACGGTCACGGTGACGTGAACCGGGATCGCCCCTGCCGTGGACGGGTGGGCCGCCTGGACCGTCTGCCTGATGGCCCTGGTCACATCAACGGCACGATGTCCCCGGAGAAGGACGACGTGGACTTCGACGGCCGGTCCCGCCCCTTGGGCGCCGGCCGTCATCCGGATGCCCGCGGTGCCCTGAGGTGATGCGCCGGGCAGAAGGCGGCGTGCCCTGGCCGTGGAGCTCAGGAGGCTGCCCAGAGCCGGTCTGAGGAACGCGACGCCGCTCACGCCGAGCACGGCTTCACCGAGCGCCCTCTGGACCTGTTCGCCGCTGTTCGTCGTCATCGTTCAGCCTCGCCGGACGTTTCGTGGTGGAGGTCGGTTACCGCCACGTCGATGGAAGCGATGTGCATGCCCAGGGCCTGCCGGGCTGCCCGGGCGACCTGTTCGCGGATCCTGTCGGCGGTCAGCGGTAGGTCCCGGGTCGTGCCGACGGTCACCTCGATACGGACGTGAGCTGGTGTCCGGTCCCCTGTACGGGGGCCCGGGCCGGGGCTGACGCGGCAGCTGCCCGCCTGGACGCCCGGGACCCGCTCGGCCGCGGTACGGAAGGTCCGGGCGGCCACCGCTTCGTAGATCCAGGAATCCTCGTCCATCTCGCCGAGTGCGAGGGTGCGGCCGGGGCGCAGTTCCAGGCGTACGACGTCCATGATGTTCGCGGTGAGCCTGGATACGGCCTCTTCCCCGTCCGCACCGGTTTCCTGGGCTTCCTGGGCTTCCCGGGCGTCCCGGAGGACGGCGCGGCGAAGCCGGGCGAAGTCCGCGAGCGCCGCGGCGCAGTGGCCACAAGTGGCCGCGTGGGATCCGGCGGAACGAGCGTCGCCTGCTTCAGTACCGTCCTGTCGGTCCCACAGGTCCGCGAGGTCCCGGCCGCAGGGCAGGACCTCCTGAACGTCCTGAACATCTTGAACGTCCTGCGGCTCCGTACCGTGTCGGGGTTCGCGGGGTTCGCGGGGTTCGTTCATCGCCATGCGTCCATCGCCTCCGTCAGACAGCGCCGTGCTCGGAAGACTCTGGCCCGTACTGCCTCCTGGCTGATTCCGACCATCGTGGCAATCGTCTCGTACGGCACGGCCTCGACTTCCCGCAGGACCCAGCAGGCCCGCTGCTCGGGTGAGAGAACGGCCATCGCCTTGCCGAGCGCGTGCACCGCGGCCTGGGACTCCGCGGCACGCACGGGTGAGCTCTGGTGCTCGGGCGCGGCCTGCTCGGGCAGTTCGTCGATGTCCGTGACCGTACGGCGTGCCCGCAGGGTGTTGAGGCACCGGTTGGTCACGATCCGGTGCAGCCAGGTCCCGAATCCCGCCTCGCCCCGGAATTCCGGCAGCTTGCGCCACGCGCTGACGAAGGCTTCCTGGACCGCGTCCTCGGCCTCGGCCCGGCTGCCCAGGAGCTGTCCGGCCAGCCGGAGCATGGGCGGCCCGTATCTGCGGACCAGCGTCTCGAAGGCCTCCTCGTCCCCTTCCGCCGCCCGGACGGTGAGGAGCGCGTCATCGTGCCGCTCCACCGCCGCTGGTCGTTGTGGCCCTTGGTCCCGCTCAGCCGTCACCTGCCGGCTCCTCTCGCGTTCACCTTGTTGGACACCAGGAGCACCTACTCCGTTACGGGCATCGGGCGGCACATCTTGCCGACCGGCTGATTCGAGGCCGGTGCGTAACGGGACTGCCCTGGCCGGTGTCGAACGTAGGCAAGAGCGTTTAGGCAACGACGTCCCTCTGAGGAGCGAGATGACCACCCAGGAACTGGACTCGGCCACGGCCACGAACACGAACACGGCCACGACCACCGCCATCCGCAAGAGCGCCACCACGACGACTCTGAGCGGCGGGCAGAGCGGTGTGTCCGAGCCGGCCGCAACGCGCGGCAAGACGTCCATCGCGGACGTGGTGGTGGTGAAGATCGCCGGTATGGCGGCCCGGGAGATCCCCGGGGTGCACGACATGGGCGGGGGCCTGTCCCGCACCCTGGGCGCGGTCCGCGACCGGGTTCCCGGCGGACGTCCCAACGTCGGCCGGGGCGTCAAAGTGGAGGTAGGCGAGCGCCAGGCGGCCATCGACGTCGACCTCGTCGTCGAGTACGGAGTGCCCATCACCGATGTCGCCCGCGACGTGCGGGAGAACGTGATCGCCGCGGTGGAGCGGATCACCGGGCTGGAGGTCGTCGAGGTGAACGTGGCCGTCAACGACGTCCACCTCCCCGGGGACGACGAGCCCGGCGCACCGGCGGACTCGCGCGTGGCATGAGCGGGCCGCCCGCCGCCGTGTCCCGTTTCTCGCGAGAGGTGAAGTGATGACCAAAGACGTGCTGGGACTCCTGATCGGCATGGCACTGGCCTTCGCGGGCTGGTTCGGCGGGTTCGGGGCCTTCCTCCTGGTCGCGGCCCTGGGAGCGATCGGTTTCGCAGCCGGCCGGTTCCTCGAACACGGAGGCGACGTCCGCGCCCTGCTGCTGTCGCGGGAGCGGGGCGGAAGGTGACGGACCGGGAGCGCGGAACGACCACGGTCGCCGACCGGGTGGTGCGCAAGATCGCGGAACAGGCCGCACGGGAGGTGGTCGCCGGGGACGGCGGCAGGGTCACCAAGGGGACGGCCTCCGTGGACGGGCGCACGGCGGAGGCCTCCGTCACCATCGCCCTCGCCTACCGCGGCTCGGCCGGGCGAGCCGCACGCACGGTGCAGGAACACGTCAAGACCCGGACCGCCCACCTGACCGGCCTGCACCTGCCGCCGCCCCGCGTACGGATCCGCGAACTGGCCACCACGCCCGCCACGCCACCCCTGGCCTGCGACGAAACCGACCACGCCCCTGAGCGGGTGCGCACCCGCAGGTGGTCCGAACGCAGGCTGCCCGTCGCACTACTGGCCGCCGCCGTCTTCGCCGCGGGCGCCGCCGTCCTGCGGGACGTGACCGCCGCACACCTCCTGGGACATGAGCCCGCGCCGTGGCGCAGGGCTCTGATCGACCGGCTCAGCGGCCACGGGTCGGGCGTCCCCACGGCCTGGGCCGCGGCGGCAGTGGTGGCGGTGGCGGGAGCGTGGATGGTCGTACTGGCACTGACTCCGGGCCGCCGCGGCGACCTGGTGATGTCCACTCCCGGGCACGGTGTGCGGGCGGTCATCAGCCGTCGCTCTGCCGGAGAGCACGTCCGTGCGGCACTCACCCAGGTCCCCGGTGTCTGCGCCGCCCGCGTTCGGGTGGGCAGGCGACGGCTGAAGGTACGGGCCGAACTCGCCTACGGCGAAAAGGACCAGGCACGCGAACACCTCACGCGAGCCGCAGCCGCGGCACTGGGGGAGTTGAGCCTGGCAGCGCCCGTGCGCACCCGTGTCCGGGTACGACCGAGCCCACGATGGCAGCCTGGGCCCTCACCACAGCAAGGGGAAGAGGACGCTGATGGACCGCACGCGTAACACCGTCAACCGGCTGATCCTTCTGACCGGCGGATCCGTGCTGCTCGCCGCCGGCGCACTCGTCCTGACCCGCACCATGGACGATGTGCCGCGGTGGTGGGCGGCCTTCAGCGGCGATTCCTGGCAGGCAATCCTCGTCACGGCCCTGCTCGCCACTTCGGTGTCCGCCGCCGTGCTGGTCCTGCAGCTGCGCCGTCGAACCATCCGACGGCTGCCGCTGTCCTCACCCGGCACCGCGTTGGACACCAGGGCGCTCACAGCGGCGGTGGCCTCCCGCCTGCAGGCGCTGGCCGGCGTCTCCGCGGTCCAGGCCGGCCTGCGAGGAACACGGGCCAACCCGTGCCTCAGGATCCGTCTTGTTCTCGAGGACACCGCCTCACCACACCGGATCCTGGCCGCCCTGGCCACAGAAGCAACACCGGAAGCCCGTGGCTTCCTCGCCCCCCACCCCCTGAAAGTCGAAGCCCGCATCACCGTCCGCACGCGCCGCCGGCGCCGGATCGGGTAGCCGGCAACGAGGCCCCGCAGCTGGGAGCACCGACCACCGACCACCGACCAGGCGCCTTCCGGTCGGTCACCAGCCGGAGCGGTCGTCACGGTCCGGTCATCACGGTCCGGTCATGACGGTCCGGTCCGGGAGTTCAGGGGTCCGGTCCAGTGGGTTCCTTCGTAGTCGAAGATGTCGGGCACGGCCTCGATGTCGAGGGACCCGACGGCTGCCTTGGGGATGTCGAAGACGTACGTGGCCGTCGCGGACCGGCCGCGGCTGATGCTGCCCTCGAAGTCCGAGCCGATGCCCTTGGCGGAATCGAAGACCCGCTCGGCCCGCTCACCGGCCGTGCCGTACTTCGCGTAGACGGAGACGAGCGACATCTTGAAGGCCTCCGTCGTCCCGTTCTTGAGAGTGATCTTCCAGGCCACTGCCTGGTGTCCCACGCGGTGGCCCGCGGAGGTGTCGCTCGGGGTGAACGCGGAAGGCCGGGCGACCGTTACCGCGAGGCCGTCGTCGTAGACGCGGGTCTGGCCCCAGGTGAGGGCCGAGGAGTCGTCCGGCGGCGCGACTGCCGCCGCGGGAGCCGTGACGGCCAGCGCAAGGGCGCCCGCCAGGCCGAGTACGAGGGCCAGGGGCCTGCCGGGCAGGCCCCGTACCGGGCGGTGTTCGGTGTCCATGTCCGTACTCCAGTTCTCCTTGACGTCACACTAGCCCCTTCGGTTCGCGGCCCCCGCCCGCCGCCCGAAGCGTGGAGCGGTCGGCGCCGGGACCGCCGAACCCCGTTGGCAGCCTCATGGGAGAGGCGTCCGACACGGAGCCCGGAGGCGGCCCGGAGCCGTCTCACATCGGGGTGAGGACGGAGTCGATGATGTGGACGGTGGCGTTGGCGGTCTGGACGTCGCCGCAGACGATCTTCGCCTTGTCGTTGACGGTGAACGCCTCACCGGACCCCGCCGTGGTCAGCGAGCCACCCTCAAGGGTCTTGAAGGAGCCGGCGCCGAGCTGGCTCGGCGTGATCTTCTCGCCCACCACGTGGTAGGTGAGGATCTTGGTCAGTTCGGCCTTGTCCGCCAGGATCTTGTCCAGATCGGCCTTCGGGATCTTCGCGAACGCCTCGTTGGTCGGCGCGAACACGGTGATGCCCTTCGCGTTGTTCAGGGTGTCGACCAGGCCCGCCTTCTTGACGGCCGTGACCAGCGTCGACAGGGCCGGGTTGTTGGACGCGGCGGTGGCCACGGGGTCCTTGGCCATGCCCGCGAGACTGCCGGAGCCTTCCTTGGGAACCGATGCGCAGGCCGGCCCGAAGGGATCGGACTGCTGTGACTCGGCGAACGCCGGGGCGGTCACGCCCAGAGCGACGGGAAGTGCGAAAGCTGCTGCCGCGAGTACGGCGCAACGACGGACGTGGTGGGTGGTCATGTGTTCCTCCTCGTGGAGGCGGGCTCACAGCTCTGTCCTGTCCCGGGGCCCGCTCGTCCCCCTCAACCGTTCATTCGTCACCGAACGCCGACCCGATTGGTGGAGAAAGCTACGAAATGTACCGAACGAACGCACTGCTACTGAGGGCTCCTCGCCGTCACCGTCCGGCGTCCGCGCTCGGGGGCCTGAGTCGCGGACGAAGGCGTTCGGCCGAACGCCGGGGCGGGGCCACTCCTTCGAGGGAACGGGCCGCTGGGCGCCAAGCCGGCAGGTGGTGTCCCATCGAAGGCGTGGTGCGGGCCCGCCCGGGGCCGCCGGACGGTTCGTCCGTAACCACCCGCACGGATTCCAGGAGGCCGAGGGCTCGAGAAGGGAAACTCCGGACCGACAATAGGTCGAATCCCGGCAGTAATGTCGGACACTTCGCCTGCGGCCGATCAGTGATAATTCTTCACTCGCGAAGAAACGTTCCGGCTAGCCTGGCCATGGCGTTCGGCAGTCGCCCCATCGCGCGCCTATCCGGCCCCGGTCGGTTCTTCTGGACTTGGGTGTCACTGCGGCACCGGGCGGCCACCTGTGAGGGGCTTGACCTGTGGACTCTTGGTTCCGTCAGCGCCGAAACCGTTATTGCGCATTTCTTGCAATAGCGTCCAGGCCCCTGATTGGCCTAGTGTCCAGACTGCGTGTCGAAATAATTAATGGGGCCCTCATTTCCCTGTCGGGTGGCTTTGGCCAGCCGTTTTGCATTCATGGCGGCATGGCGCTCCTCGGGTATCCGCAGAATGATGTCGCGCACGGTCGGTGGAACATGCTTTCCTTCCGTCTGCGCGGTCCGAGTGCAATTGCGCCGCCCAGGGTCGACGGGCCTTGGCGCTGCTGTCGATGCCTCACGGGCGCGCTGTCCGACCGAGTGGTCACCCCATCTGAACGCCCCTGTCCGGCCGTGCCGGTGTGTGCGGTGGGCCGGGGTTCGCAGTCGAGAGGAACACCCTTGAAGTCCATCTCCGCACGGCCCCGTTCACGCCGTGTACTCAACCAGTCCCTTCTGGTCCTGGGCGCCGGTGCGCTCGCGACGGGCCTGGCCGCCCTCACCCTGGCTCCGGGCGTCAGCTCCGCGTCCAGTCACCGTGAGGCCCCGCTGATCGCGGGCGACCCGCGTGCGGACAACACCGACGTGTACGCGTACACCAGCCTGGACCGCCCCGACTCGGTGACACTCCTGGCCAACTGGATCCCGTTCGAGGAGCCCAACGGCGGTCCGAACTTCTACGCGTTCGGCGACGACCTCCGCCACAACATCAAGATCGACAACACGGGTGACGGCGTCTCCGACATCACCTACACCTGGCGCTTCCGCAGCAGCTACCGCGACGACGCGAACCAGTTCCTCTACAACACGGGCCCGGTCACCTCGCTGAACGACCCGGACCTCAACTTCCGCCAGGTCTACGACCTCGTGGTCACCCGCGGCGACAAGAGCAAGGTCCTGCTCACCGGGGTGCCCGCCGCCCCGTCCCGCGTCGGCCCGGCCTCCATGCCGAACTACGCGGCCCTGCGCAACGAGGCGATCCGCAACGTCCCCGGGGGCGGCAAGACCTTCGCCGGGCAGGCCGAGGACCCCTTCTTCGCCGATCTGCGCGTCTTCGACCTCCTCTACGGCGGTGACCTGAGCGAGCGTGGCCAGGACACCCTCGCCGGCTACAACGTCAACTCGATCGCCCTCCAGATCCCCAAGAAGGACCTGGCGCTCAAGGGGAACCCCAGCCGCAACCCGGTCATCGGCGTCTGGTCGACCACCGACCGCCAGGGCGTGCAGGTCTCCGACTCCCGCGACAAGCGGCACGGCGAGAAGTGGAAGCAGGTCTCCCGCCTCGGCAACCCGCTGGTCAACGAGGTCGTCGTCCCGCTGAAGTACAAGGACGCCTTCAACACCCTCAACCCGGACCAGGACCGCACCGTCCAGCCGGTCGTCGACAAGGTCCTCGACCCGATCCTGCCCAAGCTGATCCAGCAGATCTACGGCATCCCCGCCCCGCCGGCCCCCCGACGGGACCTGTTCGAGATCTACCTCACCGGCATCTGCAAGGCCTGCGGTCCCATCCAGGCCGACCTCAACGCCCACCGCCTGAACAAGGACGCGAAGCTCCGCGACATCGTGCCGGCGGAGGAGCTGCGCCTGAACATGGCCGTGCCGCCCACGGCCAACCCCAACCGCTACGGAGTTCTCGCCGGTGACCTGGCGGGCTTCCCCAACGGCCGGCGCCTGACCGACGACGTCATCGACATCTCCCTCCAGGCCGTCGAAGGCGCCGCCCAGACCGGCCAGCTCGTCCCCGCCCTGGCCGACGGCGACAAGGTCAACACCAACGAGGTGCCGTTCGGCACCTCCTTCCCGTACCTGGCGCTCCCGCACACCAAGTCCGTCAACAGCAGCTGAACGGCAAGGAGCGGTCCGGGCGGGAGAACGCCGCTTCCCTGAGCGGCTTCGGCACCCCGCTCCCCGGCCTCGGCGGGTACCCCCCGCGCCGCAACCGCACGACCAGCTGACCCGGCGTGCTCCGGGCGGGAACCGAGGTCGGTCCTCCGGTTCCCGCCCGGGACGCCATCCACCGAACTTCCCCGGGGAGGATCCCGTGCACCGGCCCGAAGACGAACCCGCCCCCACGATCCGGCGCCGCGGACACCTGCGCACCACCGCGATCACCATCGCCCTGGGCGTGGTCATGTTCACCGTCGGCGCCGTCGCCCTCTCCCCGTCCCGATCCGGCGGGCCGGACACCACACCCACGGCATCGTCGGCCGCCGGCCCGGTGCGCGGGATCGCGGCGCTGCGCGAGCGAGTCGAACGCCTGCCGAAGGATCCGGGCAGCTGGGCGGACCTCGGCATGGCATTGGTCCAGCAGGCCCGTACCACCGCCGACCAGGCCACGTACGCCCAAGCGGAGAAGGCCCTGCGTCACTCGCTCCGGCTCCAGCCGGGGGAGAACCTGCACGCCGAGATCGGCATGGGTGCGCTCGCCGCCGCCCGCCACCAGTTCCGCGATGCGCTCACCTGGGCGGAGAAGGCGATCGCGACCAGTCCCGCGACCCCCGCCTCGTACGGCGTGCTCGCCGACGCCCACACCCAGCTCGGTCACTACGGGGAAGCGGAAGCGGCCGTCCAGAAGATGGCCGACCTGCGCCCCGACAGCGCCTCCTTGGCCCGCGCCTCCTACGTCTTCGAGCTGCGCGGCGACACGGGAGGGGCCCGCGAGCTGATGGAGCGCGCGCTGCGCGCGGCCGGCACCCCGAGCGAGCGTGCCTTCGCCCACACCCACCTGTCGGCCCTCGCCCTGGGCAGCGGAGATCCGGCGACCGCCCTGCGCCAGGCGGAGACGGGGCTTGCCGGCGCGCCGCGCGATGCCGGTCTGCTGGAAGCCCGGGCCAAGGCGCGCGCCGCCACGGGCGATGCCCGGCAGGCGGTCGCGGACTACGCGTCGGCCATCGCGGAGGCCCCGCTGCCGCAGTATCTCCTGGCACTGGGCGAACTCCAGCAGTCGCTCGGCCACCGGGACGCGGCCGAGGCCCAATACGCCGTCCTGCGCGCACAGGAAACGCTCCGCAGGGCCGGCGACGCGTCCGCGGACACCGACGCGATCCTCTTCGAAGCCGACCACGGAGATCCTCGCCAGGCCGTGTCCATGGCCGAAACCGCCGTACGCGAAAGGCCGTTCATCGCCGTCCACGACGCCTACGCCTGGGCCCTGCACCGCGCGGGCCGTGCCCAAGAGGCCCTCACCCAAGCCGACAAGGCCCTCGTGCTCGGCACGCGCAGCGCGCTCTTCCTCTATCACCGCGGCGCCATCCACCAGGCCCTCGGCGACACCGCGGCCGCCCGCCGCGACCTCCGGCAGGCACTGAGCCTCGACCCCTCCTTCCACCCGCTGCACGCCCCCGAGGCACGCACCGCGATCCGGCGAATCGACGACACCCCATGAACCCCAGCACCCGCCTGCGCCTACGTCTGCGCCTGGCCGCCATCCCGCTCACAGCGGCACTCCTCACCCAGCTCACCCTCCTCGCCACGGCCCCGCCCGCATCAGCGCACCCGCTGGGGAACTTCACGGTCAACTACGCGACCAGCCTCACCCTGCGCCCCGGCACGGTCGAGGCCGAGATCGTGGTCGACCGCGCCGAGATCGCCGCCGCACAGGAGCGCCCCCTCATCGACCGGGACCACAACGGTGCCGTCACCGCCGACGAGCAGGGCGCGTACGCGGAGACGGCGTGCACCACACTGGCCGGGCAACTGACCGCCGACGTGGGCGGCAGGAGCCTCCGCTGGAACCGGGGTACCGGCAGGCTGACCTTCCACACCGGCGAGGCCGGGCTCAAGACCAGCCGCCTCACCTGCCCGCTCACCGCCGACGCGCACCTCACCTCGCCGGCCCGCCTCCGCGTCGCCACCCACTACGACACCCGGCGCGTCGGCTGGCACGAGATCACCGCCCGCGGCCAAGGGCTCTCCCTCACCGATTCCACCGTCCCGGCCGTCTCCACCACCGACCGGCTGCGCCACTACCCGCAAGATCCGCTCGCCGACCCGCTCGACCAGCGCGGCGCCGACATCCGGACTGCTCCGGGCCAGCAGCCGGTGGCCGGGCCCGTGCCGTCCGGGCTGCCCGGCGCGGGCCCCGTCACCGCCGCACTGAACAAGGTCTCCGCCCTCTTCGACGCCCTCGTCGGCCACCGCGAACTGACCGTGCCCGTCGGCCTCCTCGCCCTGCTCCTGGCCATCGTGCTCGGCGCCTCCCATGCCGCGCTGCCCGGCCACGGGAAGACGATCATGGCCGCCTACCTGGCCGGCCGACGCGGCACCCCGCGCGATGCCGTCACCGTCGGCGCCACCGTCACGCTCACCCACACCGCCGGTGTCCTCGCCCTGGGCCTCGCCCTCCCGGTCGCCACTCATCTCGCCGGGGAAACCGTCCTGGCCTGGCTCGGCCTGGCCAGCGGTCTCCTGGTCACCGCCATCGGCCTCCACCTGCTGCGCTCCGCTCTCCGCGGCCGCCCCCTCCAGCACGGCCACAGTCACGGCCACGGCCACGGCCACGGCCACGGCCACGGCCACGGCCACAGTCACGGACACGGCCACGGGCATGGGCACGGGCATGACCACGGCCACGAGCATGGCGGCGACCACGGCCACGGCCATCACCACGGAGGTCACGCTCATGGCGGAGATCACGTAAGCCATGAGCCGGCGGCCGTCCTGCCCCTCTCGCGCCGAGCGCCGGACAGCACGGCGGACGGCGGAGCCACCGTCGTCCTGACGAAAACCGCCGCAGCCGACCCGTACGAATCGCACGACCCGCACGGCCCGCACCAAGGCGAGGGCGATCACCACCACGCCAACGCCCCGGCCCGTGGACGCCGCTGGTCGCTGATCGGCGTCGGCATCGCCGGGGGCCTGGTCCCCAGCCCCTCGGCCCTGGTCGTCCTTCTCGGAGCCGTCGCCCTGGGCCGCACCGCCTTCGGAATCCTCCTCGTCATCGGCTACGGACTCGGCATGGCCGCCACCCTCACCCTCGCCGGCCTCCTCCTCGTACGGCTGCGCGACCGCATCGCCACCCGCACCGCCCAGAAGGCTTCCGCCCGTCTCCGGGCACTCGGCCGCACCGGACCCGCGGCGACCTCGGCCCTCGTCCTGCTCGTCGGGCTCGGCCTCACCGCCCGCGCCGTCACCGGCATGTGAACCGGCCGACCACCTCCCGGAAGGGGTGACGCGGGCCTCGGGCGATTAGTACTCAATTCATACCAATCCGTGCGGCGTGAGTCGCCGAATCACTCAGTGGAGGCGTGAGCCGAGTGCTCACGGCGCCGGGTCCGCGAAGGCCCTGGGGCGCAGGGGTGAGGGGCCAAACGAGGAGGTTCCGCGATGACCGCACGAACGATCGGCCGAGGGTTCGCCGCCGTCGTCCTGGCTGCCGGTTTCGGTGTGGCGGGCATGGGCGCGGCGGGGGCCGCTCCCCAGTCCCACCACCGTGATCACGGAGTGTCGGGAACGGTGACCTCCCGGATCGAGCTCAATGTCCGCCAGCACCCGTGGACCCATTCCCCCGTGGTGTGGAGCCTGTCCCCGGGAAGCCACGTCAAGCTGGCCTGCCAGCAGGACGGCTGGTACCACCTCGCCGACAAGTCCGGCTGGGTCGACGCCCACTACGTCCACGCCCACGAATGGGTCCGCTACTGCTGACCTTGCAACAAGGCCGGGAAGGCTGCGGCCGGGCGGGGGTTCCCGGCCCACGACTCCCCTGACGCGAGCACGGAGTCTGCGAGGACCGCGCGCGTGGCTTCGGTGGTGATGCGGTGCCATCGGCCGGCGTCCCGGATCATCGAATGCCCGCCACGGGGCATTTCGACGCCCAGGACCCGGGCTCCCGCCGACTGGGCGTGCGTGAGGTAGGACCACGTGTCGGCGGCACTGGTGACACGGTCGGCCCCGTCGTGCAGGGCGATGAGGGTGCGGCCGTGCAGATGGGCGGTGGGCTCGCCGGCCGGGCACCAGGGTGCCAGGGCGACGACTCCCTTGACCTGTGGGTCCGCCGCCGCGCGCAGCGCCGCGCGGCCCCCCATGGAGTGCCCGATGAGGACCACGGGAACGGGACCGGTGAGTGCGCGCAGTTCGTCCAGTGCCCGCCGTACGTCGGCGACCGGGTGCGCGTTCGGCCCGTTCCATCCGCGGTACCGGTAGCGGACGTGGGCGACGAGGACATCATCGTGGAATGCGTCGCGCAGCAGTGCCGCGCCGAAGGGCCGCATCCGCAGTCCGGGCAGGTTGAGACGTGGTGGTGGCCCGAGGGCGTCCGCCCGGCCCCCGTGCAGGAGGAGGACCGCCGCCGTGGCCTCCTGCGGCAGGCGGTGACCGAAGACCGGGACCAGGGCCGCCGAGGTGTCTTGAGAGGCGTGGCCCAAGAGGTTCACGTCCGATCTCCCGTTCTGAGTCGAAGGGGCGGCCGGGGAAGGACACCGCTGGTCCGGGAAGCGTATGCGGCGAATCCGGGGCGGTCGACGCCTGTCATGACCGTTCGTCCCGCGCGTACCGGGTTCCGGGCGTGGCGGGCATCCCCGAGTTCCCCTCGCGGGTGGGCCGGACGGCGAGGAACTGATCGACTCCCATGCGGCGTTCGGAGAAGGCGAGGGATGCGCCGGCCAGGTACAGGCGCCACACCCGACCGGTGGTCTCCCCGACGAGGTCCTCGATGTCGCCCCACCGTTCTTCGATGTTGGCGCGCCAGGCGTCGATGGTGGTCGCGTAGTGCTCGCGCAGGGATTCGACGGAGCGGACCTCCAGCCCGGCCGACTCCAGCAGGTCCGCGGTCCGGCCCAGGGGACGCATGTGCATGTCCGGAGCGATGTACGTCTCGATGAAGGGACCGCCGCCGGGCGCGTGTGCTCCGCGGGACATCTGCTGGATGAGGAGCCGGCCTTCGGGGCGCAGCGCCCCGTGCAGCATCGAGGCGAACAGCGGGTACTCGGCGTCGCCGACGTGCTCGCCCATCTCCACGGCGGCGGCCGCGTCGTAGCCCCCGCCGTCGATGTGGCGCCAGTGCCGGAGCTGGACCTCGACCAGGTCGGCCACGCCTTCGGCGACGGCTCTGGCGGTGACGAAGTCCCGCTGGGCGGCGGACAGGGTGACGGCCGTGACGCGCGCCTTGTGTTCCCGGGCGGCGTGGATGGCGAGCGAGCCCCAGCCGCAGCCCACGTCCAGCAGCCGGTCGCCCGCACGGAGTCCGAGCTTGCCGCAGATCAGCTCCAGTTTGTCGGCCTGGGCATCCGCCAGACCGTACGAGGCGTCGGCGGGGCGCGTCCAGTAGGCGCAGGAGTACGCCATCGTCCGATCCAGCAGCACGGCGTAGAACTCGTTGGACAGGTCGTAGTGGTGGCTGATGGCCGCACGGTCCCGGGAGGTGCTGTGCAGGCGGCCGCCGAGACGGGCGCGGCCGTGCGGGCGCCGGGGAGGCGGTCCCGCGGCGCCCAGTCCCGCGGCGAGCGCGGTCGCCGCGGCGAGTGCGGCCGGACCCGGCCTCCGGATCCCTTGCTCGCGTACGGATCGGCCGGCCCGGCCGAGAGCCTGGGCGAGGTCGCCCTCGACGTCGAGGTCACCAGTGATGTACGCCTCGGCGAGGCCGAGTTCGCCCGGCTGCCACACCAGGCGGCGCAGGGCTTCGGGGGATCGCAGGACGACCAGCGGTGCGTCGCCCGGCCCGGCCTCGCTGCCGTCCCAGGCACGCAGGCGTACCGGGAGGGGGCCGGCGAAGAAGTGGCCGAGGAGGTCGGCGAGGCGATCGGCGGCGGGCCTCATCGGGTGCTCCCTTCCGTGAGGAGGATCTGGCGGACGTCGAGGTAGCGGGATCGGAAGCCGGCTTCGGAGTAGGCCAGGTAGAACTCCCACAGGCGCGGGAAGACGGTGTCGAAGCCGAGGGCCCGTACGGCCTGGCGGTTCGTGTCGAACCGCTCGCGCCACAGTCGCAAGGTCTCCGCGTAGTGCTCGCCGAAGCCCTGGTCGGACACGGTGCGCAGGCCGGCCGCGGCCGCGTGCGCCGCCATGGCGGGACGGGAGGGGATCAGGCCGCCGGGGAAGACGTACTTGCTGATCCACGTGTGGGTGGCGGCGGTGTTCAGCATCTGCCGGTGGCCCATGGTGATGGCCTGCAGGGCGATGTGCCCACCGGTGTTGAGGGCGCCGCGCAGTGCGGCGAAGTAGGAGGGCCAGTACTCGGCGCCCACCGCCTCGATCATCTCCACGCTGACCACGGCGTCGTACCGGCCTTCGATGTCCCGGTAGTCGCGCAGCTGGACGTCGACGCGGTCCGCGAGTCCGGCGGCCCGGACCCGGGAGCGGGCGAGATCGGCCTGTTCGGCGGAAAGGGTCAGGGTGGTGACCCGGGCGCCCCGGGCGGCGGCCCGCAGTGCGAGCTCACCCCAGCCGGTGCCGATCTCCAGCAGTTCCGTACCGTCCGCGACGCGCGCGAGGTCCAGAAGCTGGTCGATCTTTCGGTGCTGCGCGGCGGCGAGGGTCTCGAACCGGGCGGGGAACGAGGTGAAGACGGCGGAGGAGTAGCTGAGCGTGGGATCGAGGAAGGCCGCGAAGAGATCGTTGGACAGGTCGTAGTGGCGCTGGATGTTCTCGCGCGAGCCCTGTGGGGTGTTGCGGTCCCGGCTCGGGCGGGTGGACACCCATCCCGCGCGGAGACCGCGCAGCGGGGCGGGCACCAGCTCGTCGACGTGTAGGGCCAGCACCGTGAGGAGGCCCGGCAGGTCGTCGCTGTCCCACTCGCCGGCCATGTAGGACTCGCCGAAGCCGATCAGGCCGTGGCGGCCGATCCGGCGGTAGAAGGCGTCCGCGTCGTGGATGGTCAGGACGGGACCGGCGGTGGTGTGGGTGACGGGGGAGCCGGCGCTGTGGTGAACCACCAGGGGCAGCCGCTTGAGGGCGCGGCCGACGAGCAGCCGGGCGACGGCGGCGTGGCCGGGCCGTCCCGACGGCGGACGGGCCACGTCCGGCCACAGGGCGGCGTCCACCTCGACCCGGTCCGACAGTGCGGACGGTGCCTGGGCGGCCCTGCGGGACTGCGGGGGCACGACGGGGCCGCGCTCGGACCTCCGCGCGCGGTCGTGAGGGGTGGTGGTGGGGCGGCTCACGGAAGCATGCCTTTCTACGGGACGTACGGGACGTACGTGGGAGGGGGACGGGGGACGTACGGGGGACGGGGCTGGAGGGTCGGACCGCGCACCATGAGGCGGATGGCGTGACGCCGGATCGCGGCCCACGCGGCGGCGGCCGACCACGGCCGGCGGGCTGCGACCCCGACGGGGCGCGGGCGGTGACGGGGCGGGCGTGCGCGACCACGCACCCGTACGGCACCGCGGCCACCGGCGCGCCCCAGGTCACCAGTCCACTCCCAGGGCGCCGGCCGCGGCGACTCCGGAGCGGCAGCCGTCCTCGTGGAACCCCCAGCCCTGCCACGCCCCCGCATAGGCGGTCACCCGCGTGTTCAGGCGCGGCAGTTCCTTCTGGGCCGCCACCGACGAGGGGGTGTAGACGGGGTGCTCGTAGACCATCCGCTCCACCACGAGGGCCGGGTCGACTCGGTCCTCGGCGCCCAGCGTGACCACGTAATCGGCGCCCTCGGGGAGGTTCTGGAGGCGCCTCATGTCATAGCTGAGCCGGACCCCCTCCGCGGACGGGGCGCAGTGGGGCAGGTGGTAGTTCCAGCAGGCTCGCGCGCGGGGCGAGCGGGGCAGCAGGCTGGTGTCGGTGTGCAGGACGGTGGGGTTGCGCGAGTACCGGAAGGCGCCGAGGAGACGCCGTTCGTCCGCGGTGGGGTCGGTGAGCATCCGCAGTGCCTGGTCGGGGTGGGTGGCGATCACGACCGCGTCATAGCCGCCGGTGGCGCCGTCGGCGGTGGTGACCGCGGCGCCCCGGACGTCCCGGCGGACCGCGGCCACGGGGCTGGAGGTCCTGATCCGGTGCAGGCGTTTGGCGGCGGCGTTCACGTAGGCGCCCGAGCCGCCGGTGACGGTCTTCCACCGCGGGGAGCCGGTCACGGACAGGAGGCCGTGGTGGTCGAGGAAGGTGAAGAGGTAGGAGGCCGGGTAGGACAGGGCGATCCGGGCGGGACACGACCACACCGCGGACACCAGCGGGAGGGCGAAGTGGCTCACGAAGTAGTCGGAGAACCCTCCCGCGCGCAGGAAGTCGCCGAACGTGAGGTGGCGGGAAGCCGGGTTCGCGAGGAGCCGCCGGGCCCCGCGGTGGAAGACGGGCACCTCCGCGAGCAGCCGCAGGTAGCGGCCGCGCAACGCCGCCCGCCCGGTGAAGAGCGCCCTCGGCCCGCGCGCGCCCGCGTACTCGAGACCGCAGCCGTCGCACCGCACCGACAGGCTCATCTCGGCGTCCTGGGTGGTGATGTCCAGTTCGCGGAAGAGCCGCAGGAGCGTCGGGTAGGTGCGCTCGTTGTGCACGATGAAACCGGAGTCCACCGCGAAGACCTGCCCGGCGGGGCCGGCGAGGTCGTGGGTATGAGCGTGCCCGCCCAGCCGGCCGTCGGCCTCGTAGAGGGTGACCTCGGATGTCGACGACAGGACGTGGGCGGCCGTCAGGCCTGCCACGCCACCGCCGATCACCGCCACCTTCCGTTGTTCCACCACGACCGCTCCCGCCACTCGACACGCCGCCGGGCACAGCGGCTTCACCCGTACTTCGCAGCGGACGGTGCCGCGGATTGGCTGCGTGCCGAGTGTCGAGTGATGGGAGGGCGACGGGAGCCCGGCATGGTGTGCCGGTCCACCGGCGCTCGGTCGGCGGCCCGGTTCGCTCGATCGGATGACCTGGTGCATGCGATTGCCGGACGGAACGCGACGGATCCAAGCCGTCGGGGCACCCGCTACGAAGAATGGCCAAGGCAGTACCGGACAAACGAGGCCGGCCCCTTGCGGCTCCCGGACGGGGTCGGCACCTGATGCACCTGATCGCCAGCGAAGGACCGTTCATGCCACCACGTACCCACGACGGGCCCTTACAGCGGAAGACCGCACGATGCGGCGGGGGACACCTTTGAGGCCGCGTCCGGCCTTCGACGGCCCCGAACCCGGCGGCAGGCGCCCCGAACCCGGCGGCAAGCGCCTCGAGGACGTGATGGAAGCGGTGAGTCGCGGAGACAAGGACGCCTTCTCGCTCATCTACGACGCCGTGTCCAGCACCGTGTTCGGCATCGTCGTCAAAGTCGTCCGCGACCGGGCCCAGTCGGAAGAGGTGGCCCAGGAAGTCATGATCGACCTGTGGCGACAGGCTGCCCGCTACCGCCCTGAGCAGGGTTCCGTGATGACCTGGGCGGCGACCATCGCGCACCGCCGCGCCGTCGACCGGGTCCGTTCGGCCCAGGCCGCCGCCAACCGTGACCAGGCCGGCGCGATTCGCGACCGGCAGACGTCCTTCGACGAGGTCTCCGAGCAGGTCGAAACCCGCCTGGAGAGCGAGCAGGTACGCCGTTGCATGGCCGCATTGACCGAACTCCAGCGCCAGGCCGTGACCCTGGCCTACTACCGGGGACTCACCTACCGTGAAGTCGCCGAGTCCCTCCAAGCGCCCCTGCCCACCATCAAGACCCGAATGCGCGACGGACTGATCCGTCTGCGCGACTGCATGGGGGTGACCACATGAAACAGGCCCAAGACCTGCATGCCCTGACCGGCGCCTTTGCCCTGGACGCTCTCACCGGTCCAGAACACCTTGCCTTCACCGCCCACCTCGAACGCTGCGAGCCCTGCGCCCGGGAAGTCGCCGGGTTCTCAGCCGCCGCCGCCCGCCTCGCCGGAGCGGTCAGCCTCCCCGCACCCGCCCCGATGAAGCATGCGGTCATGCACCGCATCGACGGCGTCCGTCAACTGCCCCCTCCCACCCGCGCGGAGCGGCCGGTGAGGCTGCTGTCAGCCTTCACGCGCCGGATCGGGCCGCTCGCCGTCGCGGCCAGCATCGCTGCGGCAGCCTCCCTCGGCGGGGTCGCGATCTGGCAGCACCAGCAACTCCAGCAAGCACGGACACAAGCCCACCGCGCACAGGAGCAGGTCCGGGACGTGTCAGCCGTGCTGGCCGCCCCCGATACCCGCACCGTGCACGGCCGCACCAGCACCGGAGCCACCACCTCCGTGGCCACCTCCGCACGGCTGGGAAAGTCCGTGTTCGCCGCCACCGGACTGGCGTCGGCGCCCGCCGGGAAGACCTACCAGCTGTGGTTCGACGACCACGGCACGATGCGGCCGGCCGGACTCATCGACCACGACGGCACCGTCCTCATGCAGGGCGACCCCGGCCGGGCACGCGCGGTGGGACTGACCCTGGAGCCCGACGGCGGATCACCGCAGCCCACCACCAGCCCCCTCGTGCTGCTCAGCCTGCCCGCCTGACCGGCCCGGGCCGCGGTCGGCGGTCGGCACCGTCACCCTCGGTACCCGCCCCATCCGGCAGAAGAGCCTCTTCCGAGAAGGGACCAATCCGCCGGACGGAGCACAGCGAATGGAGGGTGTGAGCACCTACCGCAAGTCCCTCATCCGCGGCGCACTCGGCGCCGTGTCCGGCCTCCTGGCCGGTTACACGGCCCTGGCGGTGGCAGAGCTCGTGGCATCCGTGGTGCGGCCGCAGGCCGGACCGGTGACGGTGGTCGGCGGCGCCGCCATCGACAGGACGCCCGCCGCGGTGAAGGACTTCGCGATCCGCACCTTCGGCGAGAGCGACAAGCTGGTCCTCCAGCTCGGCATCCTCGCCGTCCTCGGGTTCCTCGGCGTCGTCCTCGGGATCCTCTCCCTGCGCCACCGGCGCACCGGAGCCGCCGGCGTCCTCCTCTTCGGCCTCATCGGCGCGGTAGCCGCGCTGAGCCGCCCCGACACCGGCGGATTCGGGGATGTCCTGCCTTCGATGGCGGGCGCCGCCGCGGGAGCCGCGATCCTGTACTTCCTCGCCGGGAAGCTCTCGCGCACACCTGCCGCCGAAGCCGGCTCCGATGGCTGGTCGCGGCGCGGCTTCCTCTTCGCCGCGTCCGTCACGGCCGTCGCCGCGACCGGCGCGGGCGCCCTGGGCCGCACCCTGACCGGCCGGCGCGCCCAGGGCGCCGTCGCCTCCCGGTCCGCCGTCGAGCTGCCCGCCCCCTCCTCCCCGGCACCGCCCCTCCCGAGGGGAGTCCAGCTGAAGGCGGAGGGCATCAGCTCCTTCACCACCCCCAACAAGGACTTCTACCGCGTGGACACCGCTCTGGTCGTCCCCAGGATCGACAGCGACACGTGGCGGCTCCGCGTCCACGGAAAGGGCGTCACCCGTTCCCGTACCTATACCTTCCAGGACCTCTTGGACCGTCCGCTCATCGAGCGGGACATCACCTTGACCTGTGTGTCCAATGAGGTCGGCGGTCCTTACATCGGCCACGCACGCTGGCTCGGCGTACGCCTGGACGACCTGCTCCGTGAGTGCGGGGTCACACCGCCGTCCCAGGGCGGCAAGGCCGATCAGCTGATCGCCCGCTCGGTGGACGGTATGACCCTGGGCTCGCCCGTCGAGGACGTCATGGACGGACGCGACGCGATCCTGGCCGTGGCCATGAACGGTGAGCCGCTGCCGTTCGAGCACGGTTTCCCCGTCCGGATGCTCGTGCCCGGTCTCTACGGCTACGTGTCCGCCTGCAAGTGGATCGAGGACATCGAGCTCACGACCTTCGACTCCTACGACGCGTACTGGGTCAAGCGCAAGTGGGCCCGCAAGGCGCCGATCAAGACGCAGGCGCGCATCGACACCCCCAAACCCTTTGCCCGGCCCACCGGCGAGACCGTCATGATCGCCGGCGTCGCCTGGGCTCAGCGCCGCGGCATCCGGCGCGTCGAAGTCCGCATCGACGACGGACCGTGGCAGGACGCGGACCTCGCCCCCCAGGCCACCGTCGATACCTGGCGCCAGTGGTCCTACCCCTGGAAGACCACACCCGGCGGCCACACCCTCACCGTCCGCGCCACCGACGGAACCGGCCAGGTGCAGACCGAGGAACGCACCCGGACCATCCCCGACGGCGCCAGCGGTTGGCACAGCGTCTTCGTCACCGCAGGTTGACCCGCGCCCGGACCGGCCGCGAGCCAGCCGGCGCCCCAGACCTTTCCTCCCTGCTCAACCCTTCGAAAACCAACAGGAGTTTCCACATGTCCAGCACGCTTCGTTTCCGTCGTACCGCTCTCGCCGTGGCCGCCGCGGCCGTTCTGCCTTTCGCTCTGTCAGCCTGCTCCGACTCGGGCAGTGACTCCGCGTCCGGATCCTCCGCGGACAAGAGCAGCGAAGCTCCCGCCGCCTCGCAGCCGGCGACGCCGGACGCGTCGATGGCCGGGGACAAGCCGTTCGGCCCGGCCTGTGCGGGGGTTCCCGCCGACGGCGCCGGCTCCTTCGACGGGATGGCCAAGGACCCGGTCGCGACCGCGGCGTCCAACAACCCGGCGCTGTCCACCCTGGTGGCGGCCGTGAAGCAGGCCGGGCTCGTCGACACCCTGAACAACGCCCAGAACATCACGGTGTTCGCGCCGACCAACGAGGCCTTCGCCAAGATCCCGAAGGCCGACCTCGACAAGGTCCTCGCCGACAAGGCCACCCTCACCAAGATCCTCACGTACCACGTGGTCGGCGAGAAGCTGACCCCGAAGCAGCTGGAGTCGGGCTCCTTCGACACCTTGGAGAAGACCAAGCTCACCACCAACGGCTCGGGCGAGGCCTACAAGGTCAACGACACCTCCAACGTCGTCTGCGGCAACGTCAAGACCGCCAACGCCAACGTCTACATCGTCGACACCGTCCTGATGCCCAAGTAACACCCGCGCACGACCCGGGGAGTCACGGGCCGGACCTCTTGCCGAGGGGTCCGGCCCGTAGTCACACCCCGACCGTCGAGACGGTCCATGGAGGAGCCTCCCCGCTGTCCCGTGGGGACACAGCGGGCCAATCCTGCGGTAGCCCCGCTACGAATCACCTACGTAGAGAATTCCGCGAGGTGAGCCCCATGACCGACGAAGAGTTCGAGAATCTCCTGGTGCAAGCGCGGGCGGAGGCACGCCAGATCACCTTCCCGGCCCCGCCGTCAGAAGACGAGGCCGAGTACGCCTTTCACCCGCAGCACGCGGAATTCGGAGGGTCCGCCCACTGACGCGCGGGGAACTCGGCCAACGAGCCGCCCTTTTTCAACCCCAGCTTCCGCTTTGTCAAGGGCCGTTGGGGGCGGGGTTGGGGTCTCAGTGAGGTCAGCGGCGGGCCAGGAGGCCTCGCTGCATGGCCACGACCACCGCGTGGGTGCGGTCGCTGACGTCCAGTTTGGCGAAGACCCTGAGCAGGTGGGTCTTGACCGTGGCCTCGGCGATGACCAGACGCCGGCCGATCTCGGCATTGGACAGGCCGTCCGCGACCGCGCCCAGCACGTCCACCTCGCGGGCGGTCAACGGCACGACGGCGGGCCTGCGCATCCGGGCCACCAGCCGCTCCGCGACCCGGGGGGCCAGGACGGTCTCGCCCCGTGCCGCGGAGTGGATGGCGTCGACGAGCTGCTCGCGGGTGGTGTCCTTGAGCAGGTATCCGATCGCCCCGGCCTCTACCGCACGCTCGATCTCCTCGTCGGTGTCGTACGTCGTCAGGATCAGCACGCGGGTGGGGGCGGGGCCGGCGACGATCTCGGCCGTGGCGCTCGCCCCGTCGAGCACCGGCATCCGCAGGTCGATCAGTGCGACGTCCGGTCGCAGGCGCTCGATCAGGTCCACGGCGGCCCGGCCGTCCCCGGCTTCGCCGATGATCTCGACGGTCGGTTCCGAGGCCAGCAGGGCGACGACTCCGGCGCGCATGACCGTGTGGTCGTCCACCACCACGACGCGCAGGGACGGTTCTGGGGTCATGTCATGCCTCATCGTTCGTGGGGATCAGGGCCAGGACGCGGGTGCCGTCCCCGACGGAGCTGGTGACCGTGAGGTCCCCGCCGAGTTCGGCCAGCCGCTTTCTCATGCCGCCGAGGCCGAACCCGTGGGCGTCCTCGACGGCGAAGCCCTGACCGTCGTCGGTGATCTCCAGCTCGACGCCGTACGGCCGTTGCGCGAGGACCACGTCCACCGTCGAGGCGGCGGCGTGCTTCCGAACGTTGGCCAGGGACTCCTGGGTGCAGCGCAGCAGTGCGATCCGGGTCGGCTGGTCGCATTCGACCTCTTCCAGGTCGGAGATCACATGGAGCCCGGTGTCCTCGGAGAAGCGGTCCAGGGTCCGGCGCAGGGTTGCCGCGACGGATCCCGGTGTGAGGCCGCTCTGCGGGGCGGCCCCGACCAGCACCCGGGCCTCGGCGAAGTTCTCCCGCGCTGTCTGCTCGATGGAGAGCAACTGCTGCGCGCTGCGCACCGGATCGGTCTCCAGACTGGAGCGGGCCGCCTCCGCCAGCACGATGATGGAGGCGAAGCCCTGGGCCAGGGTGTCGTGGATCTCCCGGGCGAGGCGTTCGCGTTCCTGCGCCGCGCCCTGGACCCGGTGGGCCGCGGCCAGGTCGATCTGGGCGCTGTCCAACTCCGCTCGAAGCTGGGCCCGTTCGTCGCGGGCCGCGAGTGCCCTCGGGGTGAGCAGAGCTATCAGGACGCTCACCGCGTAGACGGAGAGGGAGGAGACGGTGTTCGTGGTGAGGTGCTCGGCGCTCCAGCCCTGCCTCAGGGTGCCGCCGAGGGTGATCGCCGTGGCGCCCAGGCCGCTGAGGACGATCGCGGCCCGCAGGTTCTCGACGAAGATGACGAACTGCGGCAGGGCCAGGGTGTAGAGCACTCCGTATCCGTCGCGCAGGTACGAGAGGGCCGCCAGGGTGACGATCAGCACGATCAGGTGGGCGTACCCGCCGCGGACGGGATTCCCGGGCAGCCGCCTGACGAACACGTAGCTGGAGGCGAGCAGGGCCAGCAGCACGAGCGACCCGTACTTCACCGCACCGGGGAGATCGGCGAGGGCGGTGAGGAGGATCAGCAGTCCGATGACCGCCCAGGACAGGATGTCCCACCAGTGGAGCATCCATATCCAGAACGGGTCGCCGTGCCGGGGCCGTTGCAGCATGATCGTCAGCCTACGTTCTGCGGTGGGCGCACGGCGGATACGGGGCTCCCCGCACCGCGCGCTGCCGGCGGCCTGCGACGCGCGCGGCGCAGCGGGCGCCAAGCCCGGTCCCCGAGGAGGAGCAGCAGCGACGGAAGGACCATCAGCCGGACCACCACGGCGTCCAGCAGGACCGCGAGGGCGAGGCAGAAACCCATCTGCTTCATCTCGGTGAGGTGCAGGGCGACGAAGGCACCGAACACCGTCACCATCACTATGGCCGCACTGGTCACCACCTTCGCGGATCGACTGATGCCGTCGAGCACCGCCTCGCGGGCGGTCATCCCGTTGTCCATCGCCTCCTTGATGCGGCTGACGACGAACACCTGGTAGTCCATGGAAAGTCCGAAGAGGATGACGAAGAGGAACAGCGGGACCCTGGAGGCGATCGCGCCGAGGGAGTCGAAGCCCAGGAGGCCTTCCGCCCATGTCCCCTGGAAGGTGACGACGAGAGCGCCGAGGGCTGCCCCGGCCGACAGCAGGTTGAGGAGCACCCCGATCAGGGCGATGACGACCGAACGGAAGGCCCAGAGGGTCATCAGGAAGGTCGTCAGCAGCAGGAACCCGAGGACCAGGGGGAGTTTGCCGTTCTCGTGATCCACATAGTCACGGCCACGGGCCACGTCTCCCGATACGGCCGTCTCGGCTCCCACCAGCGCGCCGGTCGTCGCGGGCAGGTGCTCATGGCGGAGCCGGGTCAGAGAGGCGACACCCTCCTGCGAGGTGGCGGGGAACGGAACGGCCAGCTCAAGTACGCTGATCCGGCCGTCGGCCGAGGCGAGGATCTTCGGCTCGGCAGTCTTGTGGAAGAGCGGATCGTTCTGGGTGCGCCGGCCGAGCTCCGTCAGGGCCTCACGGACCTCACCGGCGCGCTCAGGGGTGGACCGGACGCTCACCCGGTGCTGGGTGGTCAGTTCGGGGAAGGCCGCGTTGAGCCGGTCGTAGACCTGCATGGCGGGGATGTCCCGGGAGAAGGTGTCCCGGCCCGGATCGACCAGTTTCAGGCCGAACGCGGGTGCGGCCAGGCCCAGCATGACGAGAACGGAAACGGACAGGGTGAGCAGGGGCCGCTTGCGGGCAGGGCTCAGCACGGCGCCGGACAGCCGTCCGGTCTTCGCGCGGGCTTCGTGACCGCGACGGCCCGCACGCCGCGGCCACGGCAGCGATACACGGGGCTGCTCGCCCCGCAGGGCGCGGCGTTCCGCGGCGCGGGCCGCCCGGCGCTCGGTGCGGTGCCCGATCTTCACCAGCAACGCGGGTAGCACGGTCAGCGAGCTGGCGACGGCCACCGCGACGACGAGGATGGTTCCGGTCGCCAGGGACGAGAAGATGACGTCGGTGGCCAGGTAGAGGGAAGCGGTGGACACGATCACGGCGAGCCCGGAGACCACGATGGCCCGTCCCGCGGTCGCGGCCGCCAGCTCGACCAGGGCTTCGGAACTCAGCCGCCCCTGGGCGCGGGCCCGCTCCTCGCGCTCCCGCTCCAGGTAGAAGAGGGTGTAGTCGACACCGACGGCGAGCCCGATCAGCAGAATCATGTTGGTGCCGACGCCGGGATCGGGCAGGACATGGGAGGCGACCATGGACAGCCCGAGGGCGGCCGCGATCGAGGAGAGCGCGAGGAGCAACGGGACGCCCGCCATCACGACGGAGCCGAACACGAGCAGCAGGGTCACAAGGGTGATGGGCAGCGTGAGGCGCTCGGACAGGGCCAGGTCCTTGCCCCGCTGGTCATTGACCCCCTTGCTGATGGCGGGGGAGCCGGTCTCCTCCACGATCAGGCCGGGATGGGCGGCGGCCACCTGCGCGGTCTGCTCCAGGAGCGGAACGACGTTCTTCTTCCCGTCCAGCTCGGGGCCCTTCATGACCACGGCCACCATCAGGGCCGTGCCGTCCCGGGAGCGGAGGGGAGCGGCGACACGGTCGACCCCGGGCAGTCGGCGCATGCGCTCGCTGACGTCCTGAGCGGCCACGCCGGCCGCCGCCGGGTCCAGGGGGCCGGACCGGGAGCGGATGAGTATCTGCTCGGTGGGTCTGCGCTCCAGACCGCCTTCGGCGGCGATCGCTTCGGCGCGGCCGGCCTCGCCGACACGGAAGTCCTCGGAGGCGGCCTGGTGGGTGCCGACGGCGATGCCGGTGCCGAGGCAGAGGATGACGAAGGCGAACCAGCAGGCGATCGCTCGGCCTGCGTGCCGGGCGCTCCATCGGGCGATTCTGACAGGTAGTCGGTTCATGCTTGGATCATGCGCGTCGGGGTGTGGCGGGCATGACGTCCAGCAGACTGAACTTCTTGTCCACCGGTCGGTGGACACCCGAATGACCCACCAGGTCGGCGGCGCGGGCGACTCGGGACGGGAGTGCGAACTGTGCGCTCAGGCACGGTTATTGGAGTGGTTCGGCGCGGCTCGGCCGGTAGCGTAGGACGATGGATTCGGTACAGGTCAGGCCGGCGCGAGAGGAAGACCTCCGGTCGGCGGAGCGCGCCTCGGCGGTGCTGTTCTTCGAGGCCGACCACGGATCCCGAGCTCGGTGGCGAGGTCGCGGAGCCTCACGCTCCCGTGCTCCCGTGCTCCCGCACGAGCCGCATCACCCTCTCGTGCCGCTCCTCCACCCGCTCCCGCATGTGATCTCCCTTGACCCCTCGGGCTGCTTCAGCCTAGCGTGATCAGAGGCCCATAGAAAGCGCTTTCTATGCGGGGGCTTCTTCCTGCCGGAGCCCCTGTCCGCCGACGAGTCGAGCACTACCGGAAGTCACCCGGACGTCACCTGAAGTCACCGAAAGAGAGCGCCCAACGTGAAGCCACCGCAGCCGCCGATCACGACGCTGACCACGGACGAGACGGGCTTCCTGCGCAACGGCCGCCCCCACCGGATCGTTTCCGCGGCCATCCACTACTTCCGGGTGCACCCCGGCCTCTGGGCCGACCGCCTGCTGCGCCTGCGCGCGATGGGCGTGAACACCGTCGAGACCTACGTGGCCTGGAACGTCCACGAGCCCAGCCCCGGCGCGTTCACCTTCGACGGGCCGAACGACGTCGCGGCCTTCATCCGGACCGCCGGCGACCTCGGACTCGACGTCATCGTCCGGCCGGGCCCCTACATCTGCGCCGAATGGGACTTCGGCGGACTGCCCGGATGGCTGCTGGCCGACCGTACGATGCGGCTCCGCCGCCGCGACCCCGCGTACCTGGCCGCCGTGGACGCGTGGTTCGACACCCTGGCCCCCGTCCTGATCCCCCTCCTCGGCAGCCGGGGCGGGCCGGTCGTGGCGGTGGGCGTCGAGAACGAGTACGGCAGCTTCGGCAACGACACCGGCTATCTGGAGCACCTCCGCGACGGCCTGGTCCGACGGGGCCTCGACTGCCTGCTGTTCACCACCGACGGGGCCGACCACGGGTTCCAGCTCGGCGGCCGCATCCCCGGCGTCCTGACCACCGGAACCTTCGGCTCGCGCCCCGAGAGCTCGCTCGCCACCCTGCGCGCGTACCAGCCGCAAGGGCCGCTGGTCTGTGTGGAGTACTGGCACGGCTGGTTCGACCACTGGGGCGAGCCGCACCACACGCGCGACCCGCAGGACGCCGCCGCCACCCTGGACAGCCTGCTCGCCGCGGGTGCCTCGGTGAACATCTACATGGGTCACGGCGGCACCAACTTCGGCTGGTGGAACGGAGCCAACCACGACGGCACCACCTACCAGCCCGACGTGACCAGCTACGACTACGACGCCCCCGTCGGCGAGGCCGGCGAACTCACCCGGAAGTTCCACCTCTTCCGCGAGGTCATCGGGCGTCACACCGCCCCCGTCACCCATGAGCTCCCCGCCCTGCCCCCGCGCGTGGCGCCCCAACTGCTCACCGTGGACGGGCGCGTCTCACTGGCCGACTCACTGGACGCCCTGTCCAAGCCCGTTCACCACGTCGAACCGCTGACCATGGAGGAAGCGGGCCAGTCCCTGGGCCTGATCCACTACCGGACCCGCCTGCGGGGCCCCCTGCCCGAATCGGCCCTGCGCATCGACGGACTCGCCGACCGGGCCCAGGTCTTCCTGGACGGGCGCGAGATCGGGCTGCTGGAACGGGACGAGCCGCAGGCGGCGCTGACCGTCGCCGTGCCCGACGGGGGAGCGGAGCTCGACATCCTGGTGGAGAACCAGGGGCGGATCAACTACGGTCCGCTGCTGGCCGATCGCAAGGGCATCCGCGACGGAGTACGGCTGGACAACCAGTACCAGTTCGGCTGGGAGATCAGGCCGCTGCCCCTCGACGACCTCACGGGACTCGCGTTCGGCCACGGCGAGCCCGCCGACGGCCCGTCCTTCCACCGGGTCACCGTCGAACTGGACTCCGCGGCCGACGCGTTCATCGCCCTCCCCGGGTGGACCAAGGGCATGGTCTGGCTGAACGGCTTCGCCCTGGGCCGGTTCTGGGAGCGCGGCCCGCAGAAGACCCTGTACGCACCGGGTCCCCTGTGGCGCGCAGGCGAGAACACCCTGGTGATCCTCGAACTCCACCGCCCCGGGACCGCCGTGGAACTCCGCGACGCACCCGACCTCGGCACGGAGGCGCCCGCACCCATTCCGGTCTGGTAGCCGGGCCGACGGCGCGCGAGCCCGGCAGGGCCGGATGGGCCACGGCCCACCGGACTGCGGCCGTGTCGCAGCCGGAGGCGGTGGGGGCCCTGTCATCGTGGGCCACCGCGTCCGTCTTCCCTGGGAGGTACCTCCGTGTCCCGACGCCCGCACGGCCACTCCGGTCGGATCCGTCCGTCGCTGCGCCTGGCCGCCGCCACCGCCGCGTGCGGCGCCCTGCTCGCCGTCACCGTGCAGCCCGCCCAGGCCGGAGCGGACCGCAATCCGCCCTCCGGGGGCGCGCTCCACCAGGAGCTGCGGCAGCTCGTGGAGCGGCCCGACGGGCCCCCGGGGGTCATCGCCGTCCTGCGCGACGGCGACCGTACGGAGGTCTTCCGGGCGGGCGTGGCCGACGTGGAGAGCGGCCGGCCGCCGCGGGCCACGGACCACATGCGGATCGCCAGCGTCGCCAAGGCCTTCAGTGGAGCGGTGGCCCTCGTGCTCGTCGACCGCGGCCGGCTGCGGCTCGACGACACGATCGGCGAGGTGCTGCCCGGACAGCCGGACGCGTGGCATGGTGTGACGCTCCGCCAACTCCTCAATCACACCAGCGGGTTGCCGGACTACTCGTCCTCCCGGGCGTTCATCGACATCGTCTCCCGGGACCCCCGTCACCGCTTCGACTCCCGCCGACTGCTGGAGTTCGTAGCCGACGAGGACCTCGGCTTCCCGCCGGGCAGCCGCTACGCCTACTCCAACTCCGACAACATCGCCGTCGCCCTCATGGCCGAGGCCGCCACCGGACGCCGGTACGAGACGCTGCTGCGCGAGCTCGTCTACGAGCCGCTGGGCCTGCGGGCCACGAGCCTGCCCCAGGGCCACCGGCTGCCCACCCCCTTCCTGCACGGCTACCAGATCGATCCGCGGGAAGGGCCCGTCGACGTCAGCGAGGCCGTGGGCGCCTCGGGCGCCTGGGCGTCCGGCGGGATCGTCTCGACGCCGAAGGACCTGACCGCGTTCATCAGGGGCTACGCGGGCGGCGCCCTCGTCTCGGAGCGCACCCGGCGCCAGCAGTTCCGGTTCATCCCGGGCGCCCTGTCCCAGCCCCCCGGCCCCGGCCGCACCGAGGCGGGCCTGGCGATCTTCCGCTACACCACCCGCTGCGGAACGGTTTACGGCCACACCGGCAACACGGCCGGTTACACGCAGCTCGTCGCGGCCACGGCGGACGGCCGGCGGTCGTTGACCTTCTCGATCACCACGCAGACGTCCCTCACCATCAATCCGGACCTGCTCGAACAGGTCCGGGAGGTCCAGGAGGACTTCGTCTGCGCCCTGCTGCGCAAGTGAGGACGCGCGCCCGCGGTTCCCGCGGGTGCGCGCTCCACCCCCATGGGGGAAGCTGGGAAGACGCCGGTGGTGCCGGAGCCGGGCACAGCGGCAAGGGCAAGGGCAAGGAAGGTCTTCCGTGAACGTTTCCGCAGGTGAGCGCCCCGCACACGCATCCCGGCGCACGGCGCGGACGGCCACCCTGCTGTGCGCGGTGGCGGCGATGACGGCCGCCGTGCTCCCGGCCTCCGCGGCACCGGCCCGGGAGCCCGCCCGGGACCCGGCCCCGGATCCGGTCGTGGTCGTCGACTGCTTCTCGCAGGCCCAGATGCGCCCCGCCGAGTACCTCCTCGCCTGCGGCGACGGGAACAACCGGCTCGTCCGGCTCCGCTGGAACACCTGGGGGCCGGCCAGCGCCACGGCCACCGGCACCGACATGGTCAACGACTGCCGCCCGTACTGCGCTGCCGGCCGCTTCCGGGCCTACCCGGTCACGGTGACCCTGGGCGATCCGCAGCCCTGGCCCGAGCACCCCGACCTCCGCCGCTTCACCACGATCCGGCTCCTCTACACCGACACCGCACCGGAACCGGTCCCCAAGGACGTGACCTACAAGCTGGTGTACTGACGCTGGCCCCGGGCTCCCCACGGGATACGGTCGGCGGCATGGACCTTGATCGACAAGGGTGGAGCCCGACCCTGCTGAGCGGGGCGGTGTTCGCCGTCTGCATGGCCGGCACCACGCTGCCGACCCCCCTCTACGGGCTCTACCAGGAGAAGTTCGGCTTCTCCGCGCTGATGGTCACCGTGGTGTACGCCGTGTACGCCTTCGGGGTGATCGGCGTCCTGCTGCTGGCGGGCAACGCCTCCGACGCCGTGGGCCGGCGGCCGGTGCTGCTGGCGGGACTGGGCTTCGCCGCGGCGAGCGCCGTCTGCTTCCTGTGCGCCGACGGGATGCCCTGGCTGTACGCGGGACGGCTGCTGTCCGGTCTGTCCGCCGGCCTGTTCACCGGGGCCGCCACGGCGTACGTGATGGAGCTGGCACCGCCCGGCGGTGCCTCACGGGCCACCTTCGTCGCGACGGCCGCCAACATGGGCGGACTGGGCTGCGGCCCGCTGCTCGCCGGGGTCCTCGCGGAGTACGCCTCCTGGCCGCTGTACCTGCCCTTCGTGGTGCACCTCGGGCTCGTGGCGGGCGCGGCCGTCATCCTGCTGATCCTCCCGGAGACCGTGCGCGAGCGCCGGGCGCTGAGCACCGTACGACCGCAGCGGCCCGCGCTGCCCCCGCAGGTCCGGGCGGTGTTCGGGCCGGCCGCGACCGCCGCGTTCGTGGGCTTCGCCTTGTTCGGGGTGTTCACCTCCGTCAGCCCGGCGTTCCTCGCGGAGTCCCTGGACGTGCACAACCGGGCCGTGAGCGGGCTGGTGGTCGCCCTGGCCTTCTTCGCCTCCACCGCCGGGCAGCTGGCCGTCGGCCGCGTCGGGGTGGAGCGCTCGCTGCCGCTGGGGTGCGCCGTGCTGCTCGCGGGACTGGCGCTGCTCGCGGGCGCGCTGTGGTGGGACCTGCTGGCGCTGGTGGTGCTGAGCGCGCTCGTCGGCGGACTCGGGCAGGGGCTGGCCTTCCGAGGGGCCCTGTCCGCGGTGGCCGGGGCGTCACCCGCCGACCAGCGGGCAGCCGTGATCTCCACGCTGTTCCTGGTGGCGTACACGGGCATCTCGCTGCCGGTGATCGGCGTGGGACTGCTGGAGGGCCCCCTCGGGCTCGAGGGCGCGGGACTGGTGTTCATCGCCTGCATGGCGGTGCTCGTCGTGGGCGCGGCCGGTTACCTGCTCAGGCGCCCGGTGCGGGCCGCCGCGAACTGAGCGTACGGAGCCTCCCGGCCCGGCTCGGCCCGCCCGCCGGCGCGGGCGGCGCGTGCGCCCGCGAGGACTCACGCGCTGCCGGCGACCGTGGGGTACGGCACCTCGGCAAGGGTGCTCGGGACCGCCCAGTGGCGGTCCTGTTCGAAGGTGCGGAGCAGGTCCGCCGCGACGCTGACCGCGATCGTGGCGGGCTCCTTTCCGGTGATGTCGGCCAGTCCGATCGGGCTCGTGATCCGGTCGATGGTGCCGGCGTCGTGACCACCCTCCGCCGCCAGGCGCTGCCGGAACCGCGACCACTTCGCGGACGAGCCGATCAGGCCGATGGAGCCGAGACCGTCGGTGCGCAGGGCGGCGTCGCACAGCGCGGCGTCCTCGGCGTGATCGTGCGTCATGATCAGCACGTGGGTGCCGGGCGGCAGCTCCCCGAGCACCGTTTCCGGCAGCAGCGGGGTGTGGTGGACGTGGACCTGCGCCACCGCGTCGGCCAGCACGCCGAGCCGTTCTTCGGCCAGCATGTCGGGGCGGCTGTCGACGAGGTGCAGGTCGAGGTCCTGACGGGCCAGGATGCGCGCCAGTTCCAGCCCGACGTGCCCGACGCCGAAAACGGCCACCGCCTGGACCACCGGCAGCGGTTCGAGCAGCACGGTGACGGCCCCGCCGCAGCACTGCACGCCGTGCCGGCTGGTGACCTTGTCGTTCAGGGCGAACTCCATCAGCTCCGGCTCCGGATCGGCCGCGCCGTTCAGCTCGCGCGCCCGGTCGATGGCGACGGCCTCGATGTTGCCCCCGCCGATCGACCCCCAGGTCCCGGTCCGCCCCACGACGAGCTTGGCACCGGCCCGACGGGGCGCGTGGCCGCGCACGGTCGCGACGGTCACGAGCACACCGGGTTCCCGGCGTGCCCGCAACCGCGCGACCGCGGCGACCCAGCTCATGTCAGACATCGCTCAAGGCGCCTGCATCGGCGCCTGCATCGGCACCGGCACCGGCACGGACCCCGATGCCTTCGGACGACCGCCCGCCCCGGCGGGCTCCTTCGATCGCCCAGTACACCGCTTCCGGCGTGGCCGGCGAGGCGAGCTCCACGCTGATTCCGGCGGGCCCGAACTCCGCGGCCGCCTGCCGCAGGGCCTCCCGCACCGAGAAGGCCAGCATCAGCGGGGGCTCGCCGACCGCCTTGGACCCGTAGACCGCGCCCTCCTCGGTGGCGTTCTCCATCAGCCTGACGTTGAACTCCTCGGGCATCTCCGAGAAGCTCGGCAGCTTGTAGGTGCTCGCGGCCTGGGTCAGCAGCCGGCCGCGGTTCGGGCCGTCGCCGGAGTCCCAGCGCATGTCCTCCAGCGTCAGCCAGCCCGCGCCCTGGACGAAACCGCCCTCGACCTGACCGATGTCGATCATCGGCGAGAGGCTGTCGCCCACATCGTGGACGATGTCCACGCGCCGGATCCGGTACGCGCCGGTGAAGCCGTCCACTTCCACCTCGGTCGCGGCGGCCCCGTAGGAGAAGTACTTGAACGGCGAGCCGTGGAACGCCTTCGCGTCCCAGTGCAGGCCCTCGGTCCGGTAGAAGCCGGCCGCCGAGAGCTGGACCCGCTGGAAGTAGGCGGTACGGACCAGGTCGTCCCAGGCCAGCTCCTTGTCGACGCCCAGGGCGCGCGCGACGCCCTCGACGATGCGCACGTCCGAGGCGTTCGTACCCAGCTGCGTGCCGGCCACCTGGAGCAGCCGCTCGCGGATCTGCTCGCAGGCGTTCTTCACCGCCGCGCCGTTGAGGTCCGCACCCGCACTGGCGGCGGTCGCCGAGGTGTTGGGCACCTTGTCGGTGCGCGTCGGGGCCAGCCGTACCTTGTGCAGCGGGATGCCGAGCGTGGTCGCGGCCACCTGCAGCATCTTGGTGTGCAGGCCCTGGCCCATCTCGGTGCCGCCGTGGTTGATCAGGACGGAGCCGTCCTTGTAGACCAGCACCAGCGCGCCGGCCTGGTTGAAGGCGGTGAGGTTGAAGGAGATGCCGAACTTGATCCCGGTCATCGCGAGCGCCCGCTTGGTGTGCGGGTGCGCGGCGTTGAAGGCCGCGATCTCGCGCCGGCGATCGGCCAGGGCGGCGTCCTCCCGGACCTGCTGCCAGATGGCGGAGATCCGCTCGGGGTGGGGGACCGGCTGCCCGTACGGCGTCGACTGGCCCTGCCGGTAGAAGTTGCGCTCGCGCAGCTCCATCGGATCCAGGCCGAGCAGCGGCGCGCAGCGGCCCATGATGTCCTCGATCACCAGCATGCCCTGGGGTCCGCCGAAACCGCGGAAGGCGGTGTTGGAGACCTTGTTGGTCTTGGCGATGCGGCCGGCGACGCGGGCGTTGGGGATCCAGTAGGTGTTGTCGATGTGGCAGAGCGCGCGGGCCACCACGGGCTCGGACAGGTCCAGGCTCCAGCCGCCGTCGGCGGTCAGGGTGGCGTCCAGGGCCTGGATGCGGCCCTCGGCGTCGAAGCCGATCTTCCACGTGGCGTGGAACCCGTGGCGCTTGCCGGACATGGTCAGGTCCTGGGTCCGGTTGAGCCGTACCCGGACCGGCCGGCCGGTGAGCCTGGCGCCGAGCGCGGCCACCGCCGCGAACCCGTGCGGCTGCATCTCCTTGCCGCCGAAGCCGCCGCCCATCCGCAGGCACTGCACGGTCACCTCGTGACTGTGCAGGCCGAGTACGTGGGCGACGATCTCCTGGGTCTCCGAGGGATGCTGGGTGCTGCTCTGGACGAACATCTGCCCGTTCTCGTCCAGGAGGGCGAGCGCCGCGTGCGTTTCGAGATAGAAGTGTTCCTGGTCGGAGAACTGGAACTCCCCGGAGAACACGTGTGCGGAGTCCTCGAAGCCGGCCTCGACGTCACCGGTCTCCATCCGGGGCCGGGCGCCGTGGAAGTTCTCGCTCTCGATCGCCTCCCGCAAGGTGATCACGGAGGGTTCTTCGTCGAGTTCCACCTCGACGGCCGCCGCACCGAGGCGGGCCGCCTCCACGCTCTCGCCCAGGACCCAGGCGACCGCGTGGCCGTGGAACATGACCGTGTCGGGGAACAGCGGTTCGTCGTGCTTCATCCCGGCGTCGTTGACGCCGGGCACGTCGGCCCCCGTCAGTACGCGGACCACGCCCGGCACGGCCAGCGCGGGCTCGGTGCGCAGCGCCGTGATCCTGCCGTGGGCCTTCATGACCTGGACCGGGTAGGCGTGCAGGACGTCCTTGGTGCGGTGGACCAGGTCGTCGGTGTAGAGCGCCGCTCCGGTGACGTGCAGGTTCGCACTCTCGTGCGGCATCGACAGACCGACGACGGGCTTTTCGGGACGCTCGGACAACTGGCTCATGACGACACCGCCTCGGTGGTTTGCGCGTACAGCTTGTTCAGGCTCTGGCCGAGCATCGCGGAGCGGTAGAGGGCGCTGGCGCGGTGGTCGTCCATCGGGGTGCCTTCGGCCCGCAGGACCCGGGCCGCGGCCTCGACGGTCTCGGCCGTCCAGGCCTTGCCCTCCAGGGCGGCCTCGGTGGTGAGAGCGCGGATCGGAGTGGCGGCCACGCCGCCCAGGCCGATCCGCGCCTTGCGGACGATCCCGTCCTCGATGTCGAGGGCGAAGGCGACCGCCACGCTGGAGATGTCGTCGAAGCGCCGCTTGGCGATCTTGTGGAAGGCGGTGACCGGCGACAGCGGCAGCGGAACGCGCACCGCGCGGATCAGTTCGCCGGGGCGGCGCACGCTCTGCCGGTAGCCGGTGAAGTACTCGGCCAGGGGGACCTCGCGCTCGCCATCGGCGCCGGCCAGCAGCAGCGAGGCCTCCAGCGCGAGCAGCACCGGCGGGCTGTCGCCGATGGGGGAGCCGGTGCCCAGGTTGCCGCCGAGGGTCGCACTGTTGCGGATCAGCCGGGACGCGAACTGCGGGAAGAGCTCCGCCAGGAGCGGGACGCTGCCGTCGAGGCGGCGTTCGATCTCGGTCAGCGTCTGCGCCGCTCCGATCTCGATGTGGTCGGACTCCACGCGCAGTTCCCGCAGTTCGGGCAGCCGGTCGACCGCGACCACGCAACCCGCCCGGCGGGAGCGGATGTTCACCTCCACGCCCCAGTCGGTACTGCCGGCGACCACCACGGCCTCGGGCCGCTCGCGCAGCAGACGCACCGTCTCCGCGAGCGTGCCGGGCCGCAGGAACGCGCTGTCGCCCCGGGTGTATTCGGTGGCGACGGCTTCGGGCGGGGACTGCTCGCGACGCTGTGCCAAGGCGTCGTCCTCGGCGGGCGCGCCGACGGCGAACGCAGCGTCACGGATGGGGCGGTAGCCGGTGCAGCGGCAGAGGTTCCCGCTCAGCGCGTGCAGGTCGAAGCCGTTCGGCCCGTGCTCGGAGTCGGCGTGGGAATCGGAGTCGGAGTCGATGGCGTGAGCCGGGTCCGCGACCGTGTCCGCGGCCGTGTCCGCGGCCGTGTCCGCGTGTGCGCAGCGGTCCGGCCGGTAGTACTCGGAGGCCATGCTGCAGATGAACCCCGGTGTGCAGTAACCGCATTGGGAGCCGCCGCGGACGGCCATCTCCTGCTGTACGGGGTGCAGTGCGGTCGCCGCGCCGGAAGCGTCGACGGTGGCGAGGCCCTCGGAGGTGACGACCTCCTGACCGTCGAGCGCCAGGGCCGGAACCAGGCAGGCGTTGACCGCCACCCAGTCGGTGGGCTTGTTCACCCCGGGCCGGGCCACCAGCACCGAACAGGCACCGCATTCACCCTCGGCGCAGCCCTCCTTGGTGCCGGTGAGGCCGCGGTCGCGCAGGAAGTCCAGCACCGTGGTGTGGGCTGCGGCCGGAGCGATCGGTGTCTCTTTCCCGTTGACCGTGATGCGCGCCGCTACCACGGTGCGTCCCCGTTCCGGGGCGCGGTCGATCGGACTGTGCTAGTCGCCATGTGCAGGAGCTTTCTCGTTCAGTGGTCGCGGCTCGATAACCGGGAGCGCGACAGATCGGCACACAACGAAGTGCCGTAAGCCTGGCAGGGGTGGTGAAGGAGATGGTGGTACGAAAAACCCCCGGGGCCGCGAAAGGGCACGCCGGGGAAGGGCCGCTTCAGCAGCCGTGTGCCACTCGACCCGGAGCCCAGGCGGTCTGGTGGGTGAGGCGAAGCGGTGCGGAGATGGTGGACATCCGGCTTCGCCCCCTTCCAGTGGCTCACGAGTTGGTGCGGTAGAAGCTACGTGCCGAAGGTTGATCGGTCAAGCATCAATTAGGACGATTCCATCCCTGATCTTGCGTGGGTATCCCCGGCTTCAGCCGGGGAGGGAAACGCATCCTTGAGCGGAGGCGCGAAGCGCCGGAGTTCGCTGCGCCTCCGTC